>JBGTSD010000049.1:0-22041 GCA_041940385.1 Phycisphaerales bacterium | reverse complement strand
GCGTCAAGACGCTGCACCCCTCGGTGCACGGCGCGCTCCTGGGCGTCCGCGACAACCCCGAGCACGCCAAGGCGATGCGCGAGCACGACATCACACCGATCGACCTGATCTGCGTGAATCTCTACCCCTTCGAACGCACCGTCTCGAAGCCGGACGTGCAGCACCACGAGGCCGTCGAGCAGATCGACATCGGCGGGCCGTCGATGCTGCGCTCCGCGGCGAAGAACTACGCCTATGTCGCCGTCGTCAGCAGCCCGAACCAGTACGACCGCGTCGTCACCACGCTGAACCAGACCAAGGGATCGACCACGCTCGCGCTGCGGGCGGATCTTGCGGCCGCGGCGTTCGCGCGCACGGCGGGATACGACGCGGCGATCGCGTCGTATCTCTCGCGTCGCGGCGGCGCGGCAGGCACGGGCGGCGAGCCCTTTCCCGAGGTCCTGCGCCTGGCGCATCAGAAGGTCGATGAACTCCGCTACGGCGAGAACCCGCACCAGGACGCGGCGCTGTACCGCGACCCCGCGTCCACCGGGCCGACCGTCGTCAACGCCGAGCTGCTGCACGGCAAGCGGCTGAGCTACAACAACATCCTCGACGCCGCGGCGGCGCTGGAGCTGGTGAAGGAGCTGCGCAAGCTCACGCCGGATCGCGCGGGGGCGGCGGTGATCAAGCATCGCAACGCCTGCGGCGCCGCGACGGCGACGTCCATGCTCGACGCCGTGGACCGCGCGCTCGTCGGCGATCCGCTCGCGGCGTACGGCGGGATCCTCGCCGTGAACCGTCCCATCGATCTCGCGACGGCGGAGCGCATCGGCGCCGAGGGCGTGTTCCTCGAGGTGATCGTCGCGTCGTCGTTCGAGCCGGACGCTCTGGAGTTCCTGCGGAATCGGTGGGCGGCGGTGCGCCTCCTGGCGACGGGCGAGCGATCCGGCGCCGCGGCGCGGAAGCTCGACTACCGATCGATCCCCGGGGGCCTCCTCGTGCAGGACCGCGACACGCGGAGCGCCTCGACGGAGCAGTGGACGCATGCCGCGGGCCCGGCGCCGAGCGCGGAGCGTCTCGGCGCGGCGGCCGTGGTGTGGACGGCGGTGAAGCACCTGAACTCCAACGCGATCGCCATCGGCGGCGAGGACCGCGCCAAGCCGGGGAGCGTGCGTCTCTTCGGTCAGGGCTGCGGCATGGTGGACCGCGTGAGCGCGTGCCGCGTCGCCGTGGAGAAGTCGGGCCCGAACGCCAAGGGCGCGATCGCCGCGTCGGACGCGTTCTTCCCGTTCCCCGACGGCCCGAAGATCCTGACGGACGCCGGCGTGACGATGCTGGTGCACCCGGGCGGCTCGAAGCGCGACGAGGAGACGATCGAGCTGTGCAGGTCACGCAACGTGACGTGCATGATCACGGGGGTGAGGCATTTCAGGCATTAGTGTCTGAGCGAGACGCGACCGTCAGGGAGCGTGATCGGCGGGGACAACCTCGATCGTCGCGTTCTTGACAGTCACATCGACGAATTCGGACCAGTCGTGGGGCAGGTACTCCAGCCTGTATGCACCGGGCGGCGCCTTCCATTGCGGGCCGACGCCGTTGGGATTCGTCTGGAAAGAGAAGTACGTCGCGTGCGATTCACCGGGCCCCCACGCCGTGTAACGACCCATGATGCGCGTGCCGCCGCAGAGCAGTGGCTCGACAGGCCACCGATCGAGCCCGCGGCCATCGACATGTGCGATGCGGACATGCTCGTTCCAAAAGTTATCAAAGTCTTTGACCCGAACGGTCTTGCCGCTCGTGTTCGTCACGACGATGGCGCCCATGATCGTTTCGTGCTCGGCCCACTGCGCTTTCCTGGGAATGAGCTCGACCGTGATGGATCGACGCTCGGGATTCGGCGCCGGCGAGGGCGGGTCCATGGGCTCGGGCTGATCGCGCAGATTGACGAGACGCTCGCCGAGGAATCGTGCGGCGTCGGTGCGATAGAGAGTGGAAACGCCGTACTTCTCGACACGAACGTGCGGAGATTCCAGGGGGTGCTGGAACATCACCTCGAACTCCTGCTCCGATTCCCAAGCGTCGCCGAGCCCGTGGGCGTCGTACACGGCTTGCGTCCGGCGGAGCAGCTCCTTGTTCGCGGCCCGATACCAGTCGAGGAGAAGACGCCGATCATCGTCGACCTCCGGCTGCGCCGCGCGCAGGCGCTCGAGCTCCACGTCAGCGTCGAACTCGATCCGCCAATGCGTGTACAGGCCGCCGCGCGATATGAAGATGTGACCGAAAGGATCTCGCCGTCGATCGATCGGTTCGGAGAGTCGCGGGCGCGCGCTGGCGCCGAGCGGAGGGTGCGCCGCCGCGTTCTCCAACTCCTCGACGATCTCTTCGAGTTGCGCGACGGTGACGCCCGGATAGGGATCGGGCGAGCTCCGGAACAGGGAAGGGTCCAGCGGCGGGTCGGCCTCGAGGCGCGGCGTCCACATGGCGCACGCCAGCGCGGTGAAGAGGAGCGTGAGCATGCGCATGGTGCGCCTCCTTGGTTCGCCGATCGCGTCCGACCGAGGGCGGCCATGGTCCTCGCAATGTTGTTCCGACGCCATAAGGAGGTAGTCGGTTCCGGGCGGTGAAGTTCGGGCAATTCATGCGGAACGGCGGTGAAGGGTGTGGCCCTGTGCCCGCAACCGCGGCTCTGAGCGGTTGCGGTCTTTCGGGCGACGGGGCGCATCCCGCATCGACCGCCCAGAGCTGCGGTCGATGGCACGGGGTTGGGGCGTCGGAGCCAACGGGTGCGCGGGCGTGCGATGGTGCGGCGGTTCCGGCCCGCGCGGGCTTAAGCCCGCGGCTCTGAGGTGGCGACCGCCGTTTCTGCTCCGGCGACGTCGGGATTGCCGATCTTGGGGCTACGGCATGCCGCGTCCCAGTCAGATCATCGCGCTGTGCGTCCTTGGCCTCCTGTGCATCGGGGTGGTCATGGTGTCCTCCGCCGGGATGAGCGTGCAGGACGAGCAGGCCGTGACCTTCAAGACCATCGTGCTGTCCCGGTCCACCGCGTACATGGCGCTGGCGCTCCTGGCCATGGTCGTCGCGGCGCGGCTGCGGACGCTCGAGCTCGTCGATGGGCAGCGGCTCGGCTCGCCCGACCGTCGGTGGTCGTTCGGGTCGGTGCACCCCTTCTTCGTCGTGTCGGTCGGCGCGCTGTGCGCGTGGCTGCTGCTGGTGTACGTCCCGGGTCTCGGGCGAACGGTGAACGGCTCGAGCCGATGGATCCACGTGCCGCTGGCGGGGAGCCTGCAGCCGAGCGAGCTGGCCAAGTGGAGCATCGTGGTGATCCTCGCGCTGTACTGCGCGTGGCAGGGGCCGCAGCGGATGGCGAAGTTCTCGCGCCTGCTGCCGGCGCTCGTGCTGATCGGCCTGCCCGCGGCGCTGGTGACGCTGGAGGACCTGGGCACCGGCGTCCTGATGCTCGCGGCGTGCGGCGTGGTCCTGATCGCGTCCGGCGCGCGCATCGTGCATCTCGCGGCGTTCGCGCCGCCGGCAATCCTCGGAATCGTCGCGGCGGTCATCACCAGCCCCTACCGCATGCAGCGCCTGGTGACCTTCCTTGATCCGTACCAGGACCCCGACGGCTCGGGGTACCACATGATCCAGTCCATGGTGGCCGTGGCGAACGGGCAGGTCTTCGGGCGCGGGCTCGGGTTCGGGCTCCAGAAGTTCGGCTATCTGCCGGAGGATCGCACGGACTTTCTCTTCGCCGTGATCTGCGAGGAACTCGGCGTCGCGGGCGCGGCGCTGGTGATCGCGCTGTACCTGGGCATCCTCTGGAGCGGGTGGGCGATCATCCGCCGCCTGCCGGACGCGGCGAGCGCCTCGCGCCTGCTGGGCGTCGGCGTCCTCTCGACGATCGGCATCCAGGCGGTGATCAACATCGGCGTCGTGACCGGGCTCGGGCCGACCAAGGGGATCGCGCTGCCGCTGCTGTCCTCGGGCGGAACGGGCTGGATCCTCACGGCGTTCTCGCTGGGGCTCCTGATCTCGCTCGACCGGTTCACGCAGCCGTCGTGGTCGGACGAGCGGGAACTCGCCGCGGCGTAAGCATTCCGGGAGACCAGTGATGCCGACTTCGCCGCGCGTCTTCGTGTTCGCCGGGGGCGGCACGGGCGGGCATATTTATCCCGCGCTGGCGATCGCGGAGCAGGTGCGCGAGCGCGATCCCGGGGCGCGATGCCGGTTCCTCTGCTCGACGCGCCCGCTCGACAGCGAGATCCTGCGCGCCGAGAACGTCGAATTCACACCGATCAGCGCGGCGCCGTTCGGGGCGCATCCGAAACGGTTGGCGAAGTTCGCCCTGAGCTGGCCCGGCGCGGTGCGGGAGAGCCGCGAGGCGATCGTCGAGACCCTGCGCGGCGCCGAAGCGCGCTCGGCGTGGCTGGTTTCGCTGGGCGGATTCGTCTGCCCGCCCGCCGCGAGCGCGGCGAGGCGGGTGGGGATGCGCACGGCGCTGGTGAATCTCGACGCGGTGCCGGGGAAGGCGAGCCGACTGCTCGCGAAGCGCAGCGACCTCGTGTTCAGCCCCGACGGGCCCACGGTCCCGACGGAATGGAAGCGGATTCGCCCGGTGGTTCGCCGCGCGGCAATGCCGAACGACCCGCCGAGCGTGTGCCGCGGGAGGTTGGGATTGAAGCCCGACGCGCCGACGCTCTTCGTGACCGGCGCGAGCCAGGGGGCGCGGACGATCAACCAGTTGATGGCGGCGCTGGTCGAGAAACACGCGGAGGCGCTGCGCGGGTGGCAGGTGTTCCACCAGTGCGGCGCCGGGGCGGAGAAGATGCTGATCGACGCGTACCAGCGCGCCGGCGTCGCGGCGGTGGTCGTGCCGTTCTGCCAGCAGATGGCGGACGCGTGGGGCGCGGCGGAGCTGGCGGTGTCGCGCTGCGGCGCCGGGTCGGTGGGCGAGGCGTGGGCCAGCCGCACACCGTGCGTCTTCATGCCCTACCCGTTTCATAAGGATCAGCACCAGCGGGCGAACGCCTCGCCGATGGCGGACGCCGGCGGCGCGATCATCGAAACGGATCACATCGACGCCGATGAGAACTTGCGCCATGCGGGCACGTCGCTCATCCGTCTGCTGGGGGACGAGCACGCGAGATCCTCGATGAGGACGGCGATCGCGTCTCTTGGAGCGCCCGACGGCGCTTTTTCGGTCGTTTCCTCGCTCTTTGCCTGAATCAGGGTCCGGAAACTGCCGAAACTGGGGTCGGAGGAGAGATTTCTGGCCCCGTGGCTTTCAGAAAGAGGGAGCGGCGCGTGCTTCGCCTGTGCCGAAATGTAGACTTCCGAGAGATGCCCACGCATTCGGAGAGCGTTCGGTCCCCCGAGGCCCTGCGAGCGGTCATCCTTCTCGATTCGGGAGGGGCGGTTCCGCCGGAGGAGCTATTGCGCTCGCTCCAGCGCCGGCAGATCTCCTACGAAGTGGTCCGATCGATCTACGGAGCGATGTCGGCGCTCTGCGATGACCCGGCGAACGAGCCGCCGGCGCTGATCGTCACCGAGCCCCACCGTGTTCCGGGGTTGGACCGCCTCCGCGCGTCGATCGCGCGGTTCGTGCCGCTGACCCCGGTGTGGAAGTACGACTCGACGGTGCAGCCGCGGCTCCAGGCGATGCCGGAGCCCAAGCCGATCCAGCCGGCGCCGGGGCAGCCGGAGGTGATCGTGCGGAAGCGCGCGATCGCGCGTCCGGCGCTGCGGCTGACGGGTGATTTCGATTCGCTCGGCAACCTGCCGCCCAAGCCGCTGAAGGACGAGGGCGAGGAGCAGTTGTCGACGTCGATGCTGACGGACGAGGAACTCACGATGCTCATGTCCGACTGGACGGACGAGCACGAAGGCCGCAGCGGCGGCGCGGGGGGCGGAACGTGACGCGGGCTGTTGCGAAGACCAGTGATGCGGACCTGCGGGTGATCGTGGTCGGTCGCGGCGCCGTGGAGTCGCGCCTGCGCAAGGACTCGACGATCGAACTCATCCGGGCGCGTGAGCCGCTCGACGCCGTCGGCGAACTGGCGCACCCGATCGACGACGAGTCGCCGCGCCGGACGGCGGTGGTGACGCCTCGCGGCGCCGTGGCGCAGGGGGAGGAGCGCGAGTTCATCGCGGCGCTGCGCCGGGTCGATCCCGGCGCGTTCCTGATCGCGCTCCAGGGCACGGCCGGCGCGGAGGATGAAGCGGAAACGACCGGGCTGTACGACGCGGTCGCGCCGGCGTGGCTGGACGCGTCCGAACTGCGCCGGATCGTGAACGGCAAGGCGCCGGATCGCGCGACGCCGACGGCCGCACAGGCGGCGCAAACGCCGGCGCCGACGGCGAAGACCGAACCGAAGCGCGAGGTCGAGAGGCCGCATGTGCCGCCGGTGGCGATCGCACGCTCGAGCGCCCCGGCGCCGCAGAGTTCGCACGAGTGCGAGCCGGACCTGCCGATCCTGCGCGCGGCGTTGTCGGGCGCGGAGATCCTGAACGCGTGCGTGTGCGAGATCCGCCGTCGTCTCAGCGACGAGACGGCGTCGTTCCACCCCGAGCATGATGCGCCGGAGCCGGCGCCGGGCCGCGCGGCGTTCCCGGTGGAGCATCGGGGGCGCACGTACGGCTGGATCGTCTCGAGCGAGGACGCGTCGGGCGCGCTGCCGCGATGCGCGGAATGGATGAGCCACTGGCTCGCGCTGCGCGAGCAGCAGAACAAGCTGCGTCAGGCGGCGTTCACGGACCCGCTGACGGGCGTGTGGAATCGGCGGTATTTCGACCGGTTCCTGCCGGCCAAGGTGGCCGAGGCGCGCGAGCGGCGGCACGAGCTGTCGCTGCTGGCGTTCGACATCGACAACTTCAAGCAGTTCAACGACCGCTTCGGGCACGCGGCGGGGGACGACATCCTGCGCGAGGTGGCGAAGCTGCTGCGCTCGGTGGTGCGTCCGTGCGATCGCGTCTGCCGCGTGGGCGGCGATGAGTTCGCGGTGGTGTTCTACGAGCCCGACGGGCCGCGCGACCCGTCGAGCCGGCATCCGCAGTCGATCTCGGCGCTCACGGCGCGATTCCAGCGTCAGGTGCAGAACCGCCGTTTCCCGAAGCTGGGCTCGGATGCGCCCGGGATGCTCTCGGTGTCGGGCGGCCTGGCGACGTTCCCCTGGGACGCGCAGGACCCCGAGACGCTCATCGCGCGGGCGGACGCCCTGGCGATGGAGAGCAAGAGCCACGGCAAGAACATGATCCTCTTTGGCCCCGGAGCCAACGGCGGGGGCCGCGATCGGGTCTGACGACCCGAAACGGGGCAGAATCGCATTCTGAGGGCATGAAGGCCGTTTTTTGACGGGTCGAAGGGGTGGCGCGACCGCCTCTGGCGCGTCGAAAATCGCTGTTTTGCCCCGTGGAGCGGCCCTGGCGGGTTGCGAAAACGGCTCGGAGCGTCAACGATGGTGTTCCCGGCCCGCAGCGGCGGGCCGCCCCAGTCCCCCACCATTGGAGGCGCCACGTGGAGGAATTCGAGGCTCTGAAGCGGATCATCGCCGAGGCGGAAGAGGACGTGCGCAAGGCCGAGGGCGGCAACAAGGCCGCGGGCACGCGCGTGCGGAAGTCGATGCAGGACCTCAAGAACGCCGCCCAGACGGTGCGTCAGAAGATTCTCGAAATCCGCACCGACGAGAAGTGACGCCCGCATCGCAAGCCGAGACTGACACCGTGACCCACGAACCGGGCGACGCCGGGGATGCGTCCGGGCGGAGCCGTCATGGCCCGCTGTTCGACCTCTCGGGCATCGACCTGCGGTCGAAGGTGTTGACGCGCGCCGATCTGGAGCAGTTCATCCCGCATCGCGGGACGATGATGCAGATCGACGGCGTGGTCTGGCAGAGCGACGACTACACGAGGGGCGTGGCGGTCAAGCACGTCCGCCCCGACGAATTCTGGTGCGCGGGCCACATCCCCGGCCGGCCCCTGCTGCCCGGCGTGCTCATGATCGAGGCCGGCGCCCAGCTCGCCTCGTACCTCTACTTCGTGCGGATGGAGCACCGGAAGTTTGCCGGGTTCATCCGCATCGAGGACACGACGTTCCGCGGCACAGTGGTCCCGGGCGACGACTTCTATCTCCTGAGCCAGGAGGTGAAGTTCCACCCCAGCCGCTTCGTCGCGGACATTCAGGGGATGGTCAACAACAAGATCGTCTTCGGCGGACGCATCACCGGCATGATCTTCTGACCGTGCCGGATCACTTCCGGAACGCGTCCGCCACCTTGCGCAGCGCCTCGCCCACGTCGGCGATGTCGCGCTCCGTCAGCGCCGGGTGCACGGGGATGCAGAAGACCGTCTGCGACAGTCGCTCGGCCACCGCGGGGTGATCCTTCACGAATGGCGCGAACGCCGGCTGGCGCGTCAGCGGGCGTGGGTAATGGACGGCGCACTGGACGCCCTCGGCCTGGAGGGCCGCGATGAACTCGTCGCGCGTGCAGGTGAAGCGGTCGGTGTCGAGGCGCACCGTGTAGAGGTGGTACGCGTGCTCGGCGCCGGGGGTGACCTTCGGGGCCTCGAGGCCGTCGATGGCGTTCACGAGAGCGTCGAGCTTGCGGGCGTTGTCGCGCCGGCGGTTGGTCAGGTCGGTGGCCCGGCGGAGCTGGCTGAGGCCGATGGCGCCCTCGACGTCGGTCATGCGGTAGTTGAAGCCGATGTGCTCGTGGAGGTACTTGCCGGTCTCGCCGTGGGAGCGGAGGAGGCCGATCTGGCGGGCCAGACCGTCGTCGTTGACCGTGACCATGCCGCCCTCGCCGGTGGAGATGTTCTTGGTGGCGTAGAACGAGTAGGTCACGGCGTCGCCGTAGGCACCGAGGCCCTTGCCCTTGTAGGTGGCGAGGTGGGCCTGGGCGGCGTCGTAGACGACCTTGAGGCCCTTGCGCTTGGCGAGATCCTGCACGGCGTCGATGTCCACGGGGTTGCCGTAGAGGTGGGTCGCGGCGATGGCGGTGGTCTTGGGGGTGATCCGCTTCTCGGCGTCGCGGACGTCGATGTTCATGGTGTCCGGGAGAGAATCCACGAAGATCGGCCGGGCGCCGCGGGCCACGAGCATGGACGCCGTGGCGATGTACGTCCACGCGGGGACCAGGACATCGTCGCCGGGCTGGATCAGGGGCTCGTAGGCGAGCTGGAGGGCGCAGGTGCCGTTCGCGCACGTCAGGGCGTGCCGGGCGTTGGTCAGGGCGCCGAATTCCTTCTCCAACTCCGTGCAGCGGGCGCCCTGGCGGAGCATGCCGCTCTTGAGCACGGCGGTCGCGGCCTCGATGTCCTCGGGGGCGAGCCCGGCGGAGATCAGGGGCACGGGGTTCGTGCGGACCGGCGTTCCGCCCTTGCAGGCGAGGGTTCGGGCGCGATCGGACACGACGACGGGCGATGCGGGCTTGGAGGCGGTCGGCATGCGTTTGGAATCCGTGGAGGCGGGCGAATGAGCGGGATGGTAGCCGCGCGCCGGCGGCGACTCCCAACGCGCGCCGCCGGCGCCGTTCGCCCGGAAAAGTGCGCGATTGTGCGCCGCGAATCGGTGCGCGCGCAAAGTCGGTCGCGCGCTTCGCCGATCGAACGTGCATGAACGGCGACCACGAGATCGGCGCGGGATTCGGAGCCTTCCACTTTGATCCGCAGAGCGCCGGTCCGGAGCCGGAACCGGTCGAGGACGAGTGGTCGGCGGATGCGCCGCCTCTTCCCTACATGAGCAAGCCGTCGCCGGACATCGCGGGGGCGCCGGCGGACCGGCTGCTGAACGCGGCGAATCCGTGGATCCGGCGCGCCGGGTGAGCGGGGTCAGGCCGGGGCGGCGAGGTCGAAGGCCTCGATGCCCGTCGTTCGGCGGGAGTTCAAGTCGAAACGAATGACCACGCCGCAGGCGCGCGGCTCGTCGTCGGCGACGTCGAGGACGGTGGGCGCCTGGGTGGTCATCATGCGAAGGACGTCGTCCACGCGTCGGCCGAGGATGGACCGGCGCGGGCCGCACATGCCGACGTCGGTGATGGCGCCGACGCTGTGCTCGAGGATGCGCGCATCGCTGGTCTGGACGTGGGTGTGCGTGCCGACGACCGCGGCGACGCGTCCGTGCCACCGGCGGGCGCAGTGCCACGCGACCGCCTGCTTCTCGCTGGTGAACTCGGCGTGGATCTCGACGAGGACGATCGCGTCGGGCTCGGGGATCGCGCCGATCTCGCGATCGATCGCGGCGAAGGGATCGTCCGCCGGCATGGGCATGTGCAGACGTCCGAGGACGATCAGCGCATACACCGGAGGAATGCCCGCGCTCGCCGGGGCGATGCGCACGATGCGCTTGCCGGGCGCCTCGCTCGCGAGGTTCGCCGGGCGGCAGACGGGAACCTCGGGATCGTCAAGGAGCGGGAGCGCTTCACGCTCGCGGTAGACGTGGTCGCCGAGGGTCAGGGCGTCGGCGCCGGCGCGGCGGATGGCGTTGTACGAATCCAAGCTGAGGCCGGAGCCGTGCTTGGCGTTCTCGGCGTTGGCGATGATGACCTGCGCGCGGTGCTTCTCGCGAACGACCTCCACACCGTGCGCAAAGGCGCGGCGACCGGGGGAGCCGACGATGTCGCCGAAGAACGCGATGGTGAGCGTGCGGGACACGAGCCCGGAGGATAGGTCAACGCCGTTCGGCCGGTCGCCTAGAAGCGTGCGGTGTCGAAGATGTTCTCGGCCCCGTCGAGCATGGCGCCGATCGCGATCTGCGCCGTGCGGTAGCCCATGGACATCCCGTGCCCCGTGAACCCGCCGCAGAACCACACGCGCCGCCGCGCGAAGCTCGGCACGGCGTCGACGACGGGGAGGCCGTCCGGCGAGAAGCCCATCGTGCCGCTCCAGCGCGCGGTGATCTCGTAGCCGTCGCCGAGCATGTGCGTGGCGAACTGCTCGAGGCCCTTCTGGACGTCAGGGTTCGTGCGGTCCTCGTAGCCGACCTCGACATCGGCGAAGCGCTGGCGCCAGCCGCCGACGACGATGGCGCCGTCGTTGGTCTGTCGGAAGTACTCGTAGCCGTAGTTGGCGTAGTAGGACATGAGGAGGCGCACGTTGGCGTTCGCCGGGAAGCGGGTGGCGAGCATCTGGCCGCGCGTGGGCGAGGCGAGCTTCGCGTGCGCGGGGAGCAGCAGGCCGAGGTAGGAGTTCACGCACAGCAGCACGTTCGCGGCCTCGATCACGCCCTCGCCGGTGCGGATGCGCACCGCGCTCGGCGTCTCCTCGATGGCGACGACCTCGCAGCGCTCGCGCACGGGGTCGCGCAGCTTGCGTCGGAGGAGGGCGAGGACATCGACGGGGTTGCACGCGCCGTCATCGGGATTGACGAGGCCGGCGAGCGCGCGACGGGAGTGGCCGCGCGGGCGCCAGACGGCGTCGTCGGGACCGTCGGCCGCGTCCTCGAGCCAGTCCACGGCGAAGCCGTCCTCGCGCATGAGCTTGACGGACTCGCGGAGCTCCTCGCGTTCCTTCTCCTCGAGGGCGAGCAGGCAGGAGGCGATGCGCTGGACGGAGGGCAGGCGCTCGATGCCCTCTTCCCGGAGCGCGGAAAGGTTGTCCTCCGTGAGTCTCCAGAGGGCCTTGGCGCGATCGCGCCCGTACGCGCGGCAGGCGATGGCGTAGTTCTCGGCGCAGCCGCGCATCAGGAAGCCGGCGTTGCGACCGGAAGCGCCGGCGCCGGGCTGATCGCGTTCGAGGATGATCGTGCGCAGGCCGCGGCGCTGCGCGTCGAGCGCGGCGGAGAGCCCCGCGATGCCCGCGCCGACGATGACGAGGTCGGCGGTCTCGCTCGAGGGTTGCGGGGCGCGGCGCCAGTGGCTGACGGTCATGGGGGCAGAGGGTACCGACGACGACGCATGATCGTGGAAAGCCCCCGAAACCGCGCAGCCCGCCCCCTTTGCCCAAGCTTTTGCCTTGGGCGGCTTGCAGGAATCCGTCGAGGGCGTACGTTGTGCGTGGAGATTGCGTCGCGGCCCGGAGTGTGGGCGGGGCGCGGCGGTGACGGACTTCGTGTGGGAATCAGAGGAGAGCGCCGGCCCCGGGCAGGGGCTGTGCGATCGCCGCGACCGACGAGTCGCCGGCGCAGAGGAGAGAGAGCAGTCGTGCCCCGACGAAGAGCCATATCCGCCCTTGCCGCGATCGCCCTGGGAATGGCGGCCGGAGTTCTCGGTCTTGGCCTCGCGGCGCATTCGGCGTCGGCGTCCGCCGACGGTGGCTCGGTCGAACGAGTGCGCGAGCTGCGCTCGTCGAGCTCCGCGTTCGTCCTCCCGGCGCTGGAGCCGGGGACGCTGGCGCTCATGGGCCTGGCGGGCGTGGTGGCGTGCTGGCCGGGGGCGGCGGGTCGTCGCTCGCGGCGCGACACGCCCGAGAACCCGCCGGAACCGGGCTCCGTGGGGACGCGGGACGAGGAAGTTCTCTCGTCGGCGGCCTGAAAAAGCCCTTGACCCTTTCATCGGTGCGCGGGATGTTCGATGCGTGGACTCGCGCCGGAATCTCCGGGCCCGCGCGGTGGTCACGCGGCTTCCGTGCGAGTGGGCGTCCGGAGCGGGTGTGGTCCCCGTGCATCGACGGATTCGGCGCGCGTTCCGTGCGTCCTGTTCCCACGCGCCCGGCGTCGCTGCGCCGGGACCCCTGTGCAGCCCGTTGATCCGACACCCGAGATCCAACGCGATTTGAAGAGGAGCTGTCTGATGCCGTCGAAGGCCATGCGCCCCGTCCGCGCACGTCGTCTGTCCGCCGCGCTCGCCCTCGCGGCGGGCGGCGTGCTCTCCTGCGCCGCCCATGCCCAGGTGCATTGGAAGTCCGGCGCCGATCCGGCGATTCCGGAGATGAGTGCGATCGACATTGCGGAATCGATCGCCGACATCGGCGCCCGGGCCGCGGACTCCGGCGCGCGACGCGTCGTGGTGCAGTTCAAGGCGCCGGTGAGCGATGCGCAGCGGGCGCGTCTCGAGGCGGCGGGCCTGACGCTCCTGGCGCCGCTCGGCGATCACGCCTTCTTCGCGGCGGTCACGCCCGTGGCCGGCCGGCTGAACGCGGACGCGATCGCCGCCGAGCCCACGCTCTACAGCGTGCGCGACGTGCGCCGCGAATGGAAGCTCGATCCGTTCCTCGAGGCGGACATGATCCCCGACTGGGCCGTGGTGAACGTCTCGGAACGGAAGGACGGCGAGGCGTTCGAGCCGGTCTTCGGCGCGTACGTGACGTTCCACAAGGACGTCGATCTGCGCACGGCGGGCGTGGCGCTCGCGGGCCGGTATGGCGCGAAGGTCGTGGACTTCCTGCCGCCGATCAACGCGCTGGTCATCGAGATCCCGCAGTCGCAGGTCAAGCCGATGGCGGAGGAGGACGCGGTGCAGTGGCTGGAGCCCGCGATCTGGCAGTTCGGCACGACCAACGCGAGCAACCGCGAGCGCACGGGCGTGAACGTGGTGAACTCCGCGCCGTACGACCTGACGGGCGCCGGCGTGTCCGTGATGGTGTTCGACGGCGGCACGTCGCGCACCACGCACGTGGACTTCCAGGGCCGCGCGACCAACCGCGACTCGGACGGCCTGTCGGACCACGCGACGCACGTCTCCGGCACGATCGGCGGCGCCGGCGTGGCGAACCCGCTGCATCGCGGCATGGCGCCGGGCGTGACGATCAACAACTACGGCTTCGAGTGGCCGAGCGGCAGCGACTTCCTCTACACCCAGCCCGGCGACTTCCTCCAGGACTACACCGACGCCATCACCAACCACGGCGTCTCCGTCGCCAACAACTCGATCGGCAACAACACGGCGCCCAACAACAATGATTGCAATTGGCACGGCAACTACGGCACCACGGACAGTCTGATCGACTCGGTCGCGCGCGGCTCGATCGCGGGCAAGGAGCTGATCATCGTCTGGGCGAACGGCAACGAGCGCCAGTCCCTGCGCTGCCAGAGCGAGCCGTCCACGGAGACGTTTCCCAACTCCGCTGGCGGGTTCGAGACGCTGGCGCCCCCGGCGAACGCGAAGAACCACATCACGGTCGGCGCGCTCTACTCCGACGACGACGCCGTGACGACGTTCACGTCGTGGGGCCCCTCCGATGACGGACGAATGAAGCCGGACATCTCCGGCCCCGGCAGCCAGCACGGCCCGCACGTCGGCACGAACGACAACGGCGTGACGTCGTGCTCGTCGAACTCGAGCAACGTCGGCTACTCGATCAAGAGCGGCACGTCGATGTCGGCGCCCACGGTCACCGGCATCGTGGCGCTCATGCTCGAGGACTTCCGCAACCACTTCACCGGCGAGCCCGACCCGATCGGCTCGACCATCAAGGCCCTTCTCGCCCACAACGCGGCGGACATCCAGAACGTCGGTCCGGACTACAAGACCGGGTACGGCTCGGTCCGCGCCCAGCCGACGATCGATCACCTGCGCACGGGCAACTTCCTCGAGAACGAAGTGGGCCAGGACGACGTCTTCACCACGTACGTCGTGGTCGCGCCCGGTGAGGAATTCAAGGCGACGCTGGCGTGGAACGACCCGCCCGCGACGCTGAACGTGCAGACGGCGCTGATCAACAATCTCGACCTGCGCGTCTTCGATCCGAACGGCGTGCAGCGCCACGTGTGGACGCTGGATCCGTTCATGCCGAACAACGCCGCGGCGCGGACGCAGCCGAACACGCTGGACAACCTCGAGCAGGTGCACGTCGGCGTCGGCGGCGAGAGCGTGCCGGCGGGCGTGTGGCGCGTGGAGGTCGTGGGCACGAATGTGCCGGACGGGCCGCAGAAGTTCTCGCTGTGCGCTTCGCCCTTGATGGTCCAGTGCTCGAGCGCGGGCATCGCGGGCCTCGATCGCGCCCTCTACAACTGCGCGACCGGCATGCTCACGGCGAGCGTGACGGACTGCGACCTGAACCTCGACGACAACACGCCGGAGCAGATCGTCGTCAACGTGACCTCGAGCAGCGATCCGATCGGCCTCATGGTGACGCTGACCGAGAGCGGCCCGCTGACGGCGAACTTCCGCGGCGACCTGGGCCTGACCACCTCCCACGAGGCGGGCAAGCTCCAGATCGCGGACGGCGACGTGATCTCGTTCATGTACATGGACGCGGACAACGGCGCCGGCGGCATCAACGTGCCGGTCATCGCCACGGCCAGCGTGGACTGCGCCGGGCCGGTGATCTCGAACGTGCAGATCAGCGGCGTCACGTTCAACTCGGCGACGGTCACGTTCAGCACGAACGAGACGGCGACGGGCAATATCTCGATCGGCACGTCCTGCGGCGGCGCGAGCCAGGTGGTCAACGCCGGCGGCGCGGGCGCCACCCACACGGTGAACGTGTCGGGCCTGGCCGAGGACACGCAGTACTTCTTCACCGTGTCGGCGACGGACATCGCGCAGAACAGCGCGACGGTCGGCGCGGGCTCGTGCTTCTCGTTCACGACGACGGACATCCCGTCGTACTTCACCGAGCTGTTCGGCGCCGGCGAGCGCGACACGGTCGGACGTCAATTGACATTCACGCCGGTCAACGGGCTGACGGACTTCTACAGCACGTGCTTCGAGGAGATCTCCTCGCTGCCCACGGACCCTGCGGGCGGAACGGCGCTCTCGTTCATTACCGCGGGAGGCAGCTCCACGGTCGATGATGGTTACGCGGCGATTACGCTGACGGGCGGCGCCCAAGTCAGTCTCTACGGCGTCTCCTACTCAAACTACTTCGTCGGCACAAACGGATACGTGACGTTCACGGCGTTTGATACGGCCTACAGCGAGACCTTTGCGAATCACTTCGACCTGCCCCGTATTTCCGGCCACTTCGACGACCTGATCGTCAATAACGGCAGCAGCGTGCGCCATCAGCAGTTGGCTGACCGGGCGGTGGTGACTTGGCTGAATGTGCCGGACTTCACCAGCGGCGGCGCCAACACGTTCCAGATCGAGATGCACCTCGACGGCACGATCCGCATCGCCTGGATGAGCATGGTGTCCACGGACGGCATCTCGGGCCTGAGCGCCGGCGGCGGCACACCGCCCGCGTTCGTCGAGACCGACCTCTCGACGCTCACCAACTGCCTCACCTGCCCCGGCGACATCGACGGTGACGGCCTGGTCGGCTTCGTGGACCTCAACCTCCTGCTCGACAACTACGGGCAGAGCGGCAGCGGTCTCGCGGGCGACCTCGACGGCGACGGCGACGTGGACTTCAGCGACCTGAACCTGCTGCTCAACAGCTACGGCCAGGCCTGCTGATCCCCCGGCGTCCGCAACGTGCGGCCGCGGGGCTCGCACGACTACCCAGTTTCTCTATCCGCCCGGCGCCCAGCGCGCCGGGCGTTTTCATTGCGCCCGGGCCCGTGGAAAACCCTTCATGTGGCTGGTTTTCGCTGGCCGGACGCGGGGCCGGGCGTACATTGAATCGGTGAGAGAGACCGCCGCGGCGTCGGACGCTCCGTCGGTCCGAGCCCGGTCGGCGACGCCCGAAGGAGGAACGTGCTCCTGTATGCGCGCCGCGCGCCCGACATTCTTCATGATCCTCGGCGCGGCGATCGGCGCGCTCGTCGGCGCCCCTGCGCCTGCGACGATGGAGACGATGGACGGCGCGGCCCACGTGCGTGTCCCCCTGGGCCCCGGCACGGGCGTGGTCGCGACGCACGACTTCTCGATCCTGGTGTTTGTGCGCCCGACGGAGACAATCACGGGCGAGCGCGCGGTCTTTGAGATCGGCGGCGCGGTCGAGGTTCGGATCGGCGCGGATGCGCGCCCGGCCGCACGGCTGCGCCGCGCCTCGGGCTCGCCCACGACGATCGAGATGAGCGCGCCGACGGCGCTCGCGCAGGGCGAGTGGGCGCTGATCGCGCTGTCGTTCACACGCTCGACGGGCGAGCTCTGGATCGGCGCGGCGACCGAATCCGCGCCGTTCGCGAGCGCAAGCGTGACGGCGCCGGGGTTCAGCCCCGGACCGGTCAGCGGCGACGCGTATCTCGGCGCGGCGGGCGGCGCGCCGGCGCTGCGCGCCGTGTGGGGCGTCGTCGCGCTCCGGCGCGAGGCGATCGCCGTCGTGGACGGCGCGGCCGTGTGGGACTCGCGCCGCTTCCACGCGCCCTACGACCTCGACACCACCGGCGCCGGCGGGCTCATGACCGGCGAGGCGAACTGCTGGTGGATGCTCAACCACTCGATGTCCACGCTGCCGACCAACGGCGTGTTCGGCTCGACGACGCAGGGCGAACGCGCCGCGGTGGTCGGGCAGGCGCTCACGACGAGCAACGTATCGATCTACGACCGGGGCTCGTTCTTTTCGCCGTCGAACTTCTCCATCGTGCGCCCGGTGACGACGACGACCGGCTGCGTGTACGTGTCGCATCACGAGGGCGCGAACGCGGGGTTCTTCGATCGGCGGATGCCGGAGACCAGCGGGGACTTCTCGGAGCCGCGCGTCGCCGCGCCGGCGCCGCGGGCGCGCCGCCTGGTGACGGGCGCGGCCGGTCCGTGGAAGGTGATGTTCAGCGGGAACAGCCGCTCGGCGAAGCGGTTCGACGGGTCGGGGCTCTCGCCGGGCAACTTCGCGCACGGGTTCGCCTGGCTGGACGTGGCGACGACCTCGGGCGTGCTCAACGCGCCGCTGACGACGAGCCGCACACCGTGGTTCGGCTTCGACGGGTCGGTGAACTCTCCGTACGCGACGGGCGGCGTGACGCCGATCCAGGCGCTGGACTTCTCGCGATTCTGGACCGGCTCCGTCTCCGGCGACAGCGTGGGGCCGGGCGATGGTCAACTGGTGCCCAGCGGCGAGCAGTACGTGATCCGCTGCCGGCCGGAAGGGCTGATCTCCGCGCAGGCGCCGCTGATGATGCGCGCCCACGCGCTGCGCTATCCGGGCTCGTCGGCGCTGGCATGGGCGCCGAACGCTCACACGCGCCAGGGCGCCCCAGGGACGGACGCCGGCGCGCCGACGATCGTCATGCTCGACACGACGGCGCACGAGCACATCTTCCAGCCGTCGCAGGGCGATGCGAACTCCGGCGACACGCTCACGCTCCTGGGCGACAAGCGAGCGTTCGCGCCGGTCGGCGGCGCGGTGGCGCACGGCCGGTCGCTGGCGATCATCGCGAGCGTGGACTTCGGTCAGACGGCGCCGGGGATGACGACGATCCGGCTGGCCCACCCATTCGGGCAGGCGCCGGCGCAGGGCGCGGTGATCCGGTTCGGGCCGTGGGCGTTCGAGACGATCGAGCACCTCTGGCCCGCGGTCGCGCAGGGGGATGCGAACGAGTGGCGCGGCATGCGGTTCGAGGGTCAACCGGGCGGTGAGGGGGTGGTGCTCTTCGGCGTGGACGCGTGGCGCCCGGACGTGGACGGGTTCGTCTGGGGCGTCGCGGGATGGGGCGGGAACGGGTACCGGCCGCAGATCGACGAGAGCCACCCCGACGTCATCCGTGCATGGATGCAGGTCTTCCGCCCGGACGTGTGGCTGCAGACGTTTGCGCAGCAGTTTAGCGCGCCGGAGACGATGAGCGAGTGGCGGTCGATGGTGAAGTCGGCGCTGCCGTACGTGGACGTCGTCTGGCTCGGGGACATGACGCACACGTCGACGTTCACGCCGTGGCACGAGTACATCCTGGCCAACGGCGGCGTCGAGGGTTCCCCCGCCGTCAGCTTGCTCACGCACCCGGAGCTGGGCGATCAGAACGAGCTGTTCGCCGACGGGCTGCGCGCGGACGGGAATCACATCAGCCAGCGCGGGAACGAGCGGCTCGCGGCGCTGTGGCTTGAGGCCCTGGCGGACGCCGCGCTGCCGCCGGTTCTTCCCGGCGATGTGAACGGCGACGGCATCGTGGAGTTCGCCGACCTGAACCTGGTGCTGTCGAACTACAACGCGACGGGCTCCGGCGTGGTGGGCGATGTGGACTTCGACAACCGGGTGGACTTCGCCGACTTGAACCTGGTGCTGGGCTCGTACGGGCAGACGGCGCCGCCGCCGTAGGTTCGGTGTCGGATTGCGCCGGGCGGGTACACTCGGCGTCATGTCGGCCAACCCTGCCTCCACGCTTGCGCTCGCGGTCGGTGTCGGTGTCGCTGTCGGCCTGATCTGCGGGCGCATCCGCATCCCGGCGATCCTGCCGCTGATGATCGCGGGCGTGCTGCTCGGTCCCGCGGCGCTGAACATCGTGGACGGTGATCTGCTGGGAACGGCGCTGGGGCCGATCATCAGCGTGGCGGTGGGACTGCTGATCTTCGAGGGAAGCATCCACCTCGATCGCGAGGCGCTGCTCCGGGCGCCGCGCGCGGTGTGGGGGCTGCTGACGGTCGGCGCGATCGTGACGTGGCTGGGCGTCGCGGCGGCGGCGAACATGCTGGTGGGCCTGTCGATCGAGCTGTCGCTGATTCTGGGCGCGGTGCTGATCGTGACGGGCCCGACGGTGGTGCAGCCGATCCTGCGTCGCGTCGCGCTGGCGCCGCGCCTGCACACGGTGCTGAGCGCCGAGGCGGTGCTGATCGACCCCATCGGCGTGATCGCGACGGTGACGACGCTGGAAATCGTGTTGGGCCGGCACGGCGGCGCCTCGGACGACCTGCGCTTCGGCTGGCTCATCTACTACATCCTGCCGCTGATCCTGGGCGCCGTGATCGGCGCCGTGGTCGGCTGGGCGGCGCTGCCGATCATGCGCCGGGTGACGAGCGGCTCCGCGACGAGCGCCGCGCCGACGCTGGTGTGCCTCGCGGCGTGCATGATCGGCGTCGGGCTGAGCGAGCTCTCGCTCCACGAATCCGGCCTGGTCGCGGCGGCGGTGTGCGGGATGATCCTGGCGCGGGCGCGCGGGCGGGCCCTCCACCACGTGCAGCACGCGATGGAGGACGTGTCCGGCGTGCTCGTGGGCGCGCTCTTCATCCTGCTCGCGTCGCGCTTCGACCTCCGACGGCTCATGGAGCTGACCTGGATGGACGCGGCGTTCGTGGGCGTGGTGATCGTCGTCATCCGCCCGCTGTGCGTGTTCCTCGGCAGCGCGGGCTCGAAGCTCGGGATCCGCGAGAAGCTGTTCCTGTGCTTCATGGCGCCGCGCGGCATCGTGGCGGTGTCGGTCGCGTCGATCGCCGCGATCGAGCTGACGCGCGCCGCGGCGGAGGCGTCGCAGGCGGGCGGCGTCGGGCCGCGCGCGTTCGTCGCCGGCGCGACGCTGGCCGAGCAGGCGGCGCGACTCGAGACCCTGGTGCTGCTGGTCGTCGTGGTGACGGTGGCGATGGGCGGCGTGTTCGCCGGCGCGGTGGCGGCGCTCCTGGGCGTGCGCGCCGGGCCGCCGAGCGGCGTGCTCGTCATCGGCGCGCACCGGCTGGCGCGCGACCTGGCGAAGGTCATCGGCGACCTGGGTCTGCCCGTGCGCGTCGTGGACACCAACCCGCGCAACGTCTCGACCGCGACCAAGGCCGGGCTCACGGCCATCACCGGCGACGCCACCGACACGCGCTGGCTCGAAGAGGATGTGCTCAACCCGCAGTTCGGCGTGGTGCTCGCGGCGACCGGCAACCCGTACGTCGATCAGCTCCTCGCGCGCTGGGGCGAGCAGCGCTTCGGTCCGGGGCGGGGCCTGGTGCTCGCGAGCCCGACGGGAACCGAGCCCGAGCCCGGCGACATCCCGCCGCTGATGGCGCGGACCGTCGGCTCGATCAGTCTCGATCTCGAGCAGCGCCGGATGCAGGCGTCGACGTGGGTCGGTGAGCGCGAGGGCGCGGTGCCGCTCTTCGCGCTGCGGAAGAACATGCTCACGACGCTCGGCGACGACGAGCCGGCGAAGGACGGCGACAAGCTCATCGGCCTCGCGCCCGCGCCGCCCGAGGAGGACGAGGAGGAGTAGGCGACGCGGCGTGAAAGGCCCGCCGACAGCTTTCGCCGCCGGCGGGCGTGAACTGGAAGATCAGCGCGTCGCGGACGTGGCGCCGCGGCGGGAGTTGGTGTCGTTGGTGTTGCCCTTGGACTCGATCTGCTCGGCGTTGCCGCGCGACGACGACTGGTCGGCGCGCTTGACGCGGATCTGGCAGACGACGTCCTGCACGCCGAGCACGTTGCTCGCGAGCTGCTCCATCTCGTACTTGTCGCGCCGGTTCTCGACCGTGCCGGAGAGCGTCACGACGCCTTCGCTCACCGAGACCTCGATGTCGCTCGGGTCGATGTGGCCGGAGTACATGAGTTGGTCGTTGACCTCGTCCTTGATGCGGTCGTCCGAACGCTTGTAACCCTTCGGGCCGCGCCCGTAGTGCTGACCGCGATCACGCGACCATTCGCCGGACTCCTGCCCGCCGGAGCGAGAGCCCTGCTGGCCGGAGCGCCCGTATTGCGTGGAGCCATAGTCGGACTCGCGTCCGAAGCCGCCGCCGTAGCGCTGGGTGTCGTGGCCGGCGCTGCCGGGGTACATGCCTTCGCCGGCGCCCTGCTCATTCCAGCCGCGTTGCGTGCGCCCGTACGACTCGCGCTGCTGCTGGGCGTACTGGTTCATGTTGCGATCGTCGTGACGGGCGCCGCCGGAATAGTTCTGCGGCTGCGAGCGCTGCTGATTCTCATCCCACCACTGACGCCAGGCGTCCCCGCCGTTGTCGCGCCGGTCGGTGGCGTAGCCCTGGCGCTGGTCGCCGGTGCGCTGTCGGGATTCGTAACCACCGGAGGGGCGGCCGCCGTACGCCTCGCGATAGTCCTGCTCGCGTCCCTGCTGGCTTCGCTGACCGAAGCCGTCGAAGTCTCGTTGTCCGCCGGGGCCGGGGTAGCCGGGCTCGTCCCAGCCGCGGCTCTGGCCGTAGTCATGGCGATCATCAGTGAACCGGGAGGCATGACCCCCGTATCCCTGCTGGTTCATGGGTGTGCTCCGTCGATTGTGTTGTTGCCTTTCGTCGCGGGACCGACGGCCCCGCTGGAAGAGACAGCAGGCATCCGGCGCCTTTGGCCAGAGTGAAAGCGCCGTGAATCGGAGGTCACGGGCGAATTCGACGCCGCGGACCGCGCATGAAAATGCCCCCCGAAGGACTCGAACCTTCGACCCGCTGATTAAGAGTC
>JBGTSD010000048.1:0-22224 GCA_041940385.1 Phycisphaerales bacterium | reverse complement strand
GTGGAGGTTCGACTCCTCTCAGCCGCACTTCAGACGCCCCGCGAGGGGCGTTTTTCGTGCGCCAGGGCCGATTTGCCGCCCGATCCAATGTCGGCCCGGGTCCGGGCTTCGCCCGCCTCGCCATCGCGGACCCTCGATGGGGGGAGTCCCGTCCGCCCCAACCCCCTGAACCCCCGAAACTTCCTGAAACCGCCCCTTCCGGGCCTGCGTACCCTTCAGGACCTTTACGAATCTATGCGCACTCTTTAGACTTCCGCCCTTTCCAGCCAGCCCAGCAACTTGGCATTTCGCGCCCGGCCCGAGTCTCGTCACGGAGGCGGGAGTTCCTGGAGACTTCCGAACGGCGCCGGACTTCGCGATTCAGGAGATGACACCCATGTCTCGGACACGACGCAGCGCATTCACGCTCATCGAACTTCTCGTCGTCATCAGCATCATCGCACTGCTGATCGGCATCCTCCTCCCGACGCTCGGCGAAGCGCGACGTCAGGCTGGCATCGCCGCCTGCACGTCCAACATCCGTCAGCTCGGTCAGGGCGTCGCCGCCGGCATTGCCGAGAATCAGGACACTCTGCCCAACGCCCCCGAGGGCAACCCGCAGAACAGCAGCGGCCCGCGCGGTCAGCCCGCGACCAAGTTCGCGTTCCAGCAGGCGCCGCTCAACGGCTGGGCCGGCCAGGCCTCGCCCGAGTCCACGCCCCAGCAGGGCTGGCGCTTCGTCACCCAGACGAGCAACTTCTACGTCAACGAGTACCGCATGCACGCCGCCGGTCTCGAGGGCTTCTGGTTCATCGCCTTCGGCAACCTGATGGTCGATGCCCGCGGCACGCAGATGCTCTCCGAGCCCTTCCTCTCCCCGGCCGCCCGTTCGTGGAAGGCCCTGTGGGAGCGCTACCAGGAAGAGGATCCCCAGCAGCACGAGCGTGCGCTCGCCTGGTCCACCTACTGGTACATCCTCCCGACGCACTATCAGCGCCGCATCTTCTCGATCGACGGTCCGCTGAACCCGGCGAGCGGCGGCGGCCAGGGTCTCCCCAACATCCTGCCCTACCGCGCGTTCAACAAGTTCAACACGGTCGCCTTCCCCTCGCAGAAGGTCGTCTTCTATCAGCACCGCGCCGACCATGACCGCAACGTGGACATCTGGTCGCGTGGCAACGGCACGATCACCGTCGCCCTCTTCGACGGCTCTGCTAAGGCCGTGGTCCCGGGTCGCGACTCGTCGCCCCGTAGCTCCGCCGATCCCGCCGACCGCCTCGAGGAGTTCGGCCCGTTCACGACGCTCCCCGCGGGCGTCCCGCTGGTCTACAACGGCACGGCCTCTGCGGGCCTCGGCATGACCGAGTACTACCGCACGACCGTCGGTGGTCTCGCCGGCCGCGACTTCCGCTGATTCGGCCTGATCTGAACTGAGTCCATCTCCACCGGCCCGGCGATCTTCGCCGGGCCGGTTGCCTTTTGGCGGCTGGACGCGGTCGCGGTTACACTTCCCCGCATCTGAAAGACGCGTCCGGACGCACCCCACGCCGGACGCCGGAAAGGACTCTTCGCTTTCATGAACGCCAAGACCATCAAGATCGTCATCGCGGTCGTCCTCCTTGCCGCCGCGGCGTTTCTGATCATCCGCGCCGTCTCCAAGAGCGGCGGCGGGGCCTCGCAGCCGGCCGACTCCCCGGTCATCGCCGAGCCCACGTAATCCACCGCTCGCCCGCAGCGCTCGCGCCTTGACGAGCCGCGCCCGGCGCGCACCATGGCGCCGTGCCCTCCGCCGACGCGCCGTCACTCCACGCCGACCACGCATCCGAAGCCCCCGCGGCGACGGGTGTCATTTACGCCGGCCTCGACGAAGCTGGCTACGGCCCGATGCTCGGCCCGCTGTGCCTCGGGCTCTCGGTCTTCCGTGTGCGTGACTGGCGCCCCGGCGCGCCCGCGCCGGACCTCTGGAAGTCCTTGCGCGCCGCCGTCTGCCGCGCCGGCAAGGGCGCGAGCGAACCGCGCATCGCCATCGACGACTCCAAGCGGCTCAAGGGCGCCGGCACGATCGCCGACCCGCACGGCATCGCGCGACTCGAACGCGCCGTCCTCGCCGTCGCCCGCTGCCTCGAACTCCACGCCGACGACGACAGCGCGCTCCTCCGCTGCCTCGGCGCCGCGCACGAGCACGACGCCTGGTGGTCCGGCGACGTGGCGCTGCCGACCTGCGGCGACGCGTCGCGCAACGCCATCGACGCCAACCTCCTCGCCGGCGCCTTCGAACGAGCCGGCGTCGAGCCCCTCGCCCTCCACGCCGAGGCGGTGGGCGTCGAGCGCTTCAACGGCGGCTGCGCCCGGCTGGGCTCGAAGGGCGCCGTGAACTTCGAGGCGGCGGCCCGGCTCATGCGCATCGTCTGGGACCGCTGGGGCGCCGACGGCGATCCGGAGGACGACGGCGGCCCGCGCCTCGTCGCCGATCGGCACGGCGGACGCACGACGTACACGCACGCGCTCCAGCAGGCATTCCCCGAATCGGACGTCGATCCGCTCGAAGAGACCGATCGCGCCAGCCGCTACGTCGTGCGCGAGCGGAATGGCGAGCGACGGATGACCGTCCTCTTCCGCCCCGAGGCCGAGCAGGCGCACCTGCCCGTCGCGCTGGCGTCCATGATCGCCAAGTACGTGCGCGAGCTGGCCATGCTCCGCTTCAACCGCCATTGGTGCGCCCGCATGCCCGGCCTCGCGCCCACCGCCGGCTACGTCGCCGACGCCCGGCGCTGGCTGCGCGACGCGGCGCCGGTCATCACGCCCGAGGAGCGCCGGCGACTTGTCCGCGTCCGCTGATCGCGACCTGCTCCGGCGCGCCGCCTTCGCCGCGCTGCGCGCCGCCGGCGACGCGGAGCCCAACCCGCTCGTCGGCTGCGTTCTCACCGACGCGCACGGCGCGGTCATCGGCCTTGGCCACCACCGGCGCTTCGGCGGCGCGCACGCCGAGATCGAAGCCCTGCGCGACGCCGCGCGACGCGGGATCGACACGGCCGGCGCCACCGCCCACGTCACGCTCGAGCCCTGCCAGGGCACGGGCAAGACGGGCCCGTGCACCGAAGCGCTCGTCCGCGCCGGCGTGAAGCGGGTCGTCATCGCCGCGAGCGATCCGCACCCGAAAGGCGCCGGGGGCGCGGATGCGCTCCGGCGCGCGGGCGTCGAGGTCCGCTTCACCGATGCGAGCCCGTTCGCATCATGGCTGAGCGCGCCGCACCGCAAGCGCACCACGCAGGGCATGCCGTGGGTGATCGCGAAGTGGGCGGAGACGGCCGACGGACGGATCCATTCGGTTCCCGGCGCCGAGCGCTGGATCTCCTGCCCCCAGTCCCTCCGGCGCGTGCATCGCCTGCGCGCCCGCGTGGACCTGATCATCACCGGCATCGGCACGGTGCTCGCCGACGATCCGCTGCTGACGGCGCGAGACGTTCCTCGCATCCGTCGCGTCGCCCGGCGCGTCGTGCTGGATCCCTCGCTGCGCACCCCGCCGACGAGCAAGCTCGTGAAGTCGGTCCCGCTCGCGCCGCTGACGATCGTCGGCGAGGCGTCGAAGCACGCGCCGCAGGCCGAGGCATTGCGAAGAGCCGGCGCCGAGGTGCTGAACTGCCCGACCGATGCTGCGGCCGCGCTCCGCGCCCTGCGCGGCGTCTACGCCCCGGCGACCGTCATGCTCGAAGCCGGTCCGAAGCTGCTCGAGGCCTTCCTCCGCGCCGACCTGATCGACGAGGCATGGGTCTTCATCGCGCCCGGACCACGCCAACGCGAGACGCCCGCGCTGATCGACCCCGCAAGGCACACGCTGCTCGTCCGCCGGCGCAGCGGCGTGGACACGATGCTCATCTACGGCGCCACCGGCTGGCTCGGCGCCAAGAGCTCCGGCCACGCGCCGGTGTAGACCCGCAGCACGCGCCCCGACACCGCGCCCGGTTGGCCGTTCACATCCACGAGCACGACCTCGTCCAGCGGCCGGTCCGCGAAGTCGAAGACCATCGCCGTCGCCCACTCGGTCCCCGGCGTCTCGTGCTCGCCGAGGATGCGCAGGTCCGGCGGCAGGCGCGTCGCGAGGAAATCGAGCAGGTCCTGAATCGGCTCGTCCTCGATGGGCAGCAGGCGTCCGTCGACGCTCAGTTCGCTCCAGCCGTCCACACCGCGCCGGTAGCCGCGCTCGACGCCGCCGGGGAATCGCACGTGCACCATGCCGACGTTCGACGGCAGCACACCGCTCGCGGGACGCGCGATGCACTCGATGGGATCCCGCGGCAGCGCTCGCAGCGCGTTGCCCGCGACCACGAAGATCGTCGCGCCCCCGTCCGCTGACGCGAACAGCCCTGCGCCGTCCATGTCCGCCGGGCCGCCGATGTCGATCCGGCGCGTGGACGTGGTCACCCTGACGTTGCCCTCGGCGTCGATCGTGCGCGCATCGGTCTCGGCGATGATCGTCAGCGTCGGCTCGAGCAGCCCGGCGCTCTCCGCGGTGACGGAGCCATCCTCGACGAAGCGCTCGACCTTGAGCGAGGTGATCGTGCCGAGGATGCGCTCGACGGCGGTGGGGGCGGCGCGGGCCGCGACGGGCTCGCGCAGCGTCCACGCGCCGGCGACCTGGCCGAGCAGCAGGTCCACGTCCGCGGTGCGGATGCGCACCCGCGAGGCCTCGACGCCCACGCCGGGCATGGCCATCATCTCGCGCCACGCGCGCGGCCCGGGATTGGCGAGCATCTCGCGCACGCCGTCGTCGATGAACCCGAACATCGTCGTCCCGGAGTCGCCGCTGTGTGCGCGAGCGAGCGATCGCCCGCCGATCGGTCGTCCGAGGAACGTCAGCGTAGACGTGCGCCCGTCCGCCTCGACGAGCGTGACCATCGTGCTCTCCGGCGCGCCCGGTTCCGGTGCGCCCGCTTCGTCGAAGCGCAGGTCGGCGAGGATGCTGAGGACGGCGCGCACGGCCGACGCCGCGACGGGCCATGGCGACTTGTCGGTCCCCTCGTCGGGCATGATGGACCATTCGGCGCCGCTGGTGCGCTCGAGCCGGTGCGTCCTGCCGCCGTCGTGCACGCGGACCTCGACGACGTCCGCCGGCGAGAAGCGCAGCAGCGTCGCCGGGCCGTTGGGCTGAGCGCTCTGAGAACGGATGAGCCACCACGCGCCCGCGGCGACGAGGATCGCCACGACCAGCACGAGCAGAGGCATCAGGCGGGGCATCGGGGCCAGTGTACGCGCCGGCGGCTAGCCGCGCAACAGACGCAGCGCGCCGCCTATGAGCAGCACGACCACCGGAGGCGCCAGCACGATGGCCCAGCGCAGCGCCGCGAGGGCGCCGGGATCGATCGGCCGAATCCGCGCGACCTCCCGCGCCTCTGGGCTCGGCGCGATCTGGTCGTCGAGACCGGCGAGCCACTGCACCGACGCCTCGAACAGCTCGGCGTTGCCCGGGTTGGCCTTGACCGACCGGCCGCTGATCACCTGGGCCTGCTGTGTGATCGGGTCGAAGAACCAGCCGTGCGCGCCGACGACGACGAGCCGCTGCGTGCGCCCCGATTCGGGCGCCGCACGCTCCGCGCCGACCGCGACCGCCCACGGCCCCGTCACGCTGTCGCGCTGCGGGTCGGGCGTCGGCTGCGATGCGGGGTTCATGCGCTGCTCAAGCGGCAGCGCGAAGTACGACAGCCACTGGCTCTCGCCCCACGTCGCGCCGTCGCTCGGCACGGTGAGGACCGGATGGACATCGACCGACAGCCGTTCCGCGGCGGACGTGTCGATCGCGATCGCCGACGGCCACATGAGGTTGACCGCGAGGCCCCGCGTTGCGGCGCCGACGGGATGATTTGCGCTCGCGTCGGGCAGGCGGAACTCCGGCCACGCCACCGAGCCCTGCGGCGTGGACATCCGACGCAGCAGCGGGCGCCCCGAATCGACCGTGATTGCGAACTCGCTCAGGAAGCTGACCATCGGATCGGGCGAGCCGACGCGCGGCAGCGTCGACGGCTCCACGCTCAGCAGCACCGATTCGCCATCGCGCAGCAGCTTCTCGACGGCGCCGCCGAGCGTCTCGGCGCGCTTCACGCCCTCCGCCGCGGAGGAGGCGCTCGGCAGCACGACCCAGACGATCGGTCGGTCGACGGCGCCGAGGGTGGTGGGTGTCGGGCGCTCGGGCTGGAGCGCAACGGGCCACTCGGCGATGTCGGCGCGGGAGAGGCGCAGACGATCGAAGAGCGCGAGGAGATACTGCGCATCGCGCCCGACGGGCGAGCGGGCGTCGTCGAGCATGCGCTGATCGACGGCGTGGGTGAAGACCACGACGGGGGACTGCGCGCTGGTCACGGCGCCGATCGCGGTGGCGATGAGCTCCTCGCCCGCGAAACGCGTCGGCTGGCCGGGCGTGGCCGGGAAGAGGTTCGTGAAGGGGATCGCCGTGACCGCACGCTCGGTGACGATGACGACGGCGCTCTCGGACTCCAGCAGCTTGGCGACGGCGAGGAGGTCGAGCGGCTCGGGCGCGTTGAGGCGCTCGGCCGACTGGAGCGCCGCGTCGCGCACCTCCCCGAGGCCGGTGCTGAGGTGCGACGCCGACGCCGCGGCCGATCCCGTCGCCCCCGCGAGCGTCTTCACCGCCGCATCCATCTCCGTGCCCACGGTCGAGAGCACGGCGCCGACCGATTCGCGCGCCGTTTCGATGCGTGGGATCGGCGTGGCGCCGAGCATGACGACGGCGCCGGCTTCGGTCGCTTCGGCGCCGGCGCGGAGTTCGGCGGCGCGCACGCGGGCCGCGGCGGCGACAAGCTGGAGCTTCTCGCGA
The DNA here is from genome assembly GCA_041940385.1 of Phycisphaerales bacterium. Classification (GTDB taxonomy): domain Bacteria; phylum Planctomycetota; class Phycisphaerae; order Phycisphaerales; family UBA1924; genus JACVCK01. The sequence goes on along the minus strand of JBGTSD010000048.1, from coordinate 15,416 downwards.
TACGCCGGTTCTAGGTCTGCGACAGTTTCGCGGATGCCGAGCGCGTACCTGGAGACTTCATCGAGCGACTCGGCGATCGCGCGGGCAGTCGCGATGGCCTCGCCGATGGCCTGCCGGTGGATCTCGATCTCGGCGGCACGGGCCTGCGCAAGACTCTCGAGGGCCGCGTCGGCCCGCGCGGCGCCGGCGGCGCTATCGACCCAGACGACGCCGACGTTGGACGAGGCGCGCCGGATCTCTTCCACGAGGTCCTTCAGGCGCGCCAGCGCGCCGGGCTCGACATTCACGGCGGCGCCGCCGGGCACGACGAGAATGTCGCAGGGCCCATCGAGCCGCGCGAGCATGGCGCGGGTGCGCTCGGAAAGCGAGAACGATCGGGCCTCGGTCAGGTCGATGCGGGTGCGCAGGGGCGCGTAGGAGTCGGCGAGGATGATCGCGGCGACGCAGACGATCGTGGCCGTGACGATCGACACGGCGCTGCGCACGCCGAAGCGGACGCGCCGACGGACGCGGGCGGTCTTCATCGCCACCTCCGGCTCTGGAGGGCGAGGACAGCGAGCACGAGGAACCACGCGCTTCCGGCGAGGAAGAAAACGATGTGCGAGGTGTCGAGCACGCCCTTGCCGAAGTCGGCGAGTCGGAGTTCGACCGAGAGCGCGAGGAGGTAGCGATCGAGCGGCGCCCCCAGCATCAGGGCGCCGCGCCCCGAGACGAGCTGCAGCAGCAGCACGAAGAAGACGGTCGAGAGGAACGCGACGACCTGGTTGGCCGTGAGCGCCGAGAAGAGCAGGCCGATCGACAGGTAGAACACGCCGAGCAGCACGAGGCCGAGGTAGCCCAGCGCGATGGCGTTGTAGTCCGGTGTCGCGAGCATCCCCAGCACAGCGACATAGACCAGCGACGGCGCCAGCATCGCCACGAGGAACATCGCGGCGCCGAGCAGCTTGCCGACGACGATGACCGACTCGCCCACGGGCGCCGTCATCAGATTGTCGATCGAGCCGGTCCGCTGCTCCTCGGCGATCAGGCGCATCGAAATGGCGGGGGCGATGAAGATGAGCGTCCAGTTGGAGAGCGAGAAGAACAGGCGCATCGACGCCGGCTCGCCCGGGCGCAGGGCGCCGAGTGCGAAGACGGCGCCGGAGAGCGCCAGGTGCAGCGCGATCACCACCCAGCCGATCGGCAGGGCGAAGAAGGACGCGAACTCGCGCCGGGCGATCGAGAAGACGCGCATCAGCGTTCACCCTCGGTCGTCGCCCGCTCGATGAGCGTCGAGAAGAGCGCCTCGAGGCCGTCGTTCTCGCGCCGGACCTCGCGGACGCGGGCGCCGGAGGAGACGACGGCCTGCGCCGCGGCCTCGCGGACATCGCCCGCCCGCGGCGTCACGCGCAAGCGAATCCACCCGTCGCCGACGCGCTCAGCGGAAACGCCCGCCACACCCGGCGCCGTTCGCACAATGCGCTCGAGGGCTTCGGGATCGGACGACTTCGCCTCGATGAGCACGACGCCCGACGCGTGGCGCTGGGCCAGCTCGCCGGGATTCCCGTCGGCGAGGACACGACCACGTGCGATGATGATCAGACGCTCGCAGGTCTTCTCGACTTCGGGCAGGATGTGCGAGGAGAGGATGACCGTGTGCCGCCCGCCGAGCGAGCGCAGGAGCGAGCGGGTCTCGATGATCTGCGAGGGATCGAGACCGCTCGTCGGCTCGTCGAGCAGCAGCACCGGCGGATCATGCAGCAGCGCGGCCGCGAGCCCTACGCGTTGGCGGTACCCCTTCGACAGCGCGCCGATGCGTCGGCGCCGCACATCGGAGAGCCGGCACGTCTCGACCGCACGATCGATCGCGCTGCGTCGCTCACGCCGCGCCACGCCGTGCAGCTCGGCGCGCGAGCGCAGGTACGTCTCGACGCGCATCTCCGGATACAGGGGGTTGTTCTCGGGGAGATACCCCAGCCGCTTGCGCAGCGCCATCGAATGATCGAGCGAGTCCTGGCCGTCGATCGCGACGCGCCCGTCGTCCGGCGGCAGCAGACCCGCGAGCATGCGGATCGTCGTGCTCTTGCCCGCGCCGTTGGGACCGAGAAGTCCGACGATCTGCCCCGAGGGGATGTCGAACGACACGCCGCGGACCGCCTCGACGGGGCCGAACGACTTGCGGACTTTCTCGGCGAGAATCATGGAGCCGACAGAGTACGGACGACGAACATTGCTGTGTCAAGCGGGCCGCTCGCCGGCTCCGCTCGTGGAGCCCCTGTCGGCGCTGGTCCTAGAGTCCTGTGGAGGTTCGATCCGATGAGGGATCTGAGCCCGTCCGGAGACGAGTCCGGTGGGCCGCGCAGCATGGTGAAGCCCCGCCCGAAAGTCCTCGTGGTGCGCGGTCAGCGTCTCGACGCCGAGGCCCTGGTGGCGGCGCTGGAGGCCGGCTACGAGCCGTTGGTGGTGGACCCGGATCAGGTGGACGCGGCATTGGCCAGCGGCGAGTTCGCCGCGGTCTTGGCGTCGCCCGGCCAGATGAAGGCGCTGGAGGCGGAGACCGTCTCGGCGCAGACCAGCGCGCTGCTCGACGCCATCGGCGAGGCGGTGTGCCTGTTCGAGAGCCCCTCGCGGATCGTCTGGGCGAACCGCGTCTTCCTGGCGCTCGACGAGCCGACCCGCGAGCGCGTCCTCGACGCCTGCCGCCGGCTCGCCCAGCGCGTCGATGAGTCCCACTTCGCCGGGCCCGGCGCCGGTCGCATCGCCGCGCAGCGCGTGCAGATCGCCTCCGGCGACGGGCACACGCTGGAGGCGATCATCTCGCCCGTTGAAGCGCCGGCAGGAACCCGCCCGCCGGCGCAGGTCGCCGCGGCCCTGCGCGACGTCACCGAGCTGCACCGCACCCAGCAGAAGATCGACGCCCTCGACCTCGCCGGCGCCGAGCTGGTCCGCCTCGAGACCGACACCGTGCGCCAGATGCACGTGCACGACCGGCTCGAATTCCTTCGCAAGAAAATCGTCACGCTCGCGCACGACCTCCTTCAGTTCGATCATTTCGCGATCTGGCTGCTCGAGGCCGATACGCAGCGCCTCGAACTGGTCATGTCCACCGGCCTCGCCGAGGGCGTGCAGGACATCCAGCTCTTCGCGGCTCGCGAGGGCTCGGGCATCTCCGGCTTCGTCGCGGCGACCGGACGCTCGTACATCTGCCACGATGCGTCGAAGGACAAGCGCTACATCCGCGGCCTCGACGCGCCGGGCTCGTCGCTCACCACGCCATTGATGATGAACGACCGCGTCATCGGCGTCTTCAACGTCGAGAGCAGCAAGGTCGGCGCCTTCAGCGAGGACGACCGGCACTTCGCCGAGATCTTCTCGCGGTACGTGGCGATGGCGCTGCACATGCTGAACCTGCTGGTGGTGGAGCGCATCACGACCAGCGAGACGACGACCGGACGCATGGCCGACGTGCTCGAGGAGCCGCTGAACGACCTCGTGGTCGAGGCGACCTGGCTCAAGGAGCAGGCCGCGACCGATCCGGTGATGCTGCGCCACGTCGAGCGCATCCAGCGCGACATCGACGCGATGCGCCGGCGGATCAAGGACGTGGCGCGCGGGCCGAAGTCGATCCTCGGCGTCGAGAAGGAGCTCGAAGAGTCCCGCGAGGACCCGCTCCTCTCCGGCCGGCACGTGCTCGTCGCCGACGACGACATCGAGATGCGCGACCTCATCCGCGACATCCTCGTCAAGCGCGGCGCCCGGGTCACCACGGCGCGCACCGGGGCCGAGGCGATCCGCGAGATCGAGCACGCCACCGCGACCAAGGACGACACCGGGCCTCGCCAGGGCTTCGCCCTCGTGCTCTCCGACATCAAGATGCCGGACCGCAACGGGTACGAGGTCTTTTCCGCGGCCCGGCGACGCGACACGTCGCTGCCGGTGATTCTCATGACCGGCTTCGGCTACGACCCGCACCATTCGATCGTGCGCGCCAGCCAGGAAGGGCTGCAGTGCGTGCTCTTCAAGCCCTTCCAGGTCGAGAAGCTGCTCGAGGAAGTTCACAAGGCGATGATGGGCCCGACGCCGCCGCAGGACTGAGCGTCAGCGCCGCGTCGCCAGGACGACGCGATCGAGCCCTTCCCAGTCTTTCAGGATCTGCACCTCGCGGAGCGCCGCGTTCGACTCGGCGACGGCGCGCGCTTCGTTCGCCGCGGACGCCGCGATTTCAACGAGCAGCAGACCGCCCGAACGAAGTAGGTCCGGCGCCTTGGTGAGCAGCGTTCGAACGAAGCGGAGGCCGTCCGCACCGCCGCGCAGCGCGATCTCCGGCTCGTGCTCACGGACGTTGCGCGGCACATCGTTCCATTCGGCGTCGGGGATGTAGGGCGGGTTGGACGCGATGACGTGGAATCCCGCGCTCGGGGCGTGGGCGCGGAGCGGCTCGAGAAGGTCGCCCTGCGCGGGCGTCAGCCGCGGCGCGACGGCGTGGCGCTCCGCGTTCTGCTTCGCGACGGCGAGCGCATCGGCGGAGATGTCCGTCGCGACCGCGCTCGCCGTGGGAAGATTCTTCAGCAGCGCCACGGCGATGGCGCCGGATCCGGTGCAGACGTCGGCGATCTGCGGCGCCTCGAAGTTCGTCGCCGCGCGGGCGTGCTGCAGAACGCGCTCGACGATCGTCTCCGTCGAGGGCCGCGGCACGAGGACGCGCCGATCCACGTGCAGCGGCATCGAGAAGAACCACGCCTCGCCGACGAGGTACTGCACGGGCTCGTGCTTGAGGGCACGCTGCACGAGCGCGCGGAGCGTCGAGCGCTCGGGCTCGCTCGCGGGGCGGTCGGCGTCGGTGTAGAGGCGGATCCGGTCGCAGCCGAGCACGTGCGCGAGGAGCATCTCGCTCATCAGGCGGGGCGAATCCAGCCCGGCCTTCGCGAATGCCTCGGTCATCCACGCCAGCAGCGTGCGGGTCGTCCAGGTTGTCAAGCTCGGCGGCGAGGGCATCGAGCCGGAGTCTACGAACTGTGCCCGTCGGCGGCGTGCGCGCGTCCTACCATGACGCCCCTCGATTTCACGGCGAAACCAGCCCCCACGGAGAAGCCGGATGGCCATGACCGCGTCCAACGACCTGCTCGCCCTCTTCGAATCCGTCCGAGGCCTCGCCGAGAAGGCGAACGTCTTCGGCGCGGTTCGCGTGCGCGACGGCGTGCTGGTGTGCGAGGCGCAGGAGGCCGCGGCGCCGGCGGAGTACCGGCTGTTCGCCGACGCCGGAGCGATCTGGGTTGGGCTCTTCACGGCGGATCGGTGGCTGAGCCAGTCGATCGAGCAGGACCTGGTCCACACCGGGGACAAGCTGGAAGAGCTGATGGAAGAGGAACTTGCGGATCAGGGCGAGGCGGCGGCGGGCGCCCGTCCGAAGTTCGAGCACTTCCGGGACGAGGAGAAGGTGTTCACGTTCCGGACGAAGGTCCCGGTGCGCCCGGGCGAGAACGGCGCCGCGGAGCGGGCCTCGCGCTGGCTGCTGGCGTGCGAGGCGATGTTCCGCCGTCTGGGGGACATGGAAGGCGGCGACGAGGACTAAACGTAGAATCGTCGTCCGTTCGGCGGCGTCCAAGGATGTTCAGGGCCCCGGCGAGCCGGAAGGCACGGCGGGGCGCCCGCCCCGGGTCAGAGCTGGGTTCACACAGTCCACGCGACCGGCGTTCGACGCCCGGTCGTTCGGCATCGGTGTCGGAGGCGATTGGTGCGCGTACTCATGCTGGGTTGGGAGTTTCCGCCGTTCATCAGCGGCGGCCTGGGGACGGCCTGCTACGGGCTGACCCGGGCTCTCGATCGCATGGGCCACGAGATCGTCTTTGTCCTGCCGCGCCCGGTCGGACAGGACGTGCAGACCCACGTCCGCCTGTTGGCGCCGGACCGCGCTCCCGCCGGGATGAGCAACGACGCCGGCTGGGCGGGGCCGACCGGTGGGAGATGGGTGCACCACGTCGAGCCCGGAACACCCGTCGGCGCCCCGGACCAGCCCGTGCCGCCGGGTGAACGCTACACCGTGCAGGGCCTTGCGCACACGAAGCTCTACGCGCTGCCCGCCGGGTTCGCGAGCCCGTACGGCGACGGCAAACCCGTGGCGCTGTCGATCGAGCAGCGCGCGGCGCTCGCCGCGATGCCCGCCGGGCGGCGTCGGCAGGAGATCGAGGCGCTGCTCGCGGCAGGAATCCCGATCCCCGCGGGCACGGAGTGGGACGAGTGGCTGAGCAACGGGCACGAACATCCGGCGCCCGGCTCGAGCCCCGCGGGTGACTACAGCGGCGATCTCTTCGCCGAGGCGCACCGCTATGCCCGCCTCGTGGTCCGCCTTGCGCGCCACGAGCGGTTCGACGTCATCCACGCCCACGACTGGCTGACCTTCCCGGCGGGGCTGGCGGCGGCGCGCGCGAGCGGCCGGCCGCTGGTGGTCCATATCCACGCGACCGAGTTCGACCGGTCCGGCGAGCACGTGAACCAGCGGGTGTACGACATCGAACGGCGCGGCATGCACGCCGCGATCCGCGTGGTGTGCGTGAGCGAGTACACGCGCCGGATCTGCGAGCACCGCTACGGCCTCGCACGGGCGAAGTCGCGCGTGGTCTACAACGGCGTAGAGCTGGAGTCGGCGCAGCCCGAAGCGGGCGTGGGCATCGAGGCGAAGGACAAGATCGTCCTGTTCCTCGGGCGCATCACCATGCAGAAGGGCCCGGAGTACTTCATCCAGGCCGCGAAGCGCGTGCTCGAGAAGATGAGCAACGTCAAATTCGTCGTCGCCGGCTCGGGCGACATGGCGACGCGGATGATCGAGTACGCGGCGTCGCTCGGGATCGGCCACAAGGTGCTCTTCACCGGCTTCCTGCGCGGGCGCGACGTGCAGCGGATCTTCGAGCTGGCGGATCTCTACGTCATGCCGAGCGTGAGCGAGCCCTTCGGCATCGCGCCGCTCGAGGCCATGAGCCACGGCACCCCGGCGATCATCAGCAAGCAGTCCGGCGTGTCCGAGGTGCTGACGCACGCGCTCAAGGTGGATTTCTGGGACATCGACGACATGGCGAACAAGATCATCGCCGTGCTGCGTCACCCGCCGCTGGGCGCCACGTTGCGCGAGCACGGAGCGCTCGAGGTTCGTCGGTTGACGTGGGACGGCGCCGCGGCGAAGGTCACGCAGGTCTACGAGGACGCGGTCCGAACCATGATGCACGTCTGAGGCTCCCCGATGACCCGGCATACCGGAGGGCTCGATGTTCTTTGATTCCTGGCAAGGTCTGGCGCGGGTGGCGCTCGTCGGAATTCCGGCCTATGCGGCGCTGATCCTGCTGCTGCGGATCAGCGGCAAGCGCACGCTCTCGAAGATGAACGCGTTTGATCTGATCGTGACCGTGGCGCTCGGATCCACGCTCGCCAGCATTCTCGCGTCCAAGGACGTGGCGCTCGTCGAGGGCATCGCGGCGTTGGCGCTGCTCGTCGCCCTGCAGTTCATCGTCGCCTGGGGCGCAACACGCTCCGCGACGGTGGATCGCCTCGTCAAGGCCGAGCCGGTCCTGCTTCTCTATCGCGGGACGTTCCTGCGCGCCGCGATGCGACGCGAACGCGTGACAGAGGGAGAGATTCTCGCGGCGATCCGACGCGCCCACGCCGGAACGATCGAGGAGGTGGAGGCGGTCGTGATCGAGACAGCCGGACACCTCTCGGTCGTCCTGGGCGACGGCGCCGATGAGGAATCAGGAACGCTCCGCAATGTGCGGGGGCCTGCCGAATCCGGCAGGGCGCCAAACGCGATGGAGTCGTCGTGACCCAAGCCGACGGATCGTCTCAGTCGGTGCGCATTGAGGACCTGGGGCGGATGGCCTACGAGCCCGCGTTCGAGCGCCAACGGGCAGCGTGGCAGGAGGTCCTGAATGCACGGGAATCCGGCGGCTCGCTCGGCGGAGTCATTCTGCTCGTCGAGCACGATCCGCCCGTCATCACGCTCACGCGCCGCGCGGCGGCAAACCTGATCGCCACGCCCGAGCAGTTGCAGCGCGCCGGAGTCGTCGTCGCCGAGACCGACCGAGGCGGCGACATCACGTACCACGGTCCTGGTCAGCTCGTGGTCTATCCGATCCTCGACCTCGCACGCCTGAAATGGAACCTGCACCGCTACATGCGCGAGCTGGAGCAGGCGGTGATCGATGCGTGCGCGTCCTGGGGCGTCGAAGGACGGCGCGACCCGGGCGCCACCGGCGTGTGGGTGGGGGAGGGCGAGGGCGCGAAGATCTGCGCGATGGGCGTGCGTGTGCGCCGCTGGATCACCATGCACGGCCTGGCCATCAACGTCACGACGGACCTGTCGCACTTCGACCTCATCGTGCCCTGCGGCCTGCCGGGCCGACCGGTCACGAGTCTCGAAAAGGTGCTCGGCGCGCGCCGGCCGCGCCTGGACGAGGTCAAGGGCGCGATCGTCGATCGGCTGACGGCGTCGGCGGGGCTTAGTCGAGCTTGAGGTCGGCGAGGACGTCCGGCGTGATGTTGACGTCCTCGGGCGCGAGGATGATCGGGCGAGCGAGCATCGCGCGCACGGCGCCGGCGACATCCACCGCTTCGATCTCCTTCGTCGCGTCGCGCGAGGAGATCAGGTACTCGTAGCCCAGGTCGGACGCGACATCCTCCGCCGAAGCCCGCGCGACCTCGTAGGCCTCCTTGAGCTGCGCGACCGTCAGTTCCTCGATGCGCCGTCCGCCGTCCTGCAGCTTCTGCTGATACTCCTGCTGGGCGCGCTGAAACTCACGGAACAGATCGGGGAACGCGGGGTCGTCCTGCGGCGTGTTGCGCGCCCGCTGCTCGAGCGCCTGGCCCGCCTCACGCAGCGGGGCCAGCTCCGCCTCCGCCGCCGCCTGCAGTTCCTCGCGCGCCGGGCGATAGCGGTCGCTCTCCATCAGCTTCTCGACGATCGACACGAGGTCGCACACCGCCACCGACTGGTCCGGCTTGGCCGAGGAAGCATCCGCCTGCGCGAAGGCGTCACGATCCAGCAGGCGACCGCCCGCGGCGATCACGGCGACGACAGCGAGGGCGGCATAGAGAAAGAACCGTTCGGCGGTGCGCATGAGGTGCTCCAATGGTGCGGCGAAGGGCCCGGGCGGCGCCGGGCGGAGTCAACCATAGGTGGACGCACCGGCGGGATCGATGTTCACGGGCGAATGCCCGCAACCCACGCGGCGCCCAGCCCCGCTCCGATGAGAATCGCCGTCACGATGATCGCCGCGAGCCAGGTCATCCGGGCGCGCCGCTGCGCCGCCATCGCCGTCGGCACATCAGGCGGCGGACCGGGCGTCAGGGGCGAGGGTCGCTTCGGCCGCTTGACCGGCGCGCCGGCCTTGCGCCCCTTCTTGTGCGGCACATGGATCAGGGCGCCGCACTTGTCGCAGCGCGCCACCGAGCCCCGAAAGCCCGAATCCACTTCGAGCCGTTCCTGGCAGTTGGGGCAGTTGAATCGGACCATGGCGCACGTGCTCAGGGCGAGGGCGGGAGCCAGAGGTAGTAGAAGCCGGCGCCGGAATCGGCGAGCCCCGACGCCATGTTGATCTGCATCAGGTTGATCGTCGCGCCGGAGTTCGGCGGAACCGCGCCGAGCGCGTACGGTGAGCGCGGCGTGCGTCCCTCGGTGTGGAACTTCACGAGACGAGCGGACGGCAGCTTCGCGAGGCGCTTGGCCGCGTTGAATGCGTCGCGCAGATCGCCCACGCTATCCGCGAGCCCGAGCTTTGCCGCGTCGGCGCCGGTCACGACGCGCCCGTCGGTGGACGTGTCCAGATCCTGCGCGGAGACTGCCGGGCGTCGCTCGGCGACGAGCGCGCGGAAGCGCCCGTAGAACTCGTCCACAACGCCCTGCAGGATCTCGTAGTGATGCTCCTCCGCCGGCTCGAACGGACTGGCTAGCGCCTTGTTCGGCCCGCTGACGACCGCGCGCCCGCTGATGCCCCAGCGCTCCATGCCCTCGGAGAAGTTGAACGTCTGGAAGATCACGCCGATCGAGCCGGTGACGGTGGTCGGTTGGGCGATGATCTCGTCGGCGGCGAGGGCGAGGTAGTAGCCGCCGCTCGCCGCGACGTCGGCAAGGGACGCGACGACCGGCTTGCCGGTGCGTTCGGCGAAGCGGCGGACCTCGCGATAGCAGGTGTCGCTGCTGGTGACGGCGCCGCCGGGGGAATTGATGCGCAGGATGACGGCGCGGACGCTCGGGTCCTTCGCCGCCTCGTCGAGCCGATGCGCGAGGTCGTCCACCGGGTTCGGACCGGGGCCGAGGACGCTGAAGGACGGGGCGTCGAGGATCAGGCCGCGCACGTCGATCAGCGCGATCTTCGCCCCGGAATCGCCGACGCCGTCGTCGGACATGACAGTGGTCTGCTGGAGCCGGCCGTCGCCGGGCGACAGATCGATGGTCACCCGATCGGGCAGACAGCCGGCGAGCGCAAGCGGCGCGCCGAGCACGAGAAGCCGACGGACGAGCGACCGGATGCGCTGTGCCATGGCGCGCAGTCTACCCCGTGCGCCGCTAGTGTCGGAGCATGGCCGATCGAGGGCACATTCCGGTCCTGCCGACCGAGTCGCTCGGCGCCCTCGCGCTCCAGCCAGGCGACACCGCGCTCGACTGCACGGCTGGCCTCGGCGGGCACGCCGCCGCGATGGCGGAGGCGATCGGGCCGAGCGGCACGCTGATCCTCAACGACGCCGATCCGTCGAACCTCGCCCGGGCGGAGGAGCGGGTGCGGGCGATGTCGGCGGTTCCGACGATCGTCCCGCTGCAGGGCAACTTCGCGGACGCTCCGCGGCGGATGCGGGAGCTTGGCCTTGCCACGGACGCGCTGCTGGCGGACTTGGGGTTCGCGTCTACACAAATCGAGGACGCGTCGCGGGGCATGAGCTTCATGCGGGACGGTCCGCTCGACATGCGGTTCGACCCGTCCTCACCGACGACCGCGGCGGACCTGGTCAACTCGCTCCCCGAGCCGGAAATCGTCGAAATGCTCCGCGACTACGGCGAAGAGCGCGACGCGAGGCGGATTGCTCGAAAAATCGTCGAAGAGCGAACAAGGGAGCCGATAACCACGACGTCGCGGTTGGCGGCCATCGTGCGAGCGGTGTCGTCGTCGCGATCAACGTCAGGAACCGATCGGACATCCCGGACCAGCCCCGCCCGCATCGATCCCGCGACGCGCACGTTTCAGGCGCTCCGGATCGCCGTGAACGACGAGCTCGGCAGTCTTTCGCTGCTGCTGGACTCGATCGGTCGAGCCGGCGCCGCCCTTGCCGGCGGATCGAACGCGACCTCGTGGCTGAAGCCGGGCGCCCGCATCGCCATCATCGCCTTTCACTCGCTCGAGGACCGTCTCGTGAAGCGTGCTTTCGACCAGTGGATCGACCGGGGCTGGGCCAGCGCCCTCGGACCCGGCGCCGGTTCGCGGTCGAGGCCCATCGAGGCGACGCCCTCCGAGGTCGAGTCGAATCCCCGATCCCGGTCAGCCCGGCTGAGGGCCATCCGCCTCGGTGGGGATAACGACCGTGACGGCTTTAGGGACGGGCGGGCTTAACGGCCCGTAGCGTCGATTTGTGTAGGATTCCGCGGCCGACGGATCGGCCCCGGAGACCGATGAGAGAAGCAGCTGGCAGGCCCCGACGTGGGGCGGCAAGGACGCCGAACCGATGACCCGAGAGTTGAAACTCGCCCTGATCCTCGGATCCTCCCTCGTCCTCGTGGTGGGGGTCCTGATCTCCGACCACCTTTCCGGCGCCCGCCAGGCCCGGATCGAGAGGGTCGATTCCCCGCTGGTCACCCAGCCCGTCACCCAGGTCCCGCCGCTGGCTTCGGCCACGCATGCCGCGGACACCATCATCCCGCAGATGCTGGACTATCCGTCGCTCGACCCGGCCACGCAGCCGCCGACGACGGCTCTCGGCGACCCCGCGCCGGTCACGGCGCAGCAGATCGCCCAGTCGAACGACCCGCAGTCCGAACTCGACCGGCTCGCCGCGCAGTTCGGGTTCAAGCTCGAGCCCGTGCCGGTCGCGGCCCAGACCGACCGCATCGAGACGCCTGAAGACGTCGCCGTCCTCACGATGCGCGACGCTCGCGCCGGAGGCCCTGGCGACAGCCCCGCGGCGAATTCGTCCGAGACCGGCGCCGTCCGCACCACCGAGTACACCGTTCAGTCCGGCGACACCCTCTGGAGTCTCGCCGCGCGGTTTCTCGGCAGCGGCAGCCGTCATGCCGAACTGAAGGAACTGAACAAGGGCCGGCTCGGCCCGAACGGCGAGCTGCGTCTGGGCCTGAAGATCCTCGTGCCGGGCGCGACCAACGCCGGGCGCACGAACGAGCAGGCCGCGCCGCAGCGCGACGCCACGCCGGAGAAGAAGCCGACGACGCCGTCGCGCACGTACACGGTGAAGGCGGGCGACACGCTGCACAAGATCGCGGAGAAGACGCTCGGCTCCGGCAATCGCTGGCGCGACATCTTCGAGGCGAACAAGTCCACGATGAAGGACTCGAACACGCTGCGCGTCGGCGCCGTGCTGAAGATCCCCACCCGATGAAACGATCCCCGTCCAGCGGCGGGGTTCTGGCGAAGCTGGCCGTGATGGTCGTCGCAACGGCGATGACGGCGGCCTGGCTGCTGTCGGTCCGTCAACAGCGCATCATGGCGGCGCACGACCTCATCCAGGCGCACCGGCGCACGGTCGAGAACGAGAAGACGCTCTGGCGTCTGCGCGTGGAGATCGCGAAGCTGCTGACGCCGGACCGCATCGAGCAGATCGCCGGAGCCGCGGGGCCGATGCGCCCCATGACCCCGGAGCCCGACGCGAACGAGAAGGCGCTGGCGCATTCGCCGGAGCAGGGTGAGCGAAGGAGCGAGTACCGATGACGACGGCGGGGCGCACGGGCCTGGCGATGTCGGCGCTGGTGATCGGCGTGAGCGCATTGCTGATCGTGATGCTCGGACGCGTGATCCAGTTGCAGACCGCGCCAGGGGAGCGGCTGTCGCAGTTCGTCGAGGATCGCGTGAGCCGGCGCCCGGAAGTGGCGCCGCGCGGCGACCTCCTCGATCGGCGCGGTCGCGTGCTCGCGGCCAGCCGCACGGGCGAGCGCCTCTTCGTCGATCCGACGCGTCTCCCGCAGCCCTACGACGAGGTGCTCGATCGCCTCGTCACGCAGGTCGGGCTTGATCGCTCGGACGCGGGCATGCGCCTGTTCGGCGCGCTGGCCAAGAACGAGACGCGCGTGGCCGCGGGCCTCGAGCCGGTGCGCTACGTGCGGCTGACCGGCATCCTGGACGACGATCAGGCGGAGATCGTCCGCGCGCTGAAGATCCCGGGCGTGCACCTCGAGACCTGGACGGTGCGCGACGGGCCGGGTGAGGCGCTGGCCGGCGCGGTGATCGGTCGCGTCAACATCGACGACCAGGGACAGTTCGGCGCTGAGCGAGCCTACGAGCCCACGCTCAGCGGCGACGACGGCTCGCTCGCCTACGTGCGTGACGCCCGCGGCAAGCCGCTCTGGGTGCAGGCCGGCGCCTATCGCGCGCCCGAGGCCGGCGAGCCGATTCGACTGAGCATCGACCTGGCCATCCAGGACATCGCGGAAGAAGAACTCCTGCGCGGCGTTGAAGACGCCGACGCTGCGGGCGGGCGGCTGGTCGTCATGGACCCGGACACCGGCGAGATTCTCGCGATGATGGACATCGTGCGCGATCTCGGTCGGCGCGCCGTGCCGTGGGGCAAGAAGCCGTCGGCGGGCGGCACGAGCCGTCGGACCATCATTCCGCCCGATCCGAACCGCTCGATCCATCCCGGCGCCGGACGAAACCGCTGCGTCACCGACGTCTACGAGCCCGGCTCGACGTTCAAGGCGTTCACGTGGTCGATCATCACCGACGCGGGCGTGATCCGGCTCGACGAGACGCTGCACACGAGCGGCAAAGCGTGGGTCACGTCCTACGGACGTCCCATTCGCGACGTCTTCGGCAAGGAAAAGCAGACCTGGCGCGAAGTGCTGATCAACTCCTCGAACATCGGCATGTCGATGGCGGTGGAGCGGGTGAAGCCCGTGGCGATGCGCGAGGGGCTCACCAAGTTCGGCTTCGGCGCGACCACGGGGCTCGGCATTCCCGGCGAACGCGAGGGCTACCTGCCGCCGATGCGCGCCTGGACGAAGTACACGCACACCAGCGTGTCATTCGGTCAGGAAGTCGGCGTGACCGCGGTGCAGCTCGCGACGGCGTTCTGCGCGTTCGCGCGTCAGGGCGAGATGGCCGGCGTGGCGCCTCGGGCGCGCTTGACGGCGGCGCCGTCGGAGCGTCCGCCCAACGAGGTCGTCCGGCGCGTGGTGCCGTGGAACGTCGCGACGAGCGCGCGTCACGCGATGGCGCGGATCTTCGAGAAGCTCGACAACAACATGAAGGCCAAGGAGGTCGATGCGACCTTCGACTACGCGCTCTTCGGCAAGACGGGCACCGGCCAGGTGTCGCTGCCGGGCGAGCGCGGGTATATCCCGAACCAGTACGTCAGCAGCTTCGTCGGCGCAGGGCCGTTCGAGGCGCCGCGCCTGGTGTGCCTCGTGGTGATCGACGATCCCGGCCCGGCGCTCGTCGAGCGCGCCGAGCATCGCGGCTCGTCGGTCGCGGCGCCGGTCGTTCGGCGTGTGCTGGAGCGCTCGCTCGCGTACCTGGGCGTCGCGCCGAGCCCGAAGGCCGAGTCGCTCGCGTCGGGGAATTGACGAGCGTTCAGCTCGCGATGCGGTCGAGGCCGAGCGTCTTCATCTTCTTGTAGAGCGTGGTCCGGTTGATGCCGAGCTGGTCGGCGGTCTCCTGCCGGTTCCAGTTGTTGGCGCGCAGGGCCTTGAGGAGGATGCGCTTCTCGGGGTCGCGCAGCGCGATCTCAAGGGGCGTGGGCGTCCACGGCGTGTCGGGCGCGTCGATGGCTTCGTCCGCCGCGAGGCCGGCGCGCACGTGCGCCGCCATGAGCATCGGGCCGGAGCCCTCGAGGATGTACGGCGGCAGGTCGTCCACGGTGATCGTGGGACGTTTCGCGAGCACGACGGCGCGCTCCATCACGTTCTCCAGCTCCCGGACGTTGCCGGGGAACGCGTAGCGCTGGAGCGCGAGAAGGACCTCGGCCTCGATGCCGGCGAACGTGCGCCCGAGCTCCGCGGCCTTGCGCTGGAGGAATCGCTCGGCCAGCGCGGGGATGTCACCGGGACGCTCGCGCAGCGGCGGCAGATCGATGCGCACGACGTTGATGCGGAAATAGAGGTCCTGCCGGAACTGACCCGAGGCGACCAGCGCCTCGAGCGGCTGATTGCTGGCCAGCACGACGCGCACGTCGACCTCGACCGTCTCGGATGAGCCGACGGGCTCGAACTTGCGCTCCTGCAGCACGCGCAGCAG
>JBGTSD010000047.1:0-22428 GCA_041940385.1 Phycisphaerales bacterium | reverse complement strand
GTCTCGCCCGACTGGCTGACGGCGATGACGACGGCGCCTTCTTCGATGATCGGGTTGCGATAGCGGAACTCGCTGGCGTACTCGCACTCCGCGGGGATCTTCGCGAGGTCCTCGAAGAGATACTCGCCGATCTTCGCCGCGTGCAGCGCCGTGCCCTGCGCCGTCAGGATGAACCGGCGGGCCTTCACGAGATCGCGCGCGTACTGCCCGACCCCGCCGAGCACGATCCGCCCCTCGCGCTTGTCGATGCGTCCCCGCATCGTCTGCCGGATCGCGTGCGGCTGCTCGAAGATCTCCTTGAGCATGAA
Source organism: Phycisphaerales bacterium (assembly GCA_041940385.1). Classification (GTDB taxonomy): domain Bacteria; phylum Planctomycetota; class Phycisphaerae; order Phycisphaerales; family UBA1924; genus JACVCK01. Next base: position 22,120 of record JBGTSD010000047.1, on the reverse strand, counting down.
GTGCGGATACCCGCCGCGCTCGATCTCCTCGAGCTCCATCTCCAGCTCGTGCACCTTCGGCGTCACCGGCACGTTGTCGATCGTGGAGGTCCGGAACGATGTCGGGGTCATGCGGCAGACCTGGTAGTCCTCCAGCGTCACCGCCTGCGTCGTGTGCGCCACCACCGCCGAGGAGTCCGACGCGACGATGTGCTCGCCGGCGCCGATGCCGACCATCAGCGGCGAGCCCTTGCGCGCCGCGACCAGCACGCCCGGCTCCTTCTCGCAGATGACCGCGATCGCGTACGCGCCCGTCACCTCGCGCAGCGCCGCCTGCACCGCCGCCTCGAGGTCGCCGTCGTACAGCTCGCCGATGAGCATCGTCAGCACCTCTGTGTCCGTCTCGGACTGGAAGTGGTGGCCCTGCTCCTCGAGCCAGGTGCGCAGCGTCGAGTAGTTCTCGATGATCCCGTTGTGGATGAGCGCGATGCCGTGCCGGTCGTCGCGGTGCGGGTGCGCGTTCGGCTCCGTCACGCCGCCGTGCGTCGCCCAGCGCGTGTGCGCGATGCCCAGCGTCCCCGCCAGCGGCGCCCGGTCCGAGAGCTTGTTCTCCAGCACCGCCACGCGCCCCACGGCCTTCACGACGTCGATCTTGCCCCCCGGCTGCAGCACCGCCACGCCCGCGGAGTCATACCCGCGGTACTCGAGCCGCTTGAGGCCCTCGACGAGCAGCGGACATGCCGGCTTGTTGCCAACGTACGCGACGATCCCGCACATATCCCTACTCCTCTACCTAGAGCGCGGGGCGATTCACAAGGTCCAGCGACCTCTATCGGCGATGGTACGAGCCCTGTCCCCGAAACGTTCAGCGTTCGCGCCCAGCGACCTTTTCCCGCTGTTCGGTCTTCGTAAGATACACCCATGAGCGACCTCTGGGCAGGCCAACGGGAGCAGGCGCGACGCGCGGCCGAGCCGCTCGCCAGCCGCATGCGCCCCCGCTCGCTCGAAGAGTTCGCCGGTCAGGAGCACATCGTCGGTGAAGGGCGCCTCCTCCGGCGCATGATCACCGCCGATCGCATCACCTCGATCATCCTCCACGGACCGCCCGGAACCGGAAAGACCGCGCTCGCCGAGGTCATCGCCAACGCCACGCGCCGGCGCTTCGTTCGCGAGAACGCCGCGAGCGTCGGCGTGAAGCGCATCCGCGAGGTCATCGACGAGGCCGTCGCCCGCCTCGAGGCCAGCGGCGGAACCAACAAGACCATCCTGTTTCTCGACGAGATCCACCGCTTCACCCGCGCCCAGCAGGACGTCCTCCTCGGCGACGTCGAGCGCGGCGTGATCACCCTCATCGGCGCCACCACCGAGAACCCGATGTTCGCGGTCAACTCCGCGCTCGTCAGCCGCAGCACCGTCTTCCGACTCGAACCGCTCGACGAAACCGCCATCGCGACGATCCTCCGTCGCGCCGTCTCCGACCCCGAGCGCGGCCTCGGCAAGCTCCCGCTCACCGTCGCCGACGACGCCATCGCCCACTGGGCGAAGATCTGCGACGGCGACGCCCGACGCGCGCTCACGGCCCTCGAAGTCGCCGTCGCCAGCGCGACCGCCACGCAGGCGCCGGGAGAGCCGATCACGATCGACCTCGACGTCGCGCAGGAGAGCATCCAGCAGAAGGCGCTCGTCTACGCCCCCCACGGCGACGAGCACTATGACGCTATCAGCGCCATGATCAAGAGCGTGCGGGGAAGCGACCCCGACGCCGCGCTCTACTGGATCGCACGAATGCTCGAGGCCGGCGAGGACCCGCGCTTCATCGCCCGCCGCCTGGCGATCCTCGCGAGCGAGGACATCGGCAACGCCGACCCGCGCGCCATCATGGTCGCCGAGGCCGCGTGGTCGCTCACCGAGCGCATCGGCATGCCCGAGGCGCGCATCACGCTCGGCCAGTGCGCGATCTACCTCGCCCTCGCGCCCAAGAGCAACGCCTCCTACCTCGCCATCGACGAGGCCCTTCACGACGTCCGCGAGGGGCGCACGCTCCCCGTTCCCGTCTTCCTGCGCGATGGGCACAAGGTGGACAGCGTCGGCAGCGACAAACACGGTCGCGGCTACGCCTACAGCCACGATGCGCAGCGCAACACGGAAGTCGGCGCCATCACCGGGCAGGACTACCTCGGCGTCGAGCGCGAGTACTACCGCCCGCAGGGCATCGGCGCGGAGGAGATGCTCAAGCGCCGCCTCGACGAGATCCGGCGCATCCGGTGCGAGGCGATGGGCGAGGACTCCGGGGGCGACGCCGAATGATCGACCCCGCGCCGACCCCGCCCGAGCCCGGCTGGCTTTGCGCGCTGCGCTGGATTGCCACCGGCGCGCTCCTCGCGATCATCGGCGCGCTCGTGGTCGGCTTCATCATGGCGCCAACCTTCATGCTCCAGGCCGCGTGCTTCACCGTCGTGCCCGCCTTCATCGCCATCGTCACGCTGGTCGCGCTCCTGATGAGGCCCGTCGATCAGGAGTCGGACGGCCCCGCTAGACTCTCCCCCCCTCGCGGCCGCGACGCCGCCGACGCCGAACCACGGAACTCAGCATGACCCAGCTACCCCTTCCCACTTCCGCCCCCGGCAAGCCCGCTCGCCGCTTCATCCGCGACCTCGGACCCGCCGAGCGCTTCAGCGGCGCCTTCGCCATCGCCAACGCCCAGCTCGGCGCCACCCGCGCCGGCAAGCCCTACCTCCGCTGCCTTCTCGCCGATCGCACCGGCGACCTGCCCGCGCGCAAGTGGACCATCAGCGAGGAAGAGTTCGGGCGCCTGCCCACCGACGGCTTCGTCTGGGCCGAGGGCGAAACGCAGCCCTTCCAGGGCGAACTCCAGCTCATCATCCAGGCCATCGACGCCATCGAGCCGAGCCCCGATCAGCTCCGCGAGCTCGTCCCCTGCTCGTCGCGCCCGCCCGAGGAGATGTTCGCCGACGTCGCGAGCATCCTCGGCTCGCTGAAGCATCCCGCGGCCAAGGCGCTCGCCGACGCCTACCTCTCCGACGCCGCGCTCATGGACCTCTTCAAGGTCGCCCCCGCCGCCAAGGCGCTGCACCACGCCTACCTCGGCGGCCTGTGCGAGCACACGCTCAACCTGCTGAACCTCGCGGAGGCGATGCTCCCGCTCTATCCCAAGCTCAGCCGCGACATCGTCATGCTGGGCCTGTTCTTCCACGACCTCGGCAAGACGCGCGAGCTCTCCTGGGAGAAGGGCTTCTCCTACACGGACCGCGGCGAGCTCGTCGGGCACATCGTCGAGGGCGCCATCATGCTCCACGACAAGGCGCAGCAGGCGATGAAGCAGAGCGGCGTGCGCATGCCCGGCGCGTTCATCACCGTGCTCCAGCACATCATCGTGTCCCATCACGGCGTGCCCGAGTTCGGCGCCGCGAAGATCCCCGCCACGCCCGAGGCGATCTTCGTCTCGCTCCTCGACAACCTCGACGCGAAGACCACGATGGCGCTCGCCTCGGCGCGACCTGAGCACGCCAAGTCCTTCGACCTCGGCGGTAACTTCACCGAGAAGAACTGGGCGCTCAACACCAAGCTCTTCCGGCCCGATCCGCTGGGCGATCAGTGATCGGCGGCGCCGCCTAGCCCTTCCGCCACCACGCCTCGAGCGTCTGCTCGCACGCGCCGCGGTACAGGACCTTCAGCAGATCCTTCGGCAGCGCCTTCCCACTGAGCCGCGGCGCCGACATGTCATCGTGCGTCCGAGGGTCCACCATCTTCAGGTCCGGGTCCGCGATCGGCGACTCGCCGTCATACTCGGTCTCGAACATCGTCCGCAGCGCCCAGTACCGGCTCGCGTACAGCTCGAACGCCTGCTCGCGCGTGCTCGCCTGCGCCGCGAACGTCGCCGCGGGCGTCCCTGGGGCGAAGTCCTTCTTCGGCGCCAGGTGCTGGTCCATGGTCACGATGTCCGAGCCGAACAGCACGCGCCCGCGATGTTTCTCGAGGAACTCGAGCAATTCCGTCCGGGGGTGCTTGCTCAGCTCGCGCACCATCCACTTCGTCGCCGAAGTGTCCATCACGAAGTTCGGGTGGCGCGACAGCAGCCCGTCTAGGAACTCGAGATCCTCCGGCCAGCCCGCCATGTGCGCGAGCAGCCACGGCTGCGTGTGCTTGTCGCCGAGGCGCTCGAGCTCGAGGTAGTGATCCTTCTTCGCGCGATAGAACGACGCGTCCGCGTACTTCGTCGCGAACCACGTGTCCGGATCGGCCACGTGCACCATGATCATCATGCCCAGCGTTGACGCCAGGTCCATCTGCCGCGACCGCCACTCCGAATCCAGATTGAAGAAGTCCGGATCGCCGATCTCGTCGCGCGCGATGTCCCTGATCCGCGGCGCCGTCCAGAACTTCACCATCCGCGAGCCGAACGTCTCCCGCCACGTCGCGATGTCCTCGAGAAACCCCTCCGTGTGCGCGTGCTTCCGGTCTTCGCTCATCCAGCGCGGCACCGCGACGAATCGCACATCGCCCCCCAGCGCCTCCCGAACCGCCGGCGCCTCGTCGATCCGCGTCTGCGAATAGACCGTCGTCACGCCGTAGAGGTCCCGCGCCTCCCGGAAGATCTGCGCCGCCGTCGCCCCGTTCACGTGCAGGTGCGCATCGATGATCGGAACCACCGGCGGACCCAGCCGCTTCGCCTCGGCCCGGTAGTCCAGACCGAGCCGGTTCGCGGCGGTGGGGGGCTTGCGCTCGTCGGACCCTGTGGAAACGGCGTTGGCGGCGGACATCGCGGAGATCGTAGGATGCGCCTCCATGGAGCCGCTGCGCCGGATCGTGAAGACTGCGAAGCGCTCGGGCGCCGGCGCGTCCTATCTCGCGCCGTACGAAGCCGCCGCGAGGCGCCACGGCGCTTCATTCGAGGCGACCCTCTGGGCCAGCCGCGACGGACAGATCGCGCGATTCCGCGTCATCAGCGAGATGGCGGAGCTCGAAGGACGGGTCGTCGTGGACGCCGGCTCGGGCTGCGGCGACTTCGCCACGTTCCTCCGCGATCAGGGGATCCACGTCGCGCGCTACATCGGCCTCGAGGGCGTCGCCGAGGTCGCGCACGCCGCGTGCGGCTGCGCCGCGCCCGGCGCCGAGTTCCAGCACGTGGACTTTGTGAAGGACGAAACCGTCTTCGAGCGCCTCGCGCCGGACGTCGTCGTCTTTTCGGGCTCGCTCAACACCTTCGACCAGCGCGACGCCCTCGCCGTGCTCGACCGCGCCTGGCGCGCATTGACCTCGCGCCCCGCGCCGAGCGACGCCCCGCGCGCCCTCGTCTTCAACTTCCTCAGCGATCGCTGCTCCGAAGCCCTCCTGCGCCAATCGACCTCGCCGGCGCACCGCTTCGACACCCTCGCCCTCCTCGACTGGGCGTTCGAACGCACATCGCACGTCCGATTCCGACAGGACTACTTCCCCGAAGGCCACGACGCCACCATCGCGATGATTGCTGCATCGTCCCCGTGACGCACCCGCGGCGCCGCGGCGCGTTCCTTCCGGAGCCCGTCGGCCGCCGTTTCTCGAAGGGATCCATCATGAGTCGCACGAAGCTCCTGGCGTTGGCGATGCTCGCGGGTTGGGCGACGCTGCTGACCGGCTGCGCCTCGTACACCACGCCCGGCGCCCCGGCCGACTTCACGGCGCTGGGCGTCGTCGCGCCGCCCGCGGGCGTCTCGACGGACTTTTCCATCGAGGAGCGCCTCGCGCGGAAGCCCGCCGCCGCATTCCCCGCGCACATCGCCGTCGCGCGCGTGCAGGGCGCCGGCTACCGCTCGATGACGGTGGACAGCTACGGCTACGGCCAGGTCGGCGTCGTCACCACGCGCGACGTCGAGAAGGATGAGCAGGTCGCGCGGATCGCCGCGCTCCCCGGCATCGCCGGACTCGCGCCCGTCAACCGCCTGCTTCTCCCCGGGCGCATCGACTCCGAGCTGGACCTTCGACGCGTCGCCGCGTCGGTGCAGGCCGACATGCTCCTCCTCTACACCTTCGACACCCGCTTCAACACCGGCACCACGATCCCCGCGCTCGGTGTCGTCACGCTCGGCCTCTTCCCCAACAAGGAAGCCCGCGTGACCTCCACCGCGTCCGCGGTGCTCCTCGACACGCGCACCGGCTACGTCTACGGCGTCTGCGAGGCGACGGCCCAGACCGAGCAGCTCGCCAACGCGTGGTCCACGAAGGACGCCGTCGATCAGGCCCGTCGCCGCGCCGAGACGCGCGCATTCGACAGTCTTGTCGGAGAATTCGAGAAAGTCTGGACGGGCGTCGCGGCCCGATTCATGCCCTCCGGCGGCTGATGACAGGCGCCAAGCCGAAGGCCGCACGAATTACACGCGACTCGCCCGCTCCAACCAGAGGAACGGTTTCGCACCGCGCCGTCTGATCCGGTCCACGCGGCCGCCTCCCTCGGATATCCTCTCGCCATGTCCATCCTCATCTTCCAGCATCACGACATCGGGACGCCCGGCCGCCTCGGCCTCACCCTGCGCGATCACGGCTTCAAGCTGCGCATCGTCCGCCCCGACAAGGGCGATCCCATCCCGCCCGACCTCGACGACGTCGACGGCATCGTCGCGCTCGGCGGCCCGCAGAACGTGGACGAGAACCTCTCCTCCGGCGGCTCACGCTGGCCGTGGATGGCGAAGGAAATGGACCTTCTCCGCCAGGCGCACGAACGCGCGCTCCCCATCGTCGGCATCTGCCTCGGCCACCAGATGATCGCCGCGGCCCTCGGCGGCGAAGTCGCCAAGATGGACAAGTCCGAGCAGGGCTTCCACGACGTCACCATCGGTCCTCCCGGGCACACCGACACCATCCTCGCCGGCATCCGCTGGACCTTCCCCGCGTTCCAGTCGCACGGCCGCCAGGTGACCAAGGCGCCCCCCGGCGCCGCCATCCTCGCGTCGTCGAAGCAGTGCAAGATCCAGTCCTTCCGCCTCGGCCTGCGCACCTACGGATTCCAGTGGCACTTCGAGTGCGACCGCGCCGGCGTGGATGCGCTCCTCAAGGCCTCGGCGAACCAGCTCGCCGACAGCGGCCTGAACGCCGAGTCCGCCGCGAAACAGGCCGAGGAGAAGTATCCCGTCTTCGCCCGTCTCTCCGATCGGCTCAGCGTCAACATCGCGTCCATGCTCATGGCGCCCGTGTGGCGCGAGTCGCTGCGCCGCGACATGCCCGAAGGCCCCGCGTCCGTCGTGGCCGTGCGCTAGCCGATGGGCAGCCGCTTCGCCATCGACGTCCCGCGCGACTACGTCTTCGCCCGCGACCTCTGCTCCTACGGCTACTTCCTCCTCGCGCCCAACCGCTGGAATCCGGCGCAGCGGACCCTCACGCGCCCGCTCGACCTCGAGCGCGGCGTCGCCGTCCTGACCATCGCGCAGCCCGCCGAAGGCGCCGCGGGCGACGGACGGCGCTCGATCCTCAAGGCCGCGGGCAAACCCCTCGCGATCGAGACCGATCGCGCCCTGTCGCGCCGTGAGAAGACACAGGCGACGCGCCTGCTCTCGCGCATGCTGAGTCTCGAGGACGAAGGAGTGGGGGAGTTCCACACGCTCGACCCGCGCTGGGCGCCCAAGGGCCCGGGCCTCGGGCGGGCGCGCCTCTCCCGAAGCCCCACGTTCTTTGAAGACGTGGTGAAGACCGTCACCTCCTGCAACGTCACCTGGCCCGGCACCGTCGGCATGAACCGCCGACTCTGCGAGGTCGTCAATCCCGCCTTCCCGGCGCCCGCCCAGCTCGCGCGCATGCGCCCCGCCACCCTCCGCGCCCGCTGCGGCGTCGGCTACCGCGACGCCCGCCTCGTCGAACTCGCCCGCATGGCCACCCGCGGCGAGCTGGATGAGTCCTGGTTCACCGACCCCGCCAACGACGACGCCACCGTGTACAAGGCGCTCCTCCAGCTCCCCGGTGTAGGCCCCTACGCCGCCGGCAACATCATGCAGCTCCTCGGCCGCTTCTCGCGCCTCGCCATCGACACCGAGTCCGTCCGCCACGGACGCGACGTTCTGGGCGTGACCGGCACGGACCGGGCCATCCAAAAACGCCTTGAACAACGCTACGAACCCTTCGGCGCCCACCGCTTCCGCGCCTACTGGCTCGAACTCTGGACGTGGTACGAACAGCGCCGAGGCCCTGCGTGGACGTGGGACCCCGGCGAGGTCGGCGCGTCCTTCACCGCCGCCAAGTTCCGCGCCGAAGACAACGCCGCCCGCCGACCCGCCCGAGCGCCCGTCTCGCGGCGCGCCAGAGCCGCCCGGCGGTAGCAACTTCTCGACTTGACCGGGCTCATGAACGGCAAGGGGGGTCTATACTGACCCTTGCTCCGCTCCGACGGCGCGGGCGCCGCGGCACGACAGCCGCGCGACTCCGGCCACGTTCGCACCCTCATCCCAGAGAGGCGCACGCGCCGATGGCGACGATCGCCGGTCAATCCATGAAGAACGCGTTCCTCCATGGTCGCTGGACCCCCGAGGATTCTGCGCGCCTCTACGGCATCCCCGATTGGGGACAGGGCTTCTTCCGCACCAACGACGCCGGGCACATCGTCGTCACGCCGTCGAAGGACCCCGCGCAGGCCATCGATCTCTACGAACTCGTGCGCGGTCTCCACGAGCGCGGCCTCGGCTCGCCCGTGCTCGTGCGCTTCACCGACATCCTGCGCCGACGACTCGAGGAACTCTCCTCCGCCTTCACCAAGGCCATCGCCGACCACGACTACAAGGGCGGCTACAAGTGCGTCTATCCCATCAAGGTCAATCAGCAGCGCCACGTCGTCGAAGAGATCCGCGACATCGGCGCCACGATGGGCTACGGCCTCGAGGCGGGCTCCAAGCCCGAGCTCCTCGCCGTGCTCGGCATGTCGGAGAACCGTTCCGACATGCCCATCGTCTGCAACGGTTTCAAGGACGATGAGTTCATCGAGACCGTCATCCTCGCGACCAAGCTCGGGCGCAACATCATCCCCGTCGTTGAGAAGTTCAGCGAGCTCGAGCTGATCTGCCGCCACGCCGAGCGCTACAGCGTTCGCCCGCAGATCGGCATCCGCATCAAGATCGCCGCCAAGGGATCCGGCCGCTGGGAGGGCTCCTCCGGCATCCGCTCCAAGTTCGGTCTCTTCATCTCCGAGACCCTCGCCGCCCTCGAGTTCCTCAAGGCGCGCGGCATGCTCGACTGCCTGCGGATGCTGCACTTCCACATCGGCAGCCAGATCTGCGACATCCGCAACCTCAAGAACGCCATCAACGAGCTCACCCACATCTACACCGAGCTTCGCCGCCTCGGCGCCAATCAGCTCGACATCATCGACATCGGCGGCGGCCTCGGCGTCGACTACGACGGCTCGCAGACCGCGTTCGACTCGTCGATGAACTACACCATCGCCGAATACGCCGCGGACGTCGTGTACCGCATCAAGAGCGTCTGCGATGACGTCGGCGCGCCGCACCCGACCATCATCTCGGAGTCCGGGCGCGCGATGGTCGCGTACTCCTCCGTGCTGGTGTTCGACGTGCGCGGCTCGTCGTCCTTCGACGCCGCGCCCGAGCCCGACGAGCTCGAGGCCGCGATGGCCGCCGAGCAGGAAGTGCCCCAGCCCGTCGTCGATCTCATCCAGACGAGCCAGAACCTCACCGACCGCAACCTGCTCGAGGCGCACCACGACGCCATGCAGGCCCGCGACGAGGCGATGAGTCTCTTCTCCCTCGGCTACATGTCGCTGCCCATGCGCGCCATCGCCGAACGCCTCTTCTGGTCGATCGGGCGCAAGATCCTCGACCGCGCGTCGAAGTTCAAGGAGCTGCCCGAGGAGCTCGGCGGTCTGCCCGAGATCCTCTCCGACATCTACTTCGTCAACATGTCGATCTTCCAGTCGATGCCCGACTCCTGGGCCATCGACCAGCTCTTCCCCATCTGCCCCATCCACCGCCTCGACGAAGAGCCCACGCGGCGCGGCGTCCTCGCGGACATCACCTGCGACTCCGACGGGCGCATCGACAAGTTCGTGGACAAGCGCGACGTCAAGAAGGCGCTCGAGCTGCACACCATCAAGCCCGACGAGCCCTACTACCTCGCCGCGTTCCTCGTCGGCGCCTACCAGGAAACCCTCGGCGACCTGCACAACCTCCTTGCCGACACCCACGCGGTGCACGTCACCGTGGACGAGTCCGGCGAGGTCTCGATCGACGAGGTCGTCCGCGGAGACACCGTCTCCGAGGTCCTGTCCTACGTGCAGATCGACCACAACGAACTCCGGCGCGCCATGCGCCGCGAGGTCGAACGCGCCGTCCGCGCCAAGACGCTCACCGTCCCCGAGAGCCAGTCCCTCCTCCGCTTCTACGAGGCGGGGCTCGACGGCTACACGTATCTCGAAGACTAATCCGCACCCCGAGCGAGAGATCAACACGCATTGCTCGCGACATCCCGGCGCCCCCGGTGGATCGCGCGAAGGGAGATAACCCATGACGCAGGGTCAGAAGTGGACGAAGAAGGAGCTGCTCTCCCGCCCGGTGGAGCAGATCGACATCACCAAGATCGACGCCCGCGCGATCGTGGACGCCTACCGCGACACCGCGTTCCAGGCGCGCAACCTCGCCCGCGCCGCCGACATCTACACCATGATGCTCGGCGACAAGGAGTGCGCCGTCGTCCTCACGCTCGCCGGCTCGCTCATCTCCGCCGGACTCAAGAAGGCGATCGTCGCGCTCATCGAGAACAACATGGTGGACGCCATCGTCTCCACCGGCGCCAACATCGTCGATCAGGACTTCTTCGAGGGCCTGGGCTTCCGCCACTACATGGCCCCCGGCTCCCCCGAGGCGCCCCCCGTCGACGACACCACCCTGCGCGACCTCGCCATCGACCGCATCTACGACACGTACATCGACGAGGACCAGCTCCGCATCTGCGACGACACCACCAAGAAGATCTTCGATTCGATGCCCCCCGGCGCCTACTCCTCGCGCGAGCTCATCGACGCAATGGGCGCCTACCTCGCCGAGCATCACCCGGGCATCCCCGGCATCGTGCTCGCCGCGCACAAGAAGCGCGTTCCCATCTTCGTCCCCGCCTTCTCCGATTGCTCCGCCGGCTTCGGCATCGTGCTCCACCAGATGGAGCGCCCCGAGCCCGGCTCGCACGTCGCGTTCGACTCCGGCAAGGACTTCCGTGAACTGACCCAGCTCAAGCTCAAGGTCAAGGACACGGGCCTCCTCATGCTCGGCGGCGGCGTGCCCAAGAACTTCGCGCAGGACATCGTCGTCGCCGCCGAACTCCTCGGCCACGACGCGCCCATGCACAAGTACGCCATCCAGCTCACCGTCGCCGACTCGCGCGACGGCGCGCTCTCCGGCTCCACCCTCCGCGAGGCCTGCTCCTGGGGCAAGGTGGACGTCGTCCACGAGCAGATGGTCTTCGGCGAAGCCACCACCACCTTCCCCATCCTCGCCAGCGACGCCTACCACCGCGCCGCATGGAAGGGCCGACCCGCGCGCAAGTTCAGCGACGCCCTCGCCGAGCCCGTCGCCGTCCGGTGACCTCCGCTCCGGCCAACGCGCCGGCGCCGACATCGACCGCCCCTGCTCCACGCGGCCGCGCGATCCCCGCGCAAGCCCCGGTCGCGCAGTGCCTGTCCGTGCGCTCGCTCTATCCCTTCGTCCTCCGCTGGTTCGCCGCCATCGAACCCTCGAAGCGCGCTTCGACAAAGGTCCTCGACGTCCCCGCCGGCACCGGGGTCCTCAGCGCCCCCCTCGCCGCCGCGGGCTTCGACGTCACCCCCGCCGACCTCTTCCCCGAGTACCTCGAAAAGGCCGAGGGCATCTACCACTGCCCGAGCGTCGTCTCCTCCTTCGAACGCGAAACCGGCGTCACCATGGACGGCGCCGTCCGCGCCGCGCTCTTCGGCGCTCGCGATGGCGACGCCCCGCGCACCGGCCACCTCCGCGCCGTCGCCGCGGACATGGAAGCGCCGCTCCCATTCCCCGACGCCTCCTTCGACGTCGTCCTCTGCGTCGAGGGCATCGAGCACGTAGTCGATCGCCACAAGACCCTGCGCGAACTGCGCCGCGTCCTCAAGCCCGGCGGGCGCCTGCTGATCACGACGCCCAACCTCCTCTCTCTTCGCGCCCGCGTCGCCTTCGCGCTCACCGGCCAGCGCGCCATGAAGTCCTACATCGACGAGCACACCAGCGTCTGGGGGCGCTCGCCCGACGGACAGCGCACCTACCACGGCCACGCCTTCCTCGTCTCCTACTACCAGCTCCGCTACTCGATGCACCACACCGGCCTGCGCGTGCGCCGCCTGCTCCGCTCCAACTGGAGCCCGAGCAGCATCCTCCTCTCGCCCCTCGCGCTCGCCGTCTGGCTCGGCACCCGCCTCGCGCAGCGCCGCGCCGTTCGCAAGTTCGAGCGCCTCCGCAAGTCCGGAGAGATCCCCTCGAGCGCCGCGCCGCCCTACGACGAGATCCTCCGGCACATCATGTCCCCCGCGATTCTCTTCAACGCCACCCTCATCGTCGAGGCCGAGGCCGTCGCCGATCAGGGCTGACGCGCGGGGAACAGGTGCTCCCGCGCGAACCACGCGGCGTCCCACACATACCGCTCCAGCGCCAGGCGTCGCGCCGCCTCGCCCATCGTCCGCCGCAGCGCCGCCGATCGCGCCAAGCGCGCCATCGCCTCCACCAGCTCCTCATCCGATCGCGCCACCACGCCCGCACCCTGCTCCGTCTTCTCGATCAGCGCCGGCACAGGCGTCACGATCGAAGGCAGCCCCGTCAGCATCGTCTGCACCATCGCCTGCGAGAACGTCTCCGAGTCGCTGGTCACCAGCCCGACATCCATCCGCCGCAGCATCGCCGCGATCTGCTCCACCGATTGCCAGCCGTACGCCACGACGCCCCGCGGCAAGTCCCGAGGCGGCGTCGGAAACCCCGCGAGGTGCAGCTCGCACCGGTCGCGCACATCCTCCGGCAACCGCTCGAACGCCGCGAGCGCGCGATCGAGCCGCTTGATGGCCGTGTCCATCCTCCCGATCATCACGAATCGGACCGGCCTCGACGCCTCCGCGCTCGCCGGCGCGGGAAAGAACAGCTCCGCGTTCGGGATTCCGTAGCGCACCGTGACGCGGACATCCTCCGACGCCTCGAACGCGTCGCCGATCGCGTCGTTCACCGCCACCACATCCACGAACTCGCCCCGCAACGCGCGCAGGAACGGGCCCCGCGGCTCGCGATGCGCGATCAGCGCCGTCCGCGCGCACCGACCCCGCATCAACCGCACCGGCGGGCCAAGACCGTTCGACACATTCCCGATCAGCAGCGCATCGAACCGCCGGCCCAGCAGCCGAGGCGCCAGCGCCAGCCCGTTCCAGAACGGCTTCCGCAGCGGCGGCGTGTACACCACCTCCGGCATCGCCTCGCGCAGGTGCTCCCGCAGCCGATCCCGCCACGACGATTCCGCGCCCACCGTCACCCGGATCCCAAGCTCCACCAGCCGCCGGATCAGCAGCAGGTCGAACACCTCCACGCCGCGGATCTCCTTGTGCAGGCGATGCGCGAGGAAGCAGGGCGTGATGAACAGGAGCGTGCGGCCATCGAATCCGCCGCCCTCGGAGCGCGTCATGAGGACCGAATCCTACCGTCGACGCCCCCCGCGCAACGCCGGTACGATGCGTCCCGAGAGGATCGACCAATCGCATGACGCAGAGCATCCGCACGCTGCTGACCGGCATCGTCGACTACGCCGGACTCTTTCCGCCCGCCAAGCTCGACATGGCGCCCACCGTGCGCAACTACGCCGTCTACCGCGCCGGACCGCACGCCTGGATGCTCGGACGCCTCATCGTCCCCGTCGCCCGCCTCGCGGACTGCGCCAAGCAGATCGAGTCCGCCGTCGCCAAGCCCCGCAAGGAGGAGTCCTGGGGCGGCGTCTGGCGCATCAGCGCGCTCACCGCGCCCGCCTCCGACCCCGACAAGCTCCGCGCCGACCTCGACGCCGCGCACGCCTTCAACGATCAGTTCGCCCCCGGCGACGACGACGCCCCCGAGGAAGAGTCCCCGCCCCGCGACGCCATGCCCGCGCTCGTCGTCGATTGCATCGAGACCAAGGCCGACTCCGCCGCCGACATCGACAAGGCGATGGACATCATCCCCGAAGGGCTCCAGGCCTTCTTCGAGATCCCGATCGACCGCGATCCCCGCGGCCTCATCGCCGCGCTCTCCGGAGAGCCCGGCGTCGGCGCCAAGGTGCGCACCGGCGGCGTCACCCCCGACGCCTTCCCCGCCACCGACAACCTCGCCCGATTCATCAGCGCCTGCGCCGCGGCGTCCACGCCCTTCAAGGCCACGGCAGGCCTCCATCACCCGCTCCGCGCCGAGCACCGCCTCACCTACGAATCCAATCCTCCGCGCGGCGTCATGTTCGGCTTCCTCAACGTCTTCATCGCCGCCGCGCTCGCCCAGTCCGAACGCAGCGCGCCCGGCGCGCTCACCGCGCTCCTCGAAGAGGGCGCCCGCGGCAGCTTCGAATTCACCGACCTCGGCGTCGCCTGGAAGGGCCGACGCATCGACAACACGCGTCTCGCGCGCACCCGCGAAACGCTCGCGCTCTCCTTCGGCTCCTGCTCGTTCGAGGAGCCCGTCGAAGACCTCCGCGCCATGGGCCTGCTCGAATGACCGCACACAAATCGCTCGATCCCACCAACGACCCCTCCCTCAAGTCATGGATCGCCGCCGCCAACGACGCGCGCGCCGATTTCCCCATCCAGAACATCCCCTTCGGCGTCTTCCGCCGGAAGAACTCCGACGAGCCCGCGCGCTGCGCCACCGCCATCGGTGATCAGGTCATCGACCTCGCCGCGCTCCACGACGCCGGCCTCTTCGAGGACACGCTCGTCGCCGGCGAGAACGTCTTCGCCCACCCCGCGCTCAACGCCTTCATGGCGATGGGCCGCCCCGCCTGGCGCAGCGCCCGCGAGCGCATCATCGAACTGTTCCTCGATTCCTCGCCGACCCTGCGCGACAACGCGCGCCTGCGGCAGATCGCACTCACGCCGATCGCCGGCGCCGAACTCCTCGTCCCCGCGCAGATCGGCGATTACACCGACTTCTACGCCAGCGTCCATCACGCCACCAACGTCGGCAGCATGTTCCGGCCCGACAACCCGCTGCTGCCCAACTACAAGCACATCCCCATCGGCTACCACGGGCGCGCGTCCAGCATCATCCCCTCCGGCGCGCCCGTGCGCCGGCCGCTCGGCCAGACCAAGGCCGACGACGCCGCGGCGCCGACCTTCGGCCCCTGTCGTCTGCTCGACTACGAACTCGAAGTCGGTCTCTACGTCGGCCCCGGCAATCGACTCGGCGAACCGATCGACATCGACGCCGCGCCCGATCAGGTCTTCGGCATCTCGCTGGTCAACGACTGGTCGGCGCGCGACATCCAGAAGTGGGAATACCAGCCCCTCGGCCCGTTCCTCGCCAAGTCCTTCGCCACGACCGTCGGTCCGTGGATCATCACGCTCGATGCGCTCCGCCCATATCGCCTCCCCGGCCCGTACCGCGCCGAGGGCGATCCCAAGCCGCTTCCCTACCTCACGCCCTCCGTCGCCGACGAAGCATGGGCCATCGACCTGACCCTCGAAGTGCTCATCGCCACCGCGAAGATGCGCGAGCAGAAGCTCCCGCCCGCGCGCGTCAGCATCGGCTCCTTCCGCGACATGTTCTGGACCATCACCCAGATGCTCACGCACCACGCGAGCAACGGCTGCAACCTCCGACCCGGCGACCTCATGGCCTCCGGCACCGTCTCCGGAACCGAGAAGGAATCCCGCGGCTGTCTCCTCGAGCGCACCTGGCGCGGCAGCGAGCCCATCGCGCTCCCGACGGGCGAGTCACGCAAGTTCCTCGAAGACGGCGACGAAGTGATCATCCGCGGCTGGTGCGAGAACTCGATCGCGCGACGCATCGGCCTCGGCGAATGCCGCGCCATCATCGCGCCGGCGCCGCGCAGCGAACGCTGACCGTCATCGCGCGCCCGCGTCCGACTTCGCCGCGCGAAACCCCCGCGCACGCCGGTTAGGAACGCGCAAAGCCCGATTTTTCGCGTTGCGGCGATCCCTCGCAACGCCCCGGCGCTCCGATGCGTACCCTGTTCACATGCCCAAGGCCGCCGCCGCAGCGTCCCGAGCCCTCACCTCCGCGCTCATCCCCACGCCCCTCGGCGACATGCTCGCCGTCGCCAGCGACGAAGGTCTCTGTCTGCTGGAGTTCCAGGATCGCCGCCTCCTTCCCAAGGAGATGCGCGACGTCCAGCGCGATTTCGACGCCGTCGTCACCGTCGGACGCTGCCCGATCCTCTCCGCCACGCGCGATCAATTGAGCGAATACTTCGCCGGCAAGCGTGATCGCTTCGACATCCCGCTCGAACTCCGAGGCACCGACTGGGAACTGAGCGTCTGGAACGAGCTCCTCCGCATCCCCTGCGGAGAGACGCGCTCGTACGAAGACATCGCTGTCGCGCTGCACAAGCCGGGCGCTCAGCGCGCCGTCGGCCTCGCCAACGGACGCAACCGCATCGCCATCGTCGTCCCGTGCCATCGTGTCATCCAGAAGGACGGCACGCTCCGCGGCTACGGCGGCGGCATCCCGCGCAAGGCCTTCCTTCTCGATCTCGAGAAGAAAATCAGCGGCCAGTCGCTCTGGTAGGCGATTTCGGATCAACAGAGTGGGCGCGCTCCTCGGCGCGCGGTAGCCTCCATCGCAGGACGCGGCTCGCTCCGGCCGGTCCATCGCGAAAGGGCACAACATGAACACGCTCGCAACGATGACGACGGCGGCGCTCGCCTCGATCTCGCTCTCCGCGCGCGCCGCCGAGCCCAACCTCGCCATCAATGGCGATTTCAGCGACAACGGCCTCGCGCCCTGGACGGTGAACTTCACGCCGAACGGCGCCACGCTCTTCAACGGCGTCATGTCCACCGATATCGACGGCGCCGCGTGTCCCGCCGGCGCCTCGCCCGCGGCGACGTTCATGATCGGCGGCGCCATGTTCAACGCCGGCATGCAGGGCCTCACGATCGCCCAGTCCGTGCCGCTCGTCGAGGGCCGTCGCTACGAGATCCGCGCGCAGTGGGGGGTCTTCCGCCTCGTCAACATCTACAACCAGAGCGCCGGGCTCTTCCAACTCCTCGTCAACGGCGTCGCGCTCGACGCGGACGACGCCGGGCCTGTCCCCGTCGGCGGCCGCGAGCACGGCCTGCTCCGCGCCGTGTATCAGGCCACCGCGACGACCGATTTCACCATCGGCGTGCGGATCCTCCGCGCCACGCTGGTCGGCGAGGAAGTCTTCCAGTACGTGGACAACATCACCATCCACGCATGGAAAGCGGGCGACGCCAACGACGACTTCGTCGTGGACTTCGCCGACTTGAATCTCGTGCTCGGCGACTACGGCTCCACGTGCCCCGGCGCCGCGGGAGACCTCGATGGCGACGAGTCCGTCGGCTTCGCCGATCTCAACGAGGTCCTCTCCAACTACGGGCAGTGAAGCGCGCCGATCCGGAATCTGTCCGAGAATCGCTTGACACCCCCGAAACCCGCGGCATAATCCGCCTCCTTACGAGGTCCCCCATGCAGCGCACAACGCTCATCCCGAGCCGTTTCGACGGAGGTCAATCCTCCGCCGCCGTCCGTGCGCGCACGATGGGCAACTAACCGCCCGCCGCCCGGACCCCACCCCACAACGCAGCGTTCTTCCTGTTCCGCTCCTCGTTTCGGAGGCAGTCTGTCATGACCGAGCCCCAGTCCATCGGCGCCGCGCGCATCCTCGCGCCCGAGGACATCGCGCCCGGCCAGTACGTGGCGACGCTCTACCGCGTCTACGAGATCCCCGCGCGCCCCTGCGACTTCGAACTCGACGCGTCGTGCAAGTCCCAGGACATCGGCACGCTGCGCTACCGCGTGATGATCAGCGACGGTCCCTATCGCGTCCTCGACGTCTGCCTCCCCGTCGTCCTCGTCGAAGACCTGAACGGCTGCAGGGAGCAGCTCGACGTCCGCGACACGACCATCGCGCAGCTCTCCCAGTCCTACGGCGACCGCGCCTTCCGCAAGGACACAAACTCCGGAGACGAACCCGACTGGACGAGTCTCCGCGAGGTCGTCGCAAAGCACCTCGGCGCGAAATAGCGCGCCACCCACCTATCCCACGCCCGGGCCGGCCACCGCCGGCTCGGGCGCTTCCGTTCCCCCGGAAGCCGCCTCTGAGGAGTCCTCGACGAAGAGGCGGATCAGTTCCCGCCACCGCGCGCATTGCACGCCGCTCGCCCTCCGGAGCGGCAACGCCGCGCCATGACGTAGCCCCGGGTGCAAACCCGGGGTTTGTGCGCGATACCTCAATGGAGCCGTAACGCGGCGACACGATGACTCAACCCACGTGCGTGTGCCGCGGCGCCATCACCGCCTCACAAATTCCCCCGCCTCTCCTGCTCATGCTCCAGCGCCTCGAAGAGCGCCTTGAAGTTCCCCTTCCCGAAGCTCTGGCTCCCGCGACGGCAGATGATTTCGAAGAACAGCGTCGGCCGGTCCTGCAGGGGCTTCGTGAAGAGCTGCAGCAGGTACCCCTCGTCGTCCGCATCCACCAGAATCCCAAGATCCTTGACCTTCTGGTGATCCTCCTTCACGGGCGTGTGACCGTGCTGCGTCAGCATCGAGTCCACCCGCTTCCAGACCTGCTCGTAGTAGCTGTCCGGGATCTCGAGGAAGTTCACGCCGCGACGGCGCAGCTCCGCGATGCTGTGCAGCTCATCGTCCGTGCGCAGCGCGAGGTGCTGCACGCCCGGGACGTCCTTGTGCCAGTCGAGATACTCCTGCACCTGGCTTTTCTTCTTGCCCTCGGCCGGCTCGTTGATCGGCATCTTGATCAGGTTGTTGCCGCTCGCCATCACCTTCGACATCAGCGCCGAGTACTCCGTCGAGATGTCCTTGTCGTCGAAGTGCTTGAACATCGTGAAGCCCAGCACCTTCTCGTACCACTCGACCCAGCGGTTCATCCCGCCCGTCTCGACGTTGCCCACCAGGTGATCGACGAACTTCAGCCCGCACGGATGCTGCTTGTTGTAGTCGTTCAGCGCGAAGTGGGGGATCTTCGCGAATTTCGGCGCGAACACCCCGCCCTTCTTCATCGCCTCGTACGCGTACGCGCCCTTTCGCTCCACGAACGAGTGCACGCAGCGCCCGTACGTGTGCACCGACGCCGTCACGACCGACCCCTGGTCGTCCTTCATCTCCCGCGGCTCCATCGCCGACTTGCCGCCGTTCGCCACCGCCTTCTTCCACGCCGCCTCCGCGTCGAACACCGTGAACGCCACATCCTTCACGCCGTCGCCGTACTGCAGCACGTCCTTGCCCGCCGGGTGCGTGTCCGTCAGCGCCGTCTCGAGAATGAACCGGATGTTCCCCTGCGTCAGCAGGTACTGCGCGCTCTCCCGGTTGCCCGTCGTCAGGTCCGAAACCTGCTCCACGTTGAACCCGAAACAGTGCGCGTAGAAGTACGCCGACTGCTTCGCGTTCCCCACGTAGAAACGAACGTGATCGACGTCGATCAGCGTCAGCGGATCTGCGGCCTTGGGCGTCGCGGACGGCTTGCTGGCGAAGGTCGTCATCGGAAAATCCTCCAAAACGAGCAAACAACCGGGCGGGAACAAGCCCCGCCGGCAGGGTCAAAACACCTAACTCCGGAATCATAGCCCCCGCCCCAATGCCTCAGGGCGCCATCCCGCCCGCCACGCCCATCAGCACGAAGAACACCAGCCAGAACACCAGCAGCAGCGTGTTGATGCAGCCGAAAATCAGCCCGATGATGCCGCAGATCCTCCCCGCCGTCGCCAGCGAGCGGCCCGTCGGATCCATCATCCCCTGATCCATCATCTCGATGTCCTGCTTGCCGTATTGCATCGCCAGCCACCCGAGCACCAGGGGCACGATCGGCAGGCAGCCGTTCAGCACGATGCTCAGGATCCCCAGCGTCAGAACCATGCCCCCGCGATGCGGAGACATACCCGTGCTCATGGTCGGCGGCGTTGCTTCGTCCACGCAGAACCTCCTCACGAAGAATGAAGCCGCGAAGTCTACCAGCAGCCCCGACGCCGGCGACTATCCCCACGACCCCCGCTAAGGTGGTTCCGTGACCCACCTGCGCAACGCCTTCAAGGTCATCGGCGCCGCGTTCTCCGGCTACGCGCGCCACCGCTGCGCCCAGATGGCCGCGGCCATCGCCTTCTACACCATCTTCTCCCTCGCCCCCACGCTCCTCATCGTCGTCGCCGTCGCCGACCGCGTCTTCCGCAAGCGCGAGGACGTCCGCGAAGAACTCCTCAGCCAGATCCAGCAGCTCGTCGGCGCCGAGGGCGCGGAGCAGGTGCGCGCGATGATGGAGCGCGTCAGCACCAACTGGGGCGGGCTCCTGCCCACGATCATCGGCGTCGTCACGCTCCTCGTCGGCGCCACCGCCGTGTTCAGCCAGATCCGCACCGCGCTCAACGTCGTCATGGAGGCGCCGCGCGCGCCGCGCCTCAGTCTCCGCACCATCTGGAAGCTCCTCGAGACGCGCCTGCTCTCCCTCGCGATGATCCTCGCCATCGCCTTCCTCCTCCTGACCTCGCTCGTCATCAGCGCCGGCCTCTCCGCCGTCGCCAAGTGGGCCAGCGACAACATCCCCATCCCGATCAACTTCCTCCAGATCCTCAACGTCGTCGTGTCCTTCGCCGTCATCACCACGCTCTTCGCGGCGATGTTCAAGGTCCTTCCCGACGTCCGCCCCGCATGGAAGGACACCTGGATCGGCGCGATGATCAACGCCGCGCTCTTCACGCTCGGCAAGGCGCTCGTCGGCCTCTACCTCGGACGCAGCACGACCGCCAGCGTCTACGGCGCCGCGGGCTCGGTGATCATCATCCTCCTCTGGGTCTACTACTCCGCGCTGATCTTCCTCCTCGGCGCCGAGTTCACCGCCGCCTACGCCCGCATCTGCGGCTCCCTCCGCCCCCCACAAACCGCCGCGCCCACACCCACGCCCGACTCCGAAACCCCGGCGTGACCCCCGGAAGCCGACTCTAAGGAGTCTTCGACGAAGAGTCGGATGGCGTGGGAGTCAGATTCCCGTGCCACCGAACACGGCTTCCGTGGTCGGTGCTCTTCAAGTCACATCTCGGTGTGCGACTTCGCCCTCTTCGCCGC
This sequence comes from Phycisphaerales bacterium, assembly GCA_041940385.1. Classification (GTDB taxonomy): domain Bacteria; phylum Planctomycetota; class Phycisphaerae; order Phycisphaerales; family UBA1924; genus JACVCK01. Next base: position 875 of record JBGTSD010000047.1, on the reverse strand, counting down.
AACGCGGTCCCGGCGAGCCGGGATAGCCGGGGGCGAAGCTCGCGCAGCGAGCGCCGCCCCCGGACAGCGCCCCCATTCAGTCCTGGCGCCGGCGGCGAACCACTTAGCGACGTTCGCGGTTCCGCTGCACATGCTTCGGATCATGCACGAGCAGCGACCCGCACTCCGGACATCGATCAACCTCCATCGGCAAGCCTTGCAGGCTGTACCGGCATCGCGGACAGATTCCGATGCGCGGTCGATGCATCACGTACGAGAAATAGCACACGGCTCCGATCACACCGCCGAAAGCCGCGGTCGCTGCTTGACCAAGCCACCACGAGGGCAGTCGCAGCGTTTCATCAGGATTTCGAAAGAGTGCGGCGCCGACGATCTGAACGATGAGGACCACCGCGACAACGGAAACAAAGATCGCCGCGCTGCGCAGCGTCACCGCCCGCCATCCGTCGCCGTGGAGCCGCCGTCGCCACCCCATGCCGCCATCCTAACCCCCTGCCCGGCTGAATCTGCGTTCGCTGCTTACCGCTTTGCTGCCCCCCTCTGGTACCATCCCCCCATGATCAACAAGGTCTTCCCAACCCCCGCCGCCGTCTTCGCCGAACTCGCGAAACGCAACGTCATCCGCGACGGCATGACCGTCATGGCCGGCGGCTTCGGGCTCTGCGGCATCCCCGAACAGCTCATCATCGCCCTGCGCGATTCCGGCGTGAAGAACATCACCGCCATCTCCAACAACGCCGGCGTCGACGACTGGGGCCTGGGCCTGCTCCTCAAGACCCGGCAGATCAAGAAGATGGTCAGCTCGTACGTCGGCGAGAACGCCGAATTCGAGCGCCAGTTCCTCGCCAACGAGCTTGAGATCGAGTTCAACCCCC
>JBGTSD010000046.1:0-22536 GCA_041940385.1 Phycisphaerales bacterium | reverse complement strand
ACGCCGGTCTCCGCCCTGATTCACGCGGCGACGATGGTCACGGCGGGCGTGTACCTGATCGCGCGGATGTACCCGGTGTACCTGCTCGACGAGGCGCACACAGCGCTGACGATCGTGGCGTGGACGGGCGCGCTGACAGCGCTGCTCGCGGCGACGATCGGCATGGCCCAGTTCGACATCAAGCGGATCATGGCCTATTCGACGGTGTCGCAGCTCGGCTACATGTTCGCGGGCCTGGGCGTGCTGACGAGCGTCGGCGCCGCGTTCCACGTGTTCACCCATGCGTTCTTCAAGGCGACGCTCTTCCTTTGCTGCGGCGCCGTGATGCACGGGTTCGGCGGCCAGCTCGACCTCCGCAAACTGTCGGGCGTGGCGTTCATGAAGGGTTGGGGGATCGTCGGCATCGCGATGCTGGTCGGCTGCCTGAATCTCGCGGGCTTCCCCTTCACGGCCGGCTTCTTCTCGAAGGACATGATCCTCGCGGAGACGTTCGTCACGCCCGAGAGCGTGATCGGCGGCGCGTCGATGGTCGGTTGGATCCTGCTGCTGACGGCGGGCCTGACGGCGTACTACACGTTCCGCGTGTTCTTCCGCGTGTTCGTGGGGCCGAAGTTCTACGAGCCGGGCGATGAGGCGCATGGTCACGATGACCATGGGCATGACGATCATCACGGCCACGACCACAAGCACGACGCGAGCCATGGGCACGGTCACGGCGAGTTCCACCCGCACCCGCCGAAGTGGGCGATCAATACGGTGCTGGCGACGCTGGCGATCGCGAGCGTGCTCGCGGCGCTGACGTACTTCGTCTACAAGCCCGACCACGGCTGGGTGGGCACGATGGTGCACCACTCGACGGCGCACTTCGCGGGTCTGGACTCGCTCTCGCACGGGGCCGAGGCGGTGCGCGACCCCGCGGCGCCGTTGGGCGAGCACGAGGCGCCGGGAGCGGGCGCGGACGCGGCGCATCACGTCGCGCACGGCACGTTCCTCGGGATGGACCCGCACAAGGTGATGTATTACGTGTCGGCGATCATCGGCGTGATCGGCATCGGCGTCGCCTGGCTGCTGCACTACCGTGGCCGCAAGAGCGCGGCGGTGTCGGCGGCGGACGGCCTGCTGCCGGCGCTGGGCCCGATCGCCCGCTGGGCGCAGCAGAAGTGGCTCGTGGATGAGCTGTACGACTTCATCATCGTCAAGCCGCTGTGGGTGCTGTCGAACGTGTTCCACGTGATCGACAAGCTGATCGTGGACGGCCTGGTGAATCTCGCGGGCCTGACGCCCAGGGGCGTGGGCTCCGGGATGAGGCCGAGTCAGAACGGGCTGCTGCATTCGTACGCCGCGGGCATGGCCGGCGGACTGGTGTTCCTCCTCATCGTCGTCTGGGCGGTGTCGTAATGGCGCAGGCGCTGCTGCTCACGTTGCTGATTCCGGTGCTGGCGGCGCTGGCGATCGCCGGCGCGCCGGCGGCGCAGTCGCGTCGGATCGCGGGCGCGGCGTCGCTCGCGTTTTTCGGGCTGACGGTGATTTTGGGCCTGGCGTTCCCGTGGAACGAGGCGCCGCACTTCTACTACGCCTCGCAGATTCCGATCGGCGGCGGGGACGGCGGGGGCGGTGTGACGCTGGCGTTCGGCGTGGACGCGGTGTCGATGATGCTGATCCTGCTGACGGGCCTGCTGGCGCCCTTGTGCGTGTTCGGCTCGTTCAGCGCGGTGACGGACCGGGTGCGGACGTACTACGCGTGGCTTCTGGCGCTGCAGGCGCCGATGGTCGGCGTCTTCGTGGCGCGGGACCTGGTCACGTTCTACTTCTGTTTCGAGTTCACGCTGGTGCCGATGTTCGTGCTGATCGCGCTCTTCGGCAGCACGAATCGGCGCGCGGCGTCGGTGAAGTTCTTCCTGTACACGTTCACCGGCTCGATGATGACGCTCGCGGGCCTGGTCTACGTCGTGTGGTTCAACGCGACGCAGATGATCCCGAACGACGCGGGCGCCGGGACGTGGTCGTTCTCGATCGACACGCTGATGAAGGCGGCGCGGGCGATGTCCCCGACCGAGCAGGCGTGGGTCCTCGCGGCGATGCTCGCGGGCTTCGCGGTCAAGACGCCGCTCTTCCCGGTGCACACGTGGCTGCCCCTCGCGCACACCGAGGCGCCGACGGCGGGCTCGGTCGTGCTGGCGGGCGTGCTGCTGAAGCTGGGCACGTACGGGCTGTACCGCTTCGTCGTGCCGTTCACGCCCGCGGCGGTGGTCGAGTACGCCCCGGCGATCGGCGTGATCTGCGTGATCGGCATCCTCTATGCCGGGCTGATCTGCTGGGTGCAGCGCGACGTGAAGAAGCTGGTCGCGTACTCGTCGGTGAGCCACCTGGGCTTCTGCGTGCTGGGCTTGTTCGCGCTGAACGAGGTCGGTTCGGCCGGTTCGGTGATGTACATGCTGAACCACGGCCTCTCGACCGGCGCGCTCTTCTTCTGCATCGGCATGATCTACGAGCGCTACCACACGCGCTCCATGCAGGAGCTGGGCGGCCTGGCGGCGCGGATGCCGGTGTGGGCGTTCTTCATGGTGTTCTTCACGCTGTCGTCGGTGGGCCTGCCGGGGCTCAACGGCTTCGTCGGCGAGATCCTCTGCCTCATGGGCGCGTTCCAATCGGGCGCGACGTGGGGCGTGGGCGGGACGACGGGGCCGCTGGGTCCGTGGTTCGGCGGGATTGCGGCGACGGGCATGATCGTGTCGGCGATCTATCTCCTGTACATGGTCGGCAAGGTGGTGTTCGGGCCGCTGCGCGAGCCGCACGGTCATGGGCACGGCCACGACGAGGGACATCACGGCGCTCTGCCGGTGGATCTGTCGATGCGGGAGATCGCGGTGCTGACGCCGCTGGCGGCGCTGTGCCTCGTGCTCGGGCTGTACCCGAAGCTGGCGCTGCAGCCGCTCGAGGGCCCGGTCGCGGCGAATCTCGCGGCGGTCGAGGAAGTCCGTGCGGGGATGACGGCGGTGGCGGGCGTGGTCGAGTCGGAGGGTGAGTCGCGATGATCGAGAAGCTCGCCCTGCTGCACCCGGAGATCGCGCTCTTCGTCACGACGTGCGTGGTGATGATCGTGGGTCTGAGCAAGTCCGCCGCGGCGCGACGCGCGAGCGCGTGGATCACCGCGCTGGGGACGATCGTGGCGTTCGTGCTGGCGCTGAACTCGCCGATGGGCGATGGGCTGCTGCCGGGGATGCTCGGCTTCGCCAAGGCGACGATCGCGGGCGTCGGGTTCCTGCTGCTCCTGCTGCTCGCGGGCACGGTGGACCGGGACTACGAGGCGCGACTGGCGCGCGGCGCGGCGTTTGATCCGATCCGCGCGACGCGCGGCGAGTTCTACGCGTTCTTCCTGTTCTCGCTGACGGGCGTGATGCTCTGCGCCACGGCGGATGATCTGATCTGGCTGTTCCTGGCCCTCGAGCTGACGAGCTTGCCGACGTACATCATGGTCGCGATGTCCTCGCCCCGGCTGCGGGCGCAGGAGGCGGGCGTGAAGTACTTCTTCCTGGGCGCGCTCGGCGCCGCGATCTTCCTGTACGGCTTCGCGATGCTGTACGGGGCGACGGGGACAACGAATCTGGTGGAGATCGCGGCGACGTTCTCGTCGCAGGGCCTGGGTCCGATCGGGCTCGCGGGGATCACGCTGTCGATCCTGGGGCTGTGCTTCAAGGTCGCGGCGGTTCCGATGCACTTCTATACGCCGGACGTCTACGAGGGCGCCGCGACGCCGGTGGCGGCGTACCTGGCGTTCGCGCCCAAGATGGCGGGGTTCCTGTCGCTCATGCTGATCGTCTCGACGGTCGGCTGGGTGGACGGCGCCCTGCCGGACTCGGTGCGCGTGATGCTGTGGGTGATTGCGGCGACGACGATGACGGTGGGGAACGTGCTGGCGACGCTCCAGACGAGCGTGAAGCGCATCCTCGCGTACTCGTCGGTGGCGCACTCGGGCTACATGATGGTCGGGCTGATCGCCGGTCCGGGCGACGGCGGCGTCTTCCAGAACGGCCTGGGCGCGATCCTGTTCTACATGCTCTGCTACGGCGTGATGAACGTCGGCGCGTTCGGCGTGCTGGCGTGCATCGAGCGCGGTCGCGGCGAGGATGAGTCGGTGGAGCTCGAGACGCTCGAGGACCTCCGCGGGCTGTGCGCGACGCGCCCGCTGGTCGGCTGGGCGATGGTGCTCTGCGTGATCTCGCTGCTGGGCATGCCGCCGCTGCTGGGGTTCTGGGCGAAGCTGCTGCTCTTCACGAGCGGCATCGCGGCGGGCGAGATCGTGCTGGTGGTGATTCTCGGTTTGAACTCCGCGATCGCGGCGTACTACTACCTGCGGATCATCGCCGCGGCGATGTTCGAGCCGGCGGATGCGCGGCGCGAGCCGGGACGATTGACGCCGATGCGAGGGCGCGTGCTCGCCTGCGTGGTGTCGGCGGTCGGTGTCGTGCTCCTGCCGCTCGCGTTTGCATCGCTGCATCGGGCCACGAGCCGGGCCGTCTCGACGGGCCAGGTGTCGGACGCGGCGGCGCCGCAGCCGTCGGCGACGACGGTCACGAGCGCGACGGAGTAAGCGAAAGGATCAGGCCTGCGCGGCGGGCTGCGCCTCGTGGTGGACGTGCACCACGCGGGTCTTCATGCGCTTGCGGGTGAGCAGCGCGGTCTGCGCCATCGTGCCGACGACGGTTGCGCCGAGCCACACGCCGAGCATCGTCATGCCGCTCTGCGGGACCCAGCGCGACGCGGCCCAGCCGGAGCTGCCGAGGAGCGCGAAGCCCGCGGGGACCCAGATCGCGGCGCCCAGGGCGCTCGTGACCATCGCGGCGGAGGCGCCCGGCCAGAAGAGGCCGATCGCAAGGCCCAGCAGCGCGCCGCCGAGCGCGGTCGCGGCGATGATGACCTGATCGCGGTCGGACATGCCGCTCCATGCCGCGGCGGCCTCATGGGCGACGTCGCCCGCGAAGGAGCGGGCGCGCCCGACGGCGACGGCGGTGAGCGAGTCGGAGTCGTGCATCGCCTCGGCCTCTTCGACGGTCGGCGTCGCGAACGCCGTTCGGGCGCTGTCCATCGTGGCGAGGCGCGTCTCTTCGGGGATGAGGTCGATGTCCTGGGTGATCGCGGCGGTCGCGGGCGCGGCGAGCGCGAGGACCACGGCGATGACGCCGGCGACGGCGAGGCGGAAGACGATCACGCCGGTGACGCAGCCGAGCGCGCCGCCCGCGAGTGTCCAGATCCAGAAGGGATCGGCGTCGAGCGCACGGGCCATGGCGCCGCCGATGATGACGCCGGCAATGGCGAAGGTGGCGATCATCGCCGGCTTGGCGATGCGCGCACCCGCGAACCAGAGCGAAAGGCCGATGACCACGAGCAGGCCCGCGGCGGCGGTCGGCGCCCAGGGGTTGTCGTTCAGGAAGGCCATCGCGCGGTCGGCGCCTTCGCGCACGGACTCCATGGACGTCACGCTCAGGAGCGTGCCCAGGGGGTCGGTGGTGAAGTCGGTAGCGCACATGCCGGTTGGGTCTCCCTTTCGCATTATTGATCGGCGTCCGGGGGCTCGGATTGCGACCGAGGGCCCCAGAATGTGGCGGCGTTCACGCCGGGAGTGGCGATTCGGCCTTGGAGGGCCGATGATGGCGGGCGTGTCGTCCTCCAACGATCAGGACCATCCCGAACAGAGCCCGGATAGCGGCGAGGCCTCGGCGCCGATCCCGGCGGACCTCGAGCCGCTGCGCCGGCGGATCGACGAGATCGATCGGCGGCTGATCGAGCTGCTGAACGAGCGCGCGCAGATCGTGGTGGATGTCGGCCGGCACAAGCGCGCGAAGGGTGTGCCGATCTATTCGCCGCATCGCGAGTCGGCGGTGCTGAAGAAGGTGCTGGACGCGTCGACGGGTCCGCTGCCGAAGCGCACGGTGGAGGCGATCTTCCGCGAGCTGATGAGCGGGTCGTTTGCGCTGGAGCGGCCGCTGCGGATCGGGTACCTCGGCCCGGCGGGGAGCTTCAGTCATCAGGCGGCGACGGCGCACTTCGGGTCGAGCGTCGAGTTTCAGGATGTGCACACGATCGAGGGCGTATTCACGGAGGTCCGGCGCGGGCATGTGGATTATGGGTTGGCGCCGATCGAGAACTCGACGGGGGGCGGGATCGTCGAGACGCTGGACGCGTTCCGCGAGGCGCGCGCGGAGCTGACGATCTACGCGGAAGCGCTGCTGAACGTGCACCACAATCTGTTCGCAGGATGCCCGCCTGAGTCGATCAAGCGGATTCACAGCAAGCCCGAGGTGTTCGAGCAGTGCCGGCGCTGGCTGGGCACGCAGTTCCCGGAGGCGGAGCTGGTCCCCGCGGCGAGCACGAGCCAGGCGGTGATCACGGCGCGACAGTGCGCGGAGCGCGACGCCAACTGCGGCGACGCGGCGATCGCGGGCGCGCTCGCCGGGAAGATCCACGGGCTCGATGCGCTCTTCGAGAAGATCGAGGATAACCCCAACAACATCACCCGGTTCTTCATCCTTTCGCGCGAGCGCGCGCAGCCCAGCGGCGACGACAAGACGTCCATCATGTTCCAGACGGCGGACAAGCCCGGCGCACTGGTTGAGGTGCTGACGGTGTTCCAGAACGCGGGGATCAATCTCTCGCACATCGACAAGCGCCCGAGCGGGCGCGTGAACTGGACGTACACGTTCTTCATCGACGCGCAGGGCCATCGCGACGACCCCCGGATGCGCGGCGCGTTCGAAGAGGCGTCCAAGCACTGTGTCGAGCTGAGCGTGCTGGGGAGCTATCCAAGGGCGACGCGGATTCTGTAGGAGTTCACTGTGGGGCAACGGAGTGCGAGACAGCCAAGGATGCGCTGGGCTGCTCTTTGGCTCATCGTCGCCATCGTGAGTAGCGCAGAGTTTGTCGCGCTCGGACGGACGCGTTCAATACGTGAACTGGCGTTGCCCCTCTCTGTCTTTGTTCCACTGTGGGCGAGCGAAGGGCGGTTGTGGACAGACATCGGTTTTCAATGGCCGATGGGTGTCAAGCCCCAGTTTGGGCATGGACCCCTAGTGCACCCGGAGAGACGATTCAAAGTTCAGGCAATAGTGTATCGGGAGGATGGGATGCTTGTACAGGCATTCCACGGTGACATTCATGTGATGATTTGGCCCGAGTGGATCGAGTGGCGCGGCGTGAGATTCGCCGCACGTTTCACGGCAACGTGCAGCTATCACGAGCCATTGCAGCAGATGGGCTATACGGACAACCAGATTCTGGAGGCGGCCCAGCCGTTCATCGAAATGAGGCTGCAAGGCAGCGAAGAAATGCTGAGGAGAATGGCCACAGCTCGATTGAGCAGAATGCGTCCGACGACGACTGAACTGCTTTGGCCGGAGATATTCCACTTCAGTAACCGTGTGCTGCTGGCCGGAACAGCCTTGATTTCGCTCGGTCTCTTCGGTAGGCGTGCGTATTTGTTGGCGCGCTGGCGCCGGCGACTCACTCGGAGGCAATGCACCTGGTGCGGCTACCAGCTCGACTACGAGACCAGATCCCCGGTTTGCCCGGAGTGCGGACGCTGATCGGGCCCTTTGCTGGCGTCTAGAGGGTCTCGTCGCGCGTCAGCGCATCGCCGTCGTAAATGCGGCCTGTGGCTCGGCGCACGCGGCGCATGCAGTTCAGCGTTTTCCGGAGCGCTCGTCGTTCGTGCACGGCGTCGGACCGCTGCATGTGGATCCGGATGCGCTGGCCGTGGGCGGGGGCGACGAGTTCGACCTCCCAGCGAATGTCCACGTCCGACGTCTCCGGCATGCCGCCGTGCTTGATGACGCGAAGTTCGACGTCCTCGTGGGGCGCGGCGATCAGTCGAGTGCGGACAGGGGCCGCGAGGTATCGGTGCTGGAGCCAGATGCCGCCATCGGCGTCCATCACAACGCATTTCTGCCAGCCAGCGACAACGATGGACAGCAGAATCAGCGCGACCGAGAGCGCGTAGAAGGGGACTGGACCGAGGATGGCGAGATTGATAAGCCCGATCGCGGCGCCGGCGACGAGGATCAGACAGGCATAGCCGAAGACCATGCAGCCGGTGCTCAGACTCCAGGCGACCTCGATGCCGTGGCGCGCCGCGGCGTAGTTCTCCGCGGCGATGGAGAGGTCGTTCTGTTCAATGTCCTGGGCGTCCGGCCCTGCATCGACCTGGGATGTCACACAGGAAAGCTTACCGCACCGCTGAACGCCGTCTCCCGACCATCACCGTCGCGCCGATCAGCATGAGCGCGCTCCCGCCGGGGGAGGGGATCGGGAAGGGAGAGAGCGCGGCGAAGGGGTCGGTCTCGTAGCCCCAGCCGTGGATGCGGATGTAGCCGTTGAACGGGTCGGCGTGATCGACGGTGACATCGACCCAGCCCCAGTGGAAGGGCTCGCTCTCGGAGTTGTTGGGGATGAGGAAGGCGAAGGCGACGAAGCCGCGGCGTTTGTTGCCGTTGACGGGCGCGCCGATCCAGTCGCCGCTGCGTTCGCTGCTCGCGGGCGGGATGTAGTGCTCCTCGGCGAGGAAGACCTCGTCGCCGTAGGAGAGGTCGCCGGCGAGGTCGTTGGTGATGACGCTGCCGTGGCCGAAGCGGCGCGCGAGGAACGAGCCGCTGAACGGCGAGCCGCCGCCGTGGGTGACGACGCCGAGCGCGCCGGGGGTGATCGAGGGGAACTGGTCGTTCGGATTGTCCCACGGCCCGCCGGCGATCGCGGCCCACTCGATGTTGTCCCAGCGGAAGCCGAAGCCCACGTCGTCGACGCCGTCGGAGTTGACGTCCAGGTTCATCGCGTGGACGCGGCCTTCGTACTTGTCCACGTCGTAGTTGATCTCGATCTCGGTCTGGACGGTGACGACGCCGGCGGCCGCGGGGACGGCGAGCGCGAGCGCGATGCACGACGAGAGAACGCCACGAGTCATTGCTCTGATCTCCTTCTGCTCCAGAACCACCGGGCGTGCGGGCCCGATCGTTTCTTCCCTTGCGACCGCCAGACTACCGGAATGAGGTGGATTGGCAAGCAAAAACCCGCCGAAGCGGGATTCGGCGGGCCGAGGGCGACCGGAGCGGCCGGCGCGGGTTCAGCAGGTCTGGTTGAACAGGCCGAGCAGGATGTTGAGGTCGGCGAAGTCGATCGTTCCCGACTGGTCGAGGTCCGCGGGGTGGCCGGGGATGGTCTGGTTGTAAACCCCGAGCAGGATGTTGAGGTCGGCGAAGTTGAAGACGTTGTCGCCGTTGAGGTCGCCGACGCAGCGGACCTGGAAGGCGCCGACGAGCGTGTCCGAGCCCTCGGTGTTGGTCACGCGCACGTCGTAGAAGCCCGGCGGCGTGGAGGGGTCGATGAAGAGGAACCCGCCGAGGGTCGTGCCCAGGGCGTTGCTCGCGCCCGCGGCGACAACTTGGATGCCCGTTCCGGAGAAGCTGAGCGTCGTGCTGGGCAGCAGGAAGTTGGCGCCGTCGATCTGCACCGACGCGGTCCGACCGAGATAGCCGAACGCGGGCGTGATCGAATTGACCATGGTGATTGAGTCGTGCACGGTGACGTGCATGCGCCGTTCGTCGGTCATGCCGTTGGAGTCAATGACGCGCAGGCCGACGCTGTAGCCGGCGGACGACGGGTAGACGAAGGGGAGCTGCGCAGGGCCGATGGTCTCGAAGACGCCGTCGCCATCGAGGTCCCACTCGTAGCCGATGATGGTCGCGTTGGGATCGTTGGCGGAGGAGTTGATGTCGCCGAGGAACCAGCACGGCGCGGCGCCGCGGCAGCGCTTGCTGATGCCGGGGAACGACGTCGGCGGCAGCGGCGTTCCGGCGAAGATGCCGAGGTCATAGAGCTGGACCTGATCGCCCGACGTCGGACCGATGTCGGTGATGCGCAGGTTGTAGATGCCCGCGGAGAGCACGGGCACGGCGATCGTCTCCGTGCCGCCGGGGCCCGTCGAGCTGGAGATCCAGGTGTTGCCGCTGTTGAGCTCGATGAGCTCGATCTCGAGGTCGCCGATGATGTCGGCGTTCACGGTGTTCACCGCGCCGTTGCAGCCGGTGGTCTGGGCGCCGGTGTCGTAGATCCCGCCGACGGGCCCGGCGACGATCGAGAAGCCCGGGATGTCGGCCTGGGTGTCGAACTGGAACCAGTCGGAGCCGGTGTTGTTGGGTCCGGCGGCGCCGTTGAGCGCCAGTCGGCGCGCGCCCCACGAGATCGGCGTGAACGAGCCCGGGACCGGGCCGGGAACCGTGAGCGTGCCGATGTAGAAACCGCTGTTGGCGGTGTGATTTGGCGCGAATCGGTCGTTGTAGTTGCGCGCGCCGCCGCGGATCTCGTCGATGGAGAGGCCGTCCACGCCGGTGACGGCCTGGGGCTCCATCAGCTTCGACTGGCTGCAGGGCACGGCGTGGAAGAGTCCGAGGCCGTGGCCGTGCTCGTGCGCCATGACGTTGCGGAAGTAGCGGTAGTTGTTGGAGGGATTGCTGAAGTTGAGGAAGTTGAAGGAGAGCGTGTCGATGAACATGTCCCCGCCGCCGACGGTGGGGCCGCCGAGGCCGCTGGGGAACGCGTTGTAGGCGAGATATGGCGAGTTGGGGACGGGCCCGCCGCCGATGCGGATGTCGCCGCGCTGCAGCGGGAGGTGCTGCGTGACCTGGTCCATCGGCGAGTTGTCGTCGGGGATCTCGCGGTAGAACACGCCGCACCATCGCGACCATGCGGCGAGCGCCTGGCGGATGTACTCGCGCCCGAGGTCGAGGTCGCCGAACTCGTTGACGAGCTCCGCGTTGAGCGCGTTAGGCTGGACCGATGCGGGGTCGATCGCCGCGAGCCCCCATTGGGCGCCGTCGGCGGGGAACGAGTACGTCAGCACGGTGCGCGCGGCCTGCGCGGCGGGGCCGATGTTCGGCGGATCGCCTTCCCACACGAAGGTGTCGTGGGTGAAGCGAAGACCGTCGATGACCTCGAGCTGCGCCGGCGGGAGAAGGTTGTAGCGCCGGATGGCGTCGATCATTTCCTCGCGGGTCATGTCCGCAGGGAAGCACATGGGCGAGCGTGCGAGCGCGGCGTCGATGGCGGCCGCGCCTGTCTCGCCGGCGCGTGCGCCGGACGCCAGGAGCGTCGTGGCGGCCAGGCACGCCATGGTGTGACCACGGACCAGTGAACCGGCTCGTTCGAACTCTTGCATGATGGTTGAACCCCACAAGCGTGGGCGGCAGCGCCGGGCTCGCGTCCGCGCCGGAGCGAATGTCGCGCCCGACCTACGGCGGCGGGCTCGACACGACTCATGTTCCGATAGGAAGGGGATCGGGGCAAGAAGAATCAGCGGGTCGGCACGGAAAGCCGCCGGGCGCTATGAAAACCGCCGCCGAACGCTCCTCCACGTTCGACGGCGGGAACGAGCGGGCGGAGGTCCGCCGGCTCGCGAATGGCGTTGTCCAGGGCGCGGCGCAGCGCGCCGACGGCCCGATCGGGCGATTCGAAACACAGTCGGGATCGCGAAGGTCCCATGCCGCTGGCGACCGCGCCGCCGGGGCGGGCGAGGATCGCTGTGTCCGATCGTCGAGTCCGTAAGGTCGCTCAGACCGGCCGGTCAGTCAAGGGTTCGTCGCGGTGGTCGAGCACAAAAAGTGGGTCCATGCGCCGCCGCGGAGCGGTGGACTGGCAAGATGGGGAATAACCAACGCGGGGGCGCGGGTTGGTCGCTCGGACGGCGCGTCGCGGCGCCGCGGAACGAAGCTCGTGGGATTGACAAGGAGACTGGCGATGCTGAGGAATCTCATGTCCGCAGGCGCGGCGATGGTCGCATCGGGCGCAGTGGCCGCGGGCGGCGTCCATTGGAGCGTCGACGCGCCGACGGCCTCCGGAACCGGCTTTGTCGTGTACGGCGTGCTGTTCGTGGGGAATGGGCTGAACGGCGCACCGCCGAACGCGGCGAACACGGACTTTCGTGACTTCTTCCTTGCGCCGTTCGACACCGGCAGCGACGTGGTGGACTTCGGCATGTCGATCGATCTGGCCGCGGCGGACGCCGGACCCTCGTCGATCACATCCGGGACGATGACGCAGGTCGTAACCGTGGACGGCGACGGCACGCCGAGCGTCGAGGTGGTCTGCGTCAGCGAGGGATCGACTTCGCACACCGGCGCCAGCTCGTTCGGATCGTCGAGCGACCCGAACGATCGCGCGGTGGTGTCGCTGGATTTCCTCGACACCGACTCCAGGCTGCCAGTGCGGGTGATGATCGAGTGGACTTCGGACATGACCGTCACCACGGCGGCGGGCGTGGCGAGGAACGGGCAGCTCGGGCACCAGCTCGGCATTCGGCGCGGAACTGTCGGATCGTTCCTGACGATCGTGCACGAGTCCAAGGATGTGGATCTGCTGCCGCGCTCGACGTCCGGATCGCACCTGGTGGTCATCGCGCCGGGCGATGATCGCAGCGTGGACTTCTCGGCGCGTACGTTCGGCGTGGTGGAGTTCACCGGCGCCGAGGGCCTCGGGGTGCACGGCGAGGCGGGTGCGTTCGAGTCGGTGTTCGGCGCAACGATCGTGCTGCGTCAGTTCTGCCCCGGCGACACGGACGGCGACGATGCCGTGGACTTTGCCGATCTCAACGAAGTGCTCGGATCGTTCAACGCGACCGGGCCGCTCGGCGAGCACGCGGGCGACATCAACGGCGACGGCGTCGTGAACTTCGCGGACTTGAACCTCGTGCTGGACAACTACGGCCAGCAGGGCTGCTGAGACGCGCGATCGTGCAGGAAGCTTCGGGCGGGCGGCCGGGAGGGCGCCCGCCTTTTTCCATGGCGGGCGACAAATGAGGCGAGGTTCATGCCGGATTCACGGATCGGTCATCGCGCCGTCCGAATATCTACGCACTGCCACACGCACGGGAAGAGAAACGCCTCACACGACGCACGGCATGGATCGGGCGGGCGCACCACAACGCCCGCCCGATCCAGACCGAAAGGAAGACGACGGAAGGAGACGAGACATGCCCCGCTGCGAGACCTGCGGCGCCGAGTACGACCATACGTTCGAGATTCACCGCGACGGGAAGTCGTGGACGTTCGATTCGTTCGAGTGCGCGATCGCGAAACTGGCTCCGCGCTGCGGACATTGCGGTTGCAGGGTGATCGGGCACGGCGTGGAAGAAGGCGGCACGGTGTTCTGCTGCCAGCATTGCCTGGATGAGACATTGGGCGTGGCGGAAGGCCGCCACGTGCCGGTGCACGGAGCGCATTGAGAGAGATCCAGGCGGAGAGTAGAGAGATCAAAAACATCGCGGCGCCGCGCAATTCACAGGACGCGCTGGCGCGGCGCCGCGATTCTTGAGTCCGACCAGGCGCCGGCCTGCCCACTGCATCCCTCGGGCACGCCGGCGTTTTTTTCTTTGCGGTGGATGGATCAGCGCCGGCGCATCGTCAGCGACTCGATCAGTCGGTCGCCGGTCTCTTCGCGCTGGTAGACCTTCGCGTCCCACGTCTCGCGCCCGAAGAAGGTGATCTCGAGCTTGCGGGCGTCGTAGGAGCGCGGCGTGCGGTTGGTCCGGCTGATGGTCTCGATGAAGGTGAAGCGCGTGCCGTCCTCGCTGGCCTCGCCGACGAAGTAGAGCGGGGCGGGGTTCGACGAGAAGCGGTTCACCATGGTGAAGCCGACGCCGGGCTCGTAGGCGAGCGTGGAGGAGCCGGAGGTGACCTCCGCACGGTCGTCGGCGCTCATGTCGGTGAAGTCGATGGTGACGAAGTAGTTCTGCTCGACCTGCGCGAACGCGGCGCCGTCGAGGTCGGCGCGGGTTCCGTCGTCGCGGATGATCCAGCCGGAGACGTCCCAGTCGCCGCGGAACGCGCCGAGCTTCTGGCGCTCGAGGTCCGCATCAGCGACGGGTCGCGGCGGGGGCGGCGGAGGTGGCGCGTGGTCGGAGGGCGGGGGCGTGTAGACGGGGCGTTCGGACTCGCGGTCTCGGCGCTGGTTCTGGTCGCCGATGACGCCGCCGGCGACCGCGCCGCCGATGGCGCCGATGGCCGCGCCCGTGCCGGCGTTGCCGGTGATGGCGCCGATGGCGAGCCCGGAGAGCGCGCCGATCGCGGCGCCGGAAAGGGCGCCCTCGCCGGCGTTGTTGCACGCGGCAAGAGGGAGGGTGAGGGCGAGGGTGGTGGTGAAAAGGAGGGGGCGGGAAGTCCTACGCATGACGACCTCCATGTTGTGTCGAGTCGCGGGCCACACGATCCAACTCTTCGTCGAGGACTGTCGCCACGGCGACCGGCTGCGCCGCCGCAGAGTTGGCTTCCGATTCTTACGCCTTCGCCGCCTCCGCCGCCGCTCTTCGCTTGCGCTTGAGTTCGGCGTCGATGAAGTCGTCCAGCCAGCCGTCCAGCACCGTCTGCGGGTTGCCGACCTCGTGCCCGGTGCGGTGGTCTTTCACGCGGTTGTCGTAGATGACGTAGGAGCGGATCTGGGTGCCCCAGCCGCGTTCGACGGCGCCGCCGGTGACCTTGTTGAGTTCGGCCTCGCGCCGTTCCTCTTCGATCTGCTCGAGCTTGGCCTGGAGGATGGAGAGGGCCTGGGACTTGTTCTGGCCGAGATCGCGGTAGGTGGAGGAGACGATCATGATGCCGGTGGGGATGTGCACCAGCCGGCAGGCGGAGGCGACCTTGTTGACGTTCTGGCCGCCGGGGCCGCTGGAGCGGGCGAAGGCGGTGACCTCGATCTCGCTGGCGGGGATGACGACCTTGGTCTCGTCCATCTCGGGGACGACGTCCACGGTTGCGAAGGAGGTTTGGCGCTTGCCCTGGGCATTGAAGGGCGAGACGCGCGCGAGGCGGTGCGTGCCGCGTTCGCAGGCGAGCATGCCGTAGGCGAAGGGCCCGGAGACCTTGAGGGTGACCGAGTCGATGCCGACCTCCATGCCGTGCTGCATGGAGAGCTCCTCGATCTTCCACTCGGGGTGCTTGTCGAAGAACTTCAGGTACATGCGGAAGAGCATCTCGGCCCAGTCGTTGGCCTCGGTGCCCCCGTCGCCGGCGGAGATCGTAAGGAAGCAGTTGCGGTGGTCGTGCTTGCCGGAGAGGAGCGACCGGGTCTCGATCTGCGTCATCCGGCCCTGGAGCTGGAAGAGGGATTCGTCGGCCTCGGCAAGGAGGTCCTTGTCGCCGGCTTCCTTGGCGAGCTCGTAGGCGGTGCAGGCGTCGTCGTAGTCCGACTGGAAGTCGAGGACGGGCTCGATCTGCGCCTTGATGAGCTTCATCTGGTCCACCACCTGACGCGCGGCGTCGGGGCGATCCCAAAAGTCCGAAGCGGACATCTTCTCTTCGAGCTCTTTCAGTCTCGTGGCTTTGGAATCGAGGTCAAAGAGAGTCGCGGATCGTCAAGATCCGCGCCTCGAGATCGTCGATCACGGGCTGATGGGCGTCGAAGTGCATGGGGCGAGTATATCCAAGGATCGCGCCGGGGCGCGGCGGATTTCGCGTGAGTGGGGGGACCGGTCGTCGCTGACGAGGTGGGCACGCACCACTCACCACGAAAGGGGACGGCGATGAACAGGCAGACGACTCGGGCAACGGCGATGATCGCGGCGTTGACGCTCTCCGCCGGCGCGATGGCGGCCAGCAGAGCGTACGTCGTGCAGGGCCACGACGGCACCTGGCGGGGCGACTGGAACCTCGGCGCGCTGGCCGGGACGGCGCAGGACCAGGTCCTCGGGAAGGGCTACACGCTCGTGCGGCAGAACTCGCCGACGCGCCAGAACGTGCTGAACACGCTCAACACGGCGAACCAGACGGTGTTCTTCTTCGGCGGGCACGGCATCAAGCGGCAGAACGGCACGTTCGCCGCGCAGATCAAGGTCGGCGACGGCGAGTACGTCTCGGCGCAGGACGTGATCGACAACGTGCCGCTGGCGGTCCGCCAGCAGTACACGCACGTGGTGTTCCAGGCGTGCGGCCAGCTCCGCAACGAATGGACGCAGGCGTTCCCGAACGCGACGATCTGGGGGCACAACGGCTCGGTGACGATGGGAGGAACGCGGTTCGATCAATACTGGCGCGGCGAGGACCGCATGCCGGCGAAGGCCGGCGTCGGCGCCGGGGCGGGCGCGGGGCTCAACGTGGCGCTCGCGCTCGATGCGCGGATCGAGGCGGCCGTTCCGCTGACGTACAACGCCGCGGTGGACGGATTCACCAACGAGGGCGCGGGCAACTTCGCCCGGTACGCCTGGGCGATGAGCGAGCCGATCGCGACGGACTTCGGCGCGCAGCGGTTCAACATGGTCGTGGGCGACTCGCCCGGCGACATGCTCGGGCTGTGCGGCGTGTTCGCCGCGGACGGCAAGGCGACCGGGACGCGCCGCCCCTTCTCGAGCCCGGACTTCACGCTGGGCTTCACGTTCGGCGGGCTGGAGGCGGCGTTCGCGAACATCGACAACCTGCCGAGTCTCTTCTCGAGTGGGCAGGCGTGGATCGCGGACAACTTCACCGGCGTCTCGGACGACACGCTCTTCTTCGGCGCCGTGGCGATCACCTTCGGCTACAACGCCGTGCCGGCGCCGGGCGGCGCGGCGCTCGCGGGCGTGGCGCTGCTGGTGGCGGTGAAGCGCCGGCGCGAGCGATGAACGAGATCACGAAGACGCACGTCGCGGGAGGATGAAGCACGCGACTGGGCGCGGGGGGCGACGCCTGACGGGCGCGCCCCTCGCTTCTGCCACACCGGTTCAGAGTTCGAGCTTGCCGCGGAGCATGTCGAGCGCGGCGCCCCAGAACTTCTTGGCGCGCTCGGCCTGCTCGGCGTCGGGCAGCTTGTTGTGCTGGACCTGCACCATGCACTTATTCGCGCCCTTGGCGTAGAGATTGATCTCGACGCGCGTGTCGCCCTTCCACGCGATGCGCACGCTCTTGGTCGGCGTGGCCTTGGTGACCTCGAACGTCGATTCGGGGACGCCGATCCACTGCCGACGTCCGGTGGAGTTGGCGATCATCGTGAAGGCGCGCTCGACGGGCGCCGCGATGGTGCGGCTGGCGTTCGCGCTGAACCCGTCGGCCTTCTGCCCGGGCACGCGCAGGCCGCGGGCCTGCTCGTAGCCGACGGTGACCATCTGCGCCCACCATCCGGAGAGGCCGTGGCCGTCGTGGAGGATGACGGCGATCTCCTTGTGGGCCATCTTCTCGGCGCCGAGGCGATCGAGGACGCGCAGCCAGTGAGCCCAGGATTCGCCGGTGCCGTTCTCGACGGCTTCGGAGGAGATTCCGGCCAGCGTGTCCGGCGCCGCGGCCTTGCGGGCGGCTTTCTTCTTCGGGGTCTTCTTCCTGGCGGCCTTCTTCTTCGCGGCGGGCATGTCGGGCTCCTGATCGTGGACGGGCGTTATACCCGGACCGGCGACTTTTTCTTCCGGCGGCGCGAAAGCGGTGGGTGGGCGTCGTATGGGGGTTCGAGCGGCGGGGTCGCCGCGGATGCGATGGATCAAGGAGAACGCGATGCGCAAGGCACTGTTGATGGCGGCGATGGCGGGGTTGGTGTGGGGTGGGGGGATGGCGGGCGCGCAGCAGAGTCCGCGCGATCAGCTTCGCGCCGAGCGGGCGGCGCAACTCGAGCAGGCCGCTCAGATGGAGCGAGCGCTGCAGGTGCAGGAAGCCGAGCAGAACCGCCAAAGGTCGATGGCGCCGGAGCCGACGCGGTTCAGTCTGGACTTTGCCGGAGGAACGGTCGGCGAGTATGTGGAATCCATCCGAGCTGCCCACCCCGAGGCCAACATCGTTGTGCCGCCGGACGCGGCCCTGTTTCCGATGCCGCCGATTCAACTTCGGGACGTGACAACCGAGGCAGCGATTGGGGTCGTGTACCAGGAGTCGGGCGACGCGATGAGAGGGATGTCGTGGTTGCGCATTCGGAGCATCAAGAATCTCGGGTCAACGGAGGCGGTCTTTCAACTCCAAGCTGGGCATCAGGAAGGAAACTCCAACAAGACGATCGTCCAGAGTCTCGCGGGTGTGCTCAGCCAGCAGCGGACCAAGCCGCTCAAGATCGAGGATGTGCTGTCGGCGATCGAGGCCGCGACGAACATGACCTCGCCCCCGCCGAAGATCCGGTACCACGAGGAGACGATGCTGCTGCTCTTCCACGGGACGGCGGAGCAGGTGGATGCGCTCAACCGGACCATCGAGGCGCTGATCGAGACCGCGGAGGCGTCGGAGTAGTACCGTGTTCGCAGCGTCATGGGCTCTCGGTTGGACCTTTCGAACGTCGGCGTCCTCACCCGCGCGATCGCGCGGGGCGACGCCGATGCCTTCGCGACGCTCTACAGGGCGCGGTTCGACTACGTCTACGCGCTCGTCCGCCGCGCGACGGGGCTGCCCGAGCAGGACTGCCTCGACATCGCGCAGGAGGCGTTCGTGCGCATGATCCGGCGGATGAAGACCATCGACGACGCGGCCGTGCTGGACGGCTGGATCGCGCGGGTGGCGCGGACGAGCGCGTACGACCATCTCCGCAAGGAGCGCCGGCGCCGACGGCGCGAGGCGGGCGCCGCGAGGGGCGAGCAGGCGCCGGAAGCACGCGAGCTGGACGAGCGCATCGCGAAGCTGCACGCCGCGATGCGCGGCCTCGACGAATCCCAGGCGGACCTGCTGCATCTGCGCTACGGGCGCGGCATGACGCTGGAGGCCATCGGACGCGCCGTCGGGCTCAAGCCCGGCGCGACGCACGGTCGGATCGAGCGGGCGCTGCGGACCGCGGAGCGCACGGGGTCGGAACCTCATGAATGAGCGCCACGACCATCTCGAACCGCTGAGCGCGGACGGCGAGGCGAGGCGCGATGCGATGCTCGGGCCCCTCCGCGGCGAAGTCGCGCGCAGCGCCAAGCGCCGGCGCATCAAGCGGCGGACGGCGTGGGGTGCGAAGATCGTGGCGCCGCTCGTCGTGATCCTGGGCATCATCAACCGATCCAACAACACGCCGGCGCCGATTTCACCGCCGGAGGACGTGCAGCAGGCCGCCGCGCCGGGATGGGAGGCGGTGGAGACGGATCCTGCCGCCGCGGCTCGGATCACGATGCGCTCGCGCACGGACTGGGCGGGGGTGATCGTCAACGACGACGAGCTGTTGCTCGAGCTTGAAGAGATGGGCCGACCGGCAGGGCTGATCCGCATGGGCGGCAAAGCCTGGATCAGCGGCGTCACTCCCGCCGAACCCGAGGCGCCGCGCGGCTCGTAGAGAACGTCACTTGAGCGAGGCGATCAGCGCGCCCATGCGCTCCATGCCCTTCTCGATCTGCTCCTCCGAGCAGGCGAAGGAGATGCGGACGCAGTTGCGCCCCCGGCCGCCGAAGTCCTCGCCGGCGACGACGGCGATCAGCGCCTCTTCGAGCGCTGCCTCGGCGAAGTCGTTGGCGGAGTTGATCAGGCGCCCCTTGGCGGTGCGCTTGCCGAAGTGCGCGGAGATGTCGGGGAAGACGTAGAACGCGCCGTTCGGGCGAGGGCACACCAGGCCGGGGATGCGCGAGAGGTGGCGGTAGATCAGCTCCGCGCGCTTCGCGAAGGCGCGGCGCATTCCTTCGACCTCCTCGGCGCACTCGGTGAGCGCGACGCGGATCGCCGGGTAGCAGAACGAGGTGATGTTGGTTGTCATCTGGCCCTGGAGCACGGCCATCGACTTGATGAGCTTGAGCCCCTCGACGCCCGGGCATGCCGCGTAGCCGATGCGCCAGCCGGTCATCGCGTACGCCTTCGACAGGCCGTTGACCGTCACCGTGCGCTCGGCGATCTCCGGCACGCTGCCGATCGAGAAGTGCGGCACGCCGCCGAAGATGATCTTCTCGTAGATCTCGTCGGAGATGACGAGGATGTCCGGCGCGGTGGACTTCGCGGCCTCGGCGACGACCTTGGCCAGCTCGCGCAGGTCGGCGGGCGTGTACATCGTGCCGCAGGGATTGCTGGGAGAATTCAGGATGACGCAGCGCGTGCGCCGGGTGATTGCCTGGCGGAGCTGGTCGGGCGTCATGCGGAAGCCGTTGTCGGGCCCGGTGGGGACCTCGACGACCTTGGCGCCGGCGAGCTTGGCGAGCGGGTCGTAGGAGACCCAGGCGGGCGTGGGGATGATGGCCTCGCCCGGTCCGCCCTCGTCCGGCTGGTCGAAGAGGCACTGCATGAGGACGTAGAGCGAATGCTTGCCGCCGGAAGAGATGATGATGTGGTCCGCGGTGAGGCCGGGGATGCCGTTCTCGTTGGTGAGCTTCTCGGCGATGACCTTGCGGGTCGCGGCGTCTCCGGCGGTGGGCATGTACTTGGTCTGCCCGGCGTCGAGGGCCGCGACGGCGGCCCGCTTGATGCGGGCGGGGGTGTCGAAGTCGGGCTCCCCGGCGGAGAAGGAGAGGACATCCACGCCGTCGGCGATGAGGGCCTTGGCCCGGTTCATCATGGCGACAGTGGCCGAGGGGGCGAGGGTGGAGACCCGGCGGGAGAGGTGCATATTGAGAAGGTACCGCGGTCGATGGGGCTCCGGGGCAGGTCGGTCCGGGCCCCTCGCCCCGTTCGGTTGATTGGCGGGCGGCGGGCGGCTATCTTTGGCGGCTTCCCGGCCGGTTCCTTCGGGGTCCGGAGGGGGCGAATGGGGGGTCCGTCGATTTTCAGAAGTACGACTCGATATCTATCCGCACGCGAGGGTCCATCGTGCCGCTGGCCGCCGAACAACGAACCGAACTGATTTCCACGAGCCGCATCCACGACACCGATACGGGCTCTCCCGAGGTGCAGGTGTCGGTGTTGACCGAGCGCATCAAGGACCTTTCGGAGCACCTCAAGGAGCATCCGAAGGATCACTCGAGCCGCCGCGGCCTGCTGTCGATGGTGAGCCGGCGCAATCGCCTGCTCGGGTATCTCGCGAAGACTGATGTTCCCCGGTACCAGTCGCTGATCCAGCGTCTGGGCCTTCGCAAGTAAGACTCCGCCGCGCCGTGTTGGCGCGGCGTTTTTCTTTGGGTTTCGGCCCCTCGCGCTCAGTGGAGCGGCAGTGGGCAGGGCGCAGTGCGAGAGCGCGGCTGCATCCTGCCTTCTGCCTCCCTGCTGACCGGTCGAGGCGGCCGGCAGATCGCGGGCCCGGCGCCGAAGTTCCGGCCATGCCGGATGGCGCGGGCTCGTGGAAAGGTTGAAGCAGAAGAATGCCTCACATCAAGGTCTCGGCGGAGATCGGCGGACGCACGCTGACTCTGGAAACCGGCACGGTCGCGAAGCTCGCGAACGCCGCGGTCATGGCGCACTACGGCGAGTCGTCGGTGCTGGCGACGGTGGTTCGCGCGGATCCGCGCGAGGGCCTCGACTTCTTCCCGTTGGCGGTGGACTACCGCGAGAAGATGTCGGCGGGCGGCAAGTACCCCGGCGGCTTCCGGAAGCGCGAGGGCGCGCCGAACGAGAAGGAAATCCTCACGATGCGGATGATCGATCGCCCGATCCGTCCGCTCTTCCCCGACGGCTTCGTGGACGAGATCCAGGTCCAGTGCTGGGTCATGAGCCACGACGGCGAGAACGACACGGACGTGCTCTCGGGCACGGCGGCCGCGGCGTCGCTGATGCTGTCGGACGCGCCCTTCCAGGGCCCGCTGGCGACGGTGCGCGTCGGGCGCATCCACATGGACGACGGCCCGCGCTACATCATCAACCCGACCATCACGCAGATGGAGTACAGCGACATCGACCTGGTGCTGTCGGGGCACCGTGACGGGATCAACATGATCGAGGTCGGCGCCGCCGAGGCCCCGGAGGCCGACGTCGTCGGCGCGATCAAGTTCGGCTACGAGCAGATCCTCAAGATCCTCGACCTGATGGACGAGCTGACGGCGAAGGCGGGCAAGGCCAAGCGCATGCCCGAGAAGCTGTACCTGCCGTCCGACGACATCGTCGCGCTGGTCAAGGAGAAGGCCGAGAAGGAGATGCTGGAGGCCCGGCAGATCCCCGGCAAGGAAGCGCGCAACGCCAAGGTCGACGAGATCAAGAAGCGCATCCTCGACGAGTACTTCCCCGAGAAGGCGGAAGGCAACGTGGCCCAGTGGAAGGAGTCCGCCCAGCGCCGCACGATGGCCAAGGAGGCGCTCCGCACGCTCGAGAAGAAGATGACGCGCAAGCTCATCGTCGAGAAGGGCATCCGCGCCGACGGCCGCAAGGCCAAGCAGATCCGCCCCCTCGAGATGACGGTGGGCGTGTTCGCGCGGACGCACGGCTCGGCGTTCTTCCAGCGCGGCGAGACGCAGTCGCTGGTGTCCTGCACGCTCGGCACGGGCAAGGACGAGCAGATCGTCGACGGGCTGAACCCCGAGTACGCGAAGAAGTTCTACCTGCACTACAACTTCCCGCCCTTCTGCACGGGCGAGGCCAAGCGCATCATGGGCCCCGGCCGGCGCGAGATCGGGCACGGCGCCCTCGCGGAGCGCTCGCTGCTCGGCATCCTGCCGGGCGGCGGTCCGCTGATTGCGTCCTTCGCCTCTTATGCCGTGGAGAAGAAGCTCGTCGCCGCCGTGCCCCCGGTGGGCGCCGGGGCGAT
>JBGTSD010000045.1:0-22566 GCA_041940385.1 Phycisphaerales bacterium | reverse complement strand
GCTCCTGGTCCTTGGGGGGACGGATGGCGCCCTTGATCTCCATGCCGCGCTTGAGGCCCAGCTTCCGGATCAGCGTCGGTGGGACGAAGATGTCGTCGTGTCCGGCGAGGTAGGAGTACTCGGGGCTGCGCAGGAAGCCGAAGCCCTCGTGCGCGATCTCGAGCGTGCCCTCGCCGAAGGTGATGCCGGCCTTCTCGGCGCGGGACTTCAGGATGCGGAAGATCAGCTCCTGACGCGGGATCTGGTGGAAGTCCGCTAGGCCCTCCTCGTCGGCGATCTTGTGGAGCGCCGCGATGTCCATCCGGCGCATCTCGGAGAGGTTGAGCGCGGTCTTCTCGGCGTCCTTGTATTTCTTGGTGCCGGCGAGCTTCTCGAGCTCCGCGGCCTCGCGCTCGAGGTCCGCCTCGTTGGGCAGGAGGTGCGAGGGGATCGACATCTGCCCGCCGGGCATGCCGCCGCCGCCCTTCTTCTTCTTTTTCTTCTTCTTGCGGCCCTGACCGGGCTGACCCTGGCCGCCGTGCTGGTGCTGGTGCTGACCACCGCCCCCACCGCCGCCGCCGCCCTGGTGCTGCTGACGCTGCTGGTGCTGCTGCTGGCCTCCGCCGCCGCCACCACCGCCGCCTCCGCCCTGGCCCTGCTGGCCCTGGTTGGAGTTCTGCTGGCCGTCGCCGCGCGGGCGATTCTGGCGCGCATCGGCGCCGGGGCGCTCTTCAACGACACTGGGCGTCTTGCTCATATTGCTCTGGCTCGTCGTCGCCGGAGTGCAGACCGGCGATCTGGGGTGGCGACGCATGGCGCCGCGCAGGAAGAAAGTTGCCGGAGTTGGCTTGGAAACAGGGGAAGAGGTTGGGCGAGTGACGCCCGAAAGACTCCGCGTTGGAAGGGGGAAGGCGTGTGGTCGGCGCCGTGGTTGGTCGAATCCGCACTCGGACCGTTCGGATGATCGGTGGGTGTGCGGAACAACCGCTCAGGTCTCGCCCGGGCCCCTCGTCGTCGAGGGTCCGCGGCGGCCGCGTTGCTCCATGATCTTCGAGAAGACCCCCGCGACCGTCTCGGCCAGAGTGGCCCGGTCGCCGGAGTTGTCGACAAGATAATCGGCGCGTCGGGATTTGTCTTCAAGCGGGAGCTGGCTTTTTTCGCGGCGGGCCAGTTCCTGCTCGTTCCAGCCCCGGGAAGCCCCTACGCGGGCCAGCCGCTGGGCCCGGTCGGCGTCCACGAAGATGACCGCGTCGCACTCCCGGTCAAGGCCCGCCTCGAAGAGCAGCGGCGCGTCGAGCACCACGCCGGGCGCCCCGGTCCGGGCCGCCTCCTGGATGGCCCGGTCCCGCCCGGGTTTCAGGAGCGGGTGGATGTACGCCTCGAGCCGGCGGCGCTCGGCCTCGTCGGCGAAGACGATGCGCGCGATGGAGGAGCGATCAAGCCGCCCGTCCGCGCCAACCACGCCGGGCCCCCACCAGCGCACGAGTTCGTCGCGGACCTTGTCGGTCGTCAGAAGCTCGCGCACCGCGGCGTCGGAATCGACGACGACGCAGCCGTGACCCTCGAGGAGTTTCGCGACGGTGCTCTTGCCCGCGCCGACGCTGCCGGCGAGGCCGATGATGACGGGGCGTTTCGCGCGTTGACCGGACGCCTGATCCATCGGCGCCAGTGTACGCGCGGGTACGATCGGCGGATGCGCACGCCGGAACTTGCCGTCTTCGATCTCGATGGCACCCTCGTGGACACGCTCCGCTCGATCGCGGAGGCGATGAACGGCGTCCTGCGCGAGGAGAAGCTGCCGGAGCATCCGATCGACGCGTACAAGAGGTTCGCCGGGGATGGCGCCGAGTGGCTGGTGAAGCGCGCGACGGGGCATCAGTTCAACGACGACGCCTCGAAGATCAACGAGCTGCTCCAGCGCTTCCGCGAGCGCGACGAGAAAACGGACGTGGAGTTCGCGCGCCCGTACGACGGCGTGCCCGAGATGCTGGATCGGCTGCAGGGCGCGCGCGTCCGCCTCGCAGTGCTCTCCAACAAGGAGAAGGACGAGGCGGTGGCGCTGGTCGAGCGCGTCTTCGGGCTCGAGCGCTTCGTCGAGGTGCTGGGCCACGATGGGCGCTGGCCGCTGAAGCCGGACCCAACGGGCCTGCTGGCGCTGCTGGAAAGAAGCCGCGCTTCGCGCGAGCGGACGGTGTACATGGGCGACACCGACACGGACATGCGCACGGGGCGCTCCGCGGGGCTGTTCACGATCGGCTGCGTATGGGGGTTCCGCGAGGCATCGGAGCTGCGCGCGACGGGCGCGGATGTCGTCATCGAGCGGCCGCGGGACCTGCCCGGCGCCGTCGGGCTCTCGTTCGAGTGACTACATCGACACCTGCTCGCGCAGCGGGCGGGTCGCCTTGCGGAGGAACTCCGCGTCGGCGCCGGCGAGCCGCGGCTCGAGCGTTTCGCGCACCCGCGCGTGGTACGCGTTCACCCACTGCTCTTCTTCGAGCGTGAGCATGTCGGGGTCGATGAACGACGCCTCGATCGGGCAGAGGGTGAGCGTGTCGAAGCGGAGGAAGTTGGGGTAGCGCTCGTCCTGCACGACCTCGATGAGGTTCTCGAGGCGCAGGCCATAGGCGCCGGACTCGTAGCAGCCCGGCTCGTTCGAGAGCACCATGCCCGGCTCGAACGCATACGCCGCGGCGGGCCGATGGCTGAGACTCGGCGGCCACTCGTGCACGCAGAGCGCCGCGCCGACGCCGTGCCCGGTGCCGTGCGCGTAGTCGAGGCCGATGCTCCAGAGGTGATGACGCGCGAAGGCGTCGAGCTGCAGACCCGTCGTGCCCTTCGGGAAGCGCAGGCGCGTGACGGCGATGAGCCCCTTGAGCACGCGCGTGCAGCGGTCGCGCTGGTCCACGGTCGGTTTGCCGAGGTGGACCATGCGCGTGATGTCGGTGGTGCCATCGAGGTACTGGCCGCCGGAGTCGATGAGGACGATGCTGTCGGCGCGGATCGGCCGGTCCGTCGCGGGCGCGGGGCGGTAGTGGATGATCGCGCCGTTGGCGCCCTCGCCGACGATCGATGAAAACGCGGGGCCGACCCAGCGGTCGTCCTCGGCACGGAACGCGTTGATCTTGTCGGCGACGGAGCATTCGGTCTGCCCGCTCTTCGGCGCGTCCTCGTGCATCCAGCGCATCAGGCGCACCATCGCGGCGCCGTCGCGCACGTGGACCTCGCGCAGCGCGCGGAGCTCGGCCTCGTTCTTGCGCGCCTTGGCCAGTGTGACGGGGCTGCGTGAGCGCTCGGCGATGCGCTCGGCGCCGCCGAGGATGGCCGCGACGTGGGCGCTGGTCGCGGCGTCGTCGAGCCACCAGCGGCGCCGCGACGCCTGGGCGCGCAGGTCATCGTCGAATCGTTCGTAGGGGTGGAACTTCGCGACACCCTCGCACGCGCGGCGCACGTCGTCGCCGAGGCGCGAGGTGTCGGTGTAGATAGCCGCGTCATCCCTGGTGACGATGGCGTGCGCGACGAGCACGGGGTTGTAGGGGACGTCGGAGGCACGCAGGTTGAAGAGCCAGGCGATGGCGTCGAGCGCGCTCAGGACGTGCCCGTCGGCGCCGCGGGACTCCATCACGGCACGAAGCTCCGCGAGCTTCCCCGACGCGGGCTTGCCGGCGAATTCGATGGGATGGGGGCGCACCGTCGAGCGCGGCGGGGCGGGCCGATCCGTCCACACCTCGTCCACAAGGTTTCGATCCATGGCGCGGAGCGTCGAGCCGCGAGCGCGCAGCGCGACGGCGAGGTCGTCGAACGCCTTCACGGAGAGGACACGAGCGTCCACGCCGACGACCGATCCGCTCGGGAGCGCGGCGAGCCATTCCTGCGGGGTCGGCACGGCGCGATCGCCGCCGCGCATCAGCGTCCAGCACGTCGCGTCGAGCTGGCTGGTCGCCTGCAGCCAGTAGCGCCCGTCGGTCCAGAGCCGCGCTTCGTTCGCGGTGACGATGACGTCGCCGGCGGAGCCGTCGAAGCCGGAGAGAAATGCGCGACGGGACCAACATTGGGGGGTGTACTCGCTCTGGTGCGCGTCGGCGCTCGGCACGAGGTACGCGTCGATCGCGCCGCCGTCGGCGTTCGTCATTCGTTGGCGCAATTGCTGCAGGCGCTGTGCGGCGGACATCAGGGTTTTCCCACTCGTTGTTCGTTCGAGATGTCGGAGTTTTCACCCATTGGAAGCCGGAATCCAATGTGATCAACATTCGTGCGCGCTTGCTTGCCGGTGCGAGTGCAGTTTGAGTAGAGTGATTGCATGGCAAAGTCTCAAGCAAATAACACCGTCGCCGCGCTTTCGTCACTTCTTCAAAAGCTCAAGCGAGAGCGTGAACACTACGTCGCCAAGATCGAGGAGATCGACGCGGTGTTCGAGCGATTCGGCGCCTCGCCGTCGTCGCCGTCGCGCGGCCGGCGCTCCGGCGGCGGAGGCCGCAAGGCCGGTCGCGGCAAGCGCCCGGGCGGCAAGCGCGTGCAGGGCGTGAAGCAGACGCTGCTGGAGTCCCTGACCTCCACGCCGCAGTCGCCGAGCGATCTTCAGGCCAAGGTCAGCAAGAAGCTTGGGCACAAGGTGAACATCACCACCCAGCTCCACATGCTCAAGCGCGAAAAGCTCGCCAAGGCGGCGTCGCGCGGGCAGTGGGTCAAGGCCTGACCCAACCCCATCGACCCCCCTCCCCGGTGGTCAGCGACCGGCCTCAGCCCGGGCGCGGCGCCTGCGCGCCGGACGCCCGGGGTATACTTCGACCTCGCTGACGCGGGCGTAGTTCAGCGGTAGAACGTCAGCTTCCCAAGCTGAATGTCGCCGGTTCGATCCCGGTCGCCCGCTTTCGACGGAGGTCGCGGATCACGCATTGACGGGTCCGGACGGTCCATTCGCGGCCTGAGCGGTGATTCATCGCTCCTTCATGGCCGCATCAGCGACCACCTGCATGATTCCACCAAGCCCGCAGCGCGTACGCCGATGTGGCGTCGGGTCGATGGCGCGGGGCCAGAGCGACGGTTCATGATCAGGCAGCGCGACGGCAGACAGGGCGGGAGCGCGGCCTCGGTGCGGGCAAGCGCGGCGCTGCGGATCGGCTACGCCGCGCACGGCGCGGTGTACCTCCTGGTCGGCGCGTTCGCCATCGACGCCGCGGTGAGCGGCGGGAAGCGCGCGCAGGGATCGCAGGAGGCCGTCGCATGGCTGGGGCGCGGCGTGTGGGGGGATGTTCTTCTGACGGCGCTCGCCGCGGGGCTCTTCACCTACAGCGGACTGCGCTTCTGGCAGGCGATCGCCGGGCGCGGGCGCGCTTCGAGCGGCGCGAAGCGATGGCTCGAATCGATCGGCGCCGCGCTCAGCGGGCTGGCGCAGGCGGCGCTCGCGCTCTACGCGCTCTCGATCGCGTACGGGCTCTTCCTCGATTCGTCCAGTGACACGACGGACCTCACCGCGCGGCTCATGAGCCTGCCCGGCGGGCGCTGGATAGTCGGCGCGGTCGGCATCGGCATGTGCGCGATGGCGATCGCCCAGATCGCCAGCGCCATTCAGGCCCGGTTCGTGCGCGACCTCCGTATCTCGGAGCGGCAGTGCGCCTGGGTCGAGCCGCTCGGCCGCGCCGCGTTCGCGGCCCGGTTCGTCGTCTTCATGCTCGTCGGCTGGTTCATCATCCTCGCCGCGGTTCGGGCGAACCCGAGCGAGGCGCAGGGTCTGGGCGGCGCGCTCCGCGCGCTGCAGGACCAGCCGTACGGCCCGTGGCTGCTGGCCCTCGTGGGCGCGGGGCTCATGGCGTTCGCCGCGCTGCGGGGCGTGTACGTGCGCTACGCCGTGCTGCCGAAGCGCGACTGAGCGGGCGATGCGCCGGCGCTTATTGCATCACGGGTAGTGCATCTCGAACTGCTGCTCACCGGGAAACGCCTCGCCCTCGATCACCGCGCCGAGGCAGTGCGTCGTGTACTCGAAGGGATCACCGTCGAATAGCGCGACGTCGCCGTCCTTGCCCACGGCGATCGAGCCGATGCGATCCTCGAGCCCGAGGATCTTCGCGGCGTCGATGGTCACGGCGCGCAGCGCTCGTTCGAAGCCGAGCTCGCCGTACCCGGCCGCGACCGCCGCCTCGAAGAGCACGACGCGCACCTTGGGGACGTAGCCCTCGAAGCCGGACTGGATGGCGAACGCGACGCCGGCGTCGGCGAGCGTCCTGGCCGTGGCGTAGGACATGTTCTCCGAGTCGCCCACGGCGCGGTACATCGTCGGGTGCAGCAGCACCGGGACGTTGCGCTCCTTGAGTTCATCGAGGAAGAGGTACGACTCGGCCCCCATGTCGAGCCACAGGCGGAAGCCGAACTCGTCGGCGAGGCGGAACGCGTTGGCGATGTCCTGCGCGCGATTCGCGGTGATGATCAGCGGCGCCTCGCCCGAGAGGACGCGCCCGAGCGCCTCGGCCTTGAGATCGCGCGACGGTGGATCCTTCTTCGCCGGCTTCTTCTCTTCGCCTTCGGCGTCGTCCGCCGCATCTTCGTCGCCCTTCTCCCACTTCTCGACCTTGTCGCGATAGGCCCTGGCTTTCAGCAGCTCTTCGCGGAGCATCTCCATCATCTTGGCGCGGGTGCCGGGGCTCTTGCCGCCGCTCTTCTGCGCGATGGGGCTCAGCGTCGCGGCGACGCCGATTTCCTCGACGACGATCGCCTCGCGCACGGTCTCGCCGCGCGTCTTGACGACCATGGTCTTGCCGGAGATCAGCTCGCCCGGCGCGTGACCGGTGTGCACGGTCGTCACGCCGTAGCCGCGCACGTACTCGACCAGCCGATCGCGCGGGTTGTAGGCGTCGACCGCGCGGAGCTGCGGCTGCACGACGCTCGAGGAATCGAGCTGGTCCTGGTCCGCTTCGACGTTGTAGAGCCCGGTGAGCCCCAGCGTCGACCGCACGTCGATCAGCCCCGGCGTCGCCACCGCGCACTCGCGGATCTCGTAGCCCTCCGGGATCGCGATCTCCGCCATCTTGCCGACGGCCTCGATCTTGCCGTCGGCGTTGATCAGCACGATCGCGGCCTCGATCGGCTCGCCCTCCATCGTGTGCAGCGTGCCGGCGCGGATGGCGATCTGGGCGAGAGAGCCGGACGCGAGCGCCGCGGCGCCCGCAACAGCAACGAGCGTGCGAAGCATCAGCGCGCCTCCTTGATGAATTCGTCGTAGCAGCAGAAGTACGGCTCGGTCTCGTTCACGGCGCCGTAGCCGCCGAGCGCGTGCAACCGGCCGTCCTCCGTCGAGCGGTCGAACGCCAGCCGACCCTCCACGTACGTCTTCTCGACCACCGTGTACGCGCTGAACGGATCGCCCGAGAGAACGATGAAGTCCGCGTCCTTGCCAGGCGTCAGCGAGCCGATGCGATGCCCGAGGTCGAGAATCTCGGCGCCGTTGATGGTCAGCGTGCGCAGCGCCTCGGGACGGGCCATCATGCCGCGAACCGCCATCGCGCCCATCCGCAGGAACATGCGGCTGTCGTTGATCCAGTCGTCGGTGTGCAGCGCGGTGAGCACGCCGGCGCGCTGCAGGATGCCCGGCGTCTCGAGACGCAGCCCCACGGCCTCGTGCTTGCCGCCCGGCGCATCGACGAGGATCGCGGACACCGGCGCACCGGCCTCCGCGATCTCGTCCGCCACGACCCAGCCGTCGCTGACGTGGTGGAGGACGACGCGGAAGTCGAACTCCTCGGCCAGGCGGAGCACGGTCATGATGTCGTCGTGCCGGTGCGTGTGATGGTGCACGACGCGCTCGCGCCGGAGCACCTCGCAGAGGGTCTCCATGTCGAGGTCGCGATCGGGGAGCTTGGACTCATCGATCGTGCCGTCGTCGCGCGTTGCGCCGTCGAGCTTGCGCTGATACTCCTGCGCCTTGATGAACTGCTCGCGGACCAGGAACGCCGCGCGCCCGCGCGTCTCGGGGAATCCCGACGAGGCGCCGTCGCGCTGCGGGTTGGTGCCGTTGGCCATCTTCAGGCCGCCCATGGGCTTGTCGTCGGCGTCCCGGATGGTGATGTCGTCGATGGTCCGGACGCCGTAGCCCTCGACGTTCTGCTGGTGACGGAGCTTGACGTAGACGGTCTGCCCGCTGCTGAGGTGCCCCGAGCCGGGCATGATGTTGAGCGTGGTCAGGCCGCCCGCGAGCGCGCGCCGGAAGCCGCTCGAGCGGACGTTGATCGAGTCGCGCACGCGCACGCCGGGCTGGATCGGACCCGAGCCGTCGGCCCCGCCGATGCCGCCGATGTGCGAGTGGGTGTCCACGAGGCCGGGCATGATGACCTTGCCCGCGCAGTCCACGACCTCGTAGTCCGCCGCGTCCGGACCGCCGGGCACGTCCGCGCCGATGGCGAGGATCTTGCCATTCTGCACGACGAGGTATCCGCGCGGGATCTCGTCGCCGTCGATCGGAATGATCTGCGCGTTGACGAACGCGGTGGCCTTCTCCTGCGCCGACGCGAACGGCGCCGGCGCGAGCGCCAGGACGAGCGCGGCCAGCCGCCCGATCCCCCTGCGGAATCCAGTCCCTTGATGCATCGGTGATGCCGTCCTTTCCTCTGCCCCGGCGGAGGGGCAATCTAGTCAACGAGGCCGCTCGCTGCTGCGATCCGAGGGCCCGCATCGGGCGCCGGATGTCTTGCGGCCCCCATGGCCTAGGGATAGACTTGCCCTCGATTCCGGCGGATTCCTGCGGGATGACACCGTGCGTCGCACGCCGTCGGCGACGATGGATGACGGATTCCGGGCTTCGGCGGCGCGGACGCGATCCGCAAGGGGCTGCGGGGCATGACGGCCATGACGACAATGCAGTTGGTGCTGCTGGATTCCGCGGGCTCGCTCAGCCGCAATATCGCGCTGTCCGAGAAGGCCATCGGCATCGGCCGCCATCCCGACAACGACGTGCATATCGACGACGAACTGGCCA
The DNA here is from genome assembly GCA_041940385.1 of Phycisphaerales bacterium. GTDB lineage: Bacteria > Planctomycetota > Phycisphaerae > Phycisphaerales > UBA1924 > JACVCK01. Next base: position 13,625 of record JBGTSD010000045.1, on the reverse strand, counting down.
GCCGGTTCCATTGCACGGTCGAGCCCGACGGTCAGGGAGCCTGGCGCGTCCGCGACCTGGGCTCGCGCAACGGCACCCGCGTCAACGACCAGCGCGTGACCGATTCGGCCCTCAACGCCGGCGACCGCATCCGCGTCGGACGGCATGTCTTCGTGGTCGAGGGCGTCTCCACCGAGCAGGCGACCGAACGCCGCGCTCGGCGCGACCGCAACGTCAACGAAGAAACCGGCTCGACCGAGGCGCCGACGCGGCGTCGCGAGGCCAAACAGCAGCCCTCGCGCTCCGCGCCGAGCTGGCTTTCCGAACTGCGCCAGATGACCTCCGCGCTCACCGCGGGCAGCGGCGAGGGCGAGACGGTCTCCGTCATCGACGCGCGGGGCCGGCGCTCCGAAGCGCTCGCCGGCGCCGGCGAGGGCGCGGTCGCGATGCGCCTCCTCCTGCTCACCGCCGCGAAGGCCCGCGCCACCGACATCCACGTCGAGCCCAAGGGCGAGACGGTGCAGGTCCGCCTGCGCGTGGACGGCACGATGATCGGGCTGGTGGACCTGCCCAGCGGCGTAGGCGAGCTGGTCATCGGCCTGGTCAAGGCCGCGTGCCACATGAAGACCGCCGGGCGCGACGCCGTGCTGGACGGGCACTTTTCCTCGATGGTCGGCGAGCGCCGCCTCGACATGCGGGCGAGTCTGACGCCCTCGGTCCACGGCCAGAAGCTGGTGCTGCGCATCCTGAACTGCGCCGACGCGCCCGAGCGCCTCGCCGAGCTCGGCATCCCCTCCTACATGTACGACCGCCTGAAGAAGGTCGTCGAGAAGGAATCGGGCCTGCTGCTGGTCTCCGGCCCCACAGGGTCGGGCAAGACCACGACGCTCTACAACGCCATGCGCGAGATCGATCGCGAGCGGCGCAACGTCATCACCATCGAAGATCCCGTCGAGCACCACCTCGACCACATCACCCAGATCCCGGTCAACTCCGACCAGGGCGCAACGTTCGGCCAGCTCCTCCGATCGGTCCTGCGTCAGGACCCCGACGTGATCCTCGTCGGCGAGATCCGCGACGACGAGACGGCGCGCGTCGCCATGCAGGCCGCGATGACCGGGCACCTGGTCTTCTCGACCGTCCACTCCAAGGACACCATCGGCGCGGTCTTCCGTCTGCTGGACCTCGGCGTCGAGCCCTACCTCGTCGCCAACTCGCTCGACCTGGTCGTCGCGCAACGCCTCGTGCGCATGCTCTGCGACCACTGCAAGCGCCCCGTCCGCGTCACGCCCGGGCAGGCCACGCGCATGGGCCGCTTCCTCGAGAACAAGTCCGAGATCTACTCCGCCACCGGCTGCGCCCGATGCCTCCGCACCGGGTACCGCGGCCGGCAGGCCATCTTCGAGATGCTCGAGTTCAACGACGACCTGCGCGACGTCGTCCTCAAGGAGCCGACCATCCAGGCCATGCGCCGGGTGATCGAGTCCGGCCTCTTCACCACCCTGATGCAGTCGGGCTGGCAGCTCGTCGCCCGGGGCGTCACCACCCTGGACGAGGTCGATCGCGTCGCCGGAGGCGGCTGAACCCGCCGAATCCGGGCCCGGAGCGGGCTTTTTTGCCGCCGTTCGGGTTGCGTCCGACGCCCTTTCGGGGTCTTATTGATTGTTGATTCGAGGGGAGCTGCCGGCGGCCCTGACGCCGTGCCCGTGTGCATACCGCGCCGCCCCCCTGCCACCAGCCCGACGCCTGGCCGCGCGTTCCATTCCGGATCCGGCCCACGGAGAGAGCCACGATGTCGTTGCACCCCGTCCGAACCGCGTTCTTCATTCCCGCGGCGATGGTCGCCCTCGCCGGCGCTGCGCACGGCGCAAGCCTTGTCCGCCCCGCCGAGACCGGGCACGGCGCGCTCGACGCCGCGCTCCGCTCGATGCCCGCAACCAAGGCGCACCGCGCCGCGCACTGGCTGGAGCACACGCCGATGTGCTTCCCGTCGGACCTGACGCCTGATCAGTGGCAGGCGATCATCGACGACTGGGCGATGCTGCCGCCTTCCGCGCCGGACGTCATCGACCCCGCCGAGCGCTTCTTCACCGACAATCCCGTCTGGACCGGCAACGGCCTGCAGGGCCTCGACGAGCGCGCCATCGCCGCGCACCTCACGTACTCCTTCCCCGACGACGGCGTCATCTGGGGCCTCTCCGCCGTCTCCGCCACCGGGCCGAACGACCTCAACGCCAACCTCATGAGCGCCTACGGCGACCTCGACCGCGGGCGCGAACTCATCCGCCAGTCCCTCGCCGGCTGGCGCCGGTACTGCGGCCTGACCTACCAGGAGGTCGCCGACAACAACAGCCCCATGGACCAGTCCACCGCCACCACCTCGGCGCGCGGCGACATCCGCATCGGCGGGCGCGGCTTCGGCACCAGCTCCTTCCTCGCCTACAACGCCTTCCCCTCCGCCAGCGGCGCCTCCGGCGTCGGCGGCGGCGACATGTGCATCAACACCTCCTTCTTCCTCCCCGCCAACTTCAACGACCCCCAGAGCAACTTCCGCTACTTCCGCAACACCATCGCCCACGAGCACGGGCACGGCACCGGCAACTTCCACGTCATCCCCTGCAGCAGCTCCAAGCTCATGGAGCCCGCGATCCAGCTCGGCGTCGACGTTCTCGCCATCGACGACCGGCGCGGCGGCGGACGCTCCTACGGCGACCGGTTCTCCGGCAACTACACCGCGAACGACGCGCACCACTTCGGCAACCTCACGAACCCCGTCGTCCGCTCCGTCATCGAGCGCGACCTTTCGACCAACGGCGCCAACGCGCTCAACGGCTCGGGCAACGACTACTTCCGCTTCACGCTCTCGACGGCGCAGCAGGTGATCATCAGCGCCGACCCCACGGGCGGCACGTACCAGAACGGCGAGCAGTTCTTCTCCTGCTTTGGCTTCGAGAGCAGCGTCAACGCCGAGGCCGCGGGCAACCTGAACATCCAGCTCCTCGACGCCACCGGCGCGAACCTGCTCCAGCAGGCCGCGAGCGCCGGCGCCGGCCAGACGGAGAACCTCAATGCCGGCACGCTGCCCGCGGGCACGTACACGGTGCGCATCTTCGACAACGGCCCGAACTCCAGCGCCAACCAGATCGTGCAGCTCTACGACCTGACGATCCGCGTGGACAACGCCAAGGCCCCGCCGCTGGCGATCGCCGGCGTCAACAAGCGCATCGGCGCCAACGTCGATTGCCACTTCATGGGCGACATCAACTCCGCCCCGACCGACTCCGGCTCGTCGCTGAATAACTCGTCCTTCGATTGGGACCTCGACGGCGACGGTGTCTTCGAGACGAACAACGACCCGCAGCCCGAGCGTGAGTACGTGTCCAACGGCGTCTACGACGTGACCCTGCGCGTCACCGACAACTTCGGGATGGAGAGCACCGACACCATCACCGTGACGGTCTTCGGCGCCACGACCGATGTCGCCGACGTTCTTCCCGACGTGGGCGATCAGGGCCAGACGATCCCGGTCACGATCACCGGCGTGAACCTCAAGAACGTCACCGCGGCCCACGTCAGCGTCTCCGGCGGCGGCGTCTCGGTGATCGGCCTCGCCGATCCCAACACCGAGGGCACGGAGGTCACGGGCCTGTCGTTCCAGATCGACGCCGGCGCCGCGACCGGCGTCCGCAACGTCACCGTCTCCAACAGCGACGGCTCCGACACGCTCGTCGGCGCCTTCACGATCAACGCCGGCGCGCCGCCGTGCCCCGCGGACCTCAACGGCGACATGACGATCGACTTCTCCGACCTCAACATCCTGCTCGGCAACTTCAACCAGACGGGCTTCGGCCTCCCCGGCGACCTCGACGGCGACGGCGATGTGGACTTCGCCGACCTCAACGCGCTGCTGACGGTCTACAACACCGACTGCCCGTAACGCGCTGACGCACATCACGAAATCAACGCACGCCCCCGGCCCGCGCCGGGGGCGTTTTCGTAGACCCCCTGCGCGCAGGGGGTCTGTGCAAGTTTTTCAGCGCTTCGAGCACTTGATGCTTGCCAAAGTGCGCTCCGGTTGCGCACGCTAGAGCGATCGGTGCGCCGCCTCGTGGGGGACACGGGGATCCGGCGGCGCCGCACGACTCGCTCTCAGAAGGGGTAGCGCATGCTTCGCATAGGACTGTTCGTCGCACTCGGCGCGATGCTCTCCCTCGGGTGCGCTTCGCCGCGCTCCGGCATGTCCGACTACGGGCTCCTGTTGCACGAGTACCAGCGGGTGGAGCAGGTCCGCCGCGAGCGGGCGCAGTTGCTCGAGACGCTCGTGGCGCGCGTGCAGCTCGAGCACGCGCGTCCGAACCACACGCCGACCGATCCGACCACGCTCGATGTTCTGGTGATCTCGGGCGGCGGCGCCTACGGCGCCTTCGGCGCCGGGTTCATCTATGCCTGGGGCAACGAAGCGCGCGCCGCGGACGCGATGCCGGAGTTCGACATCGTCACCGGCGTCAGCACCGGCGCCCTGATCGCGCCGTTCGCGTTCCTCAACGGCCGCAACGTCCACCCCTGCGCCTGCCATGGCGGCGCCCTGGACAAGGGCGACTCCGAGCACGTGCTCGGCATCTACAACGGCCTGGGGCCTCGCTTCGCCGCGTTCCGCGGCATCACCGCGCTCCTGCCGTGGAGCGACGGCATGTACGACACCAGCCGGCTCCGCAGCAAGATCGAGTCCGAGATGTGCACACACCTCCTCGACCGCCTCGCCGCGGGCCACCGGGAGCATCGCACGCTCCTCGTCGGCGCCACCGACGCCGACCTGGCGCAGATCCGCATCTGGAATCTGTCCGAGATCGCGTCGACCGAAGCGCCCGCCGCCGAGCGCACCCGCCGGATCCGCGACGTGCTGCTGGCGTCCGCGGCGATCCCCGCGGCGTTCAACGCCGTCGAGATCGATCAGCATCTCTACGTCGACGGCGGCGCAAGAGAGCAGCTCTTCCTCGGCGCCGACCCCGCCTTCGTCCGCGAGCTGCACGCCCGCCTGCTGGTCCAGGGCATCCCGTTCCCCAGGGTGCGCCTCTGGGTCGTCGTGAACAACAAGCTGGCGCTCGATCCGCGCATCACCTCTCGCGGCTGGGTCGACGTCGCGCGGCGAAGCATCGAGAACCTCGTCAACTCATCGACCCTGTTCTCCCTGCGCGATCTCTACTACTTCTGCGAGTACGCGAACTCGGTCTGCCCCGACTACGACTTCGAGATGCGCTTCGTCTGCATACCGGACTATTACACGGTCGAGGAGTCCGATGACCTGTTCGACCCGCGCATGATCGGCAACCTCACCCGCCTCGGATTGAAGCTCGGCGCCGCGCCCGACGTGTGGTGCACCGAGCCCCCGGGCCTTCTGACGAACAAGGAATCAGATCGCTGCCCCGGCCAGCCCAGCGGCCTGGCCGGCGCCGCCCCCTGACGCCGTCACTCCATGTCGATCTCGCGCACGCCGCGGCTGCGCCGCGCCGCCTCGGTCTGCGTGCGGATCATCTGCTGCACCTCCGCGAAGCCGCGGATGCTCGGCAGCACCAGCGTCGGGTGCGTGCGATCGCTCGTCACCAGTTCGATCGTGCCCACGCCCACGATCCGCTCCCACAGCGTCTGGCGGATCGTCGAGTCCTTGATGCGGTAGATCTCGATCTCGTCGAACGTCCGGTTGAAGACGCCCTTCGCCTTCTTCAGGCGCTGCGTCGTCAGCGTAAACGACGTGCACGCCACCACAATCGTCTTCCAGATCGCAAACGGGATCGGGATGATCAGCAGGCACGCGACGTACCAGGGGAAGTTCGTCCACTGGCTCGGCGAACCGCGCCAGACCTCCTGCTCCGTGTGCGTCTCCAAGCCGACTCCTTTCTCGCCCGCGCGCGCCACCTCGCGACGGGCGCCCACGCCCGGGCCGAGCGGGTCCTCATCAACCTCGATCCGCCGCGGCGTCACGCCGCGCGAACGCGCCACGCGGTCCGCTTCGCCCATCGTCGCCGCCTCGACCACGATGTCCGTCTCGCGCGAGGTGCCCTCTTCCGTGCCATAAACCCGAAACTGCATGCCCGTGCCCTCCGCGCGGCGCCTGGCCGCCCCACTTGTTCCACTCCCCCACCGCCCGGTTTCAGACCCGCCTCAGAGCGCCGGCGCCTCGCGATGCCAGGGCGTCTCCTTCTCGAACATCCGCGCAATCCGCAGCAACCGCGCCTCGTCGAACGCCGGCCCCACGAGCTGCACGCCCACCGGCAACCGCTTGCCGCCCTCCTCCGCAAACCCCGCCGGCATCGACAGGCCCGGCAGGCCTGCCATGTTCACCGTGACCGTGTAGTAGTCCTCGAGGTACAGCGCGAGCGGGTCCGCCGCCTTCTCTCCGATCCGGAACGCCGGCCCCGCGGCCGTGGGCATCAACACCGCGTGCACGCCCGCGCCCTTCGCGTCGAACGCCGCGTCGAAATCACTCTTGATCAGCCGGCGCACCTTCAGCGCCGTCAGGTAGTACGCGTCGTAGTACCCGCTGCTCAGCACGTGCGTGCCGAGCATGATGCGACGCTGCACCTCGGCGCCGAAGCCCTCCGCGCGGCTCTTGGAATAGAGCGCCACAAGGTCGTCCCCCGGACCGATCTCCGCGCGATGGCCGTAACGGATGCCATCGAACCGCGCGAGGTTCGACGACGCTTCGGCGGGCGCGACGATGTAGTACGCCGCAATCCCGTGATCGAGCCGCGGCAAGTCAATATCCACCACCTCCGCGCCGAGCTTGCGATAGAGCGCGATCGCGTCGTCGAGCGCCTTGGCGACGGACGCATGGTTCCGGTCCGACTTCGCCTGCCGCGGCACGCCGAGGCGCAGTCCCTCCACCGGGCGATCAAGATCGCGCAGGAAGTCCGGCGTCTCGACTGTCGCGCTCGTGGAGTCGAGCGGATCGTGGCCGCAGAGCACGTTGAGCAGCAGCGCGCTATCCGCAACGGTGCGCGTGAACGGGCCGATCTGATCGAGACTCGACGCGAACGCGACGAGCCCGTAGCGGCTGATGCGCCCGTACGTGGGCTTCACGCCGACCAGGCCGCAGAGCCCCGCGGGCTGACGAATCGATCCACCCGTGTCGCTGCCGAGCGAGCCCGGAACCATGCGCGCCGCGACGGCCGCGGCGCTGCCTCCCGACGACCCGCCCGGCACGCGCTGCGCATCCCACGGGTTGCCGGTCGGCCCGAACGCCGAGTTCTCGCACGACGAGCCCATCGCGAACTCATCGAGGTTGGTCTTGCCGACGATCACCGCGCCCGCGTCGAGCAGGCGCCGCCCCGCCGTGCCAGTGAAGGGCGACTCGTACTTGCCGAGGATCTTCGAGCCGCACGTCGTCCGCCCCCACTCGAGGCACATGTTGTCCTTGAGCGCGATCGGCACGCCGGCCAGCGGGCCGATCGTGTGCGCCGTCTCGCCCGCGGCGATCCGCCGATCGACCGCCCGGGCCTGCTCCAGCGCCCGATCCTCGAAGACCTCGAGGAACGCGTGCAGCGAGCCGTCGAGCCGCTTGATCCGGTCCAGGCACGCCCGCGTCGCGGCCTCGGAAGTCACCTTTCGGGCGACGATCGCATCGCGGAGTTCGATCAATGTGAGGGTGCAAGGGTCCACAGGGCGGGAGTGTAGCGGGCGGCGCGCAGGGGTGGCACTGGTCGCGGCTCGCGGCGCTGGTCGTCCCCGCGCGCCGGGAAGACCAACGCAGAACGACCCCGCGCCCTCCCTGTCGCGCTCCGGAGCGACAACGTCGCGCCAGTTCGTAGCCCAGCCCGCAAGGGCTGGGTCCACGGCGCCAATCGCGCCGAGCCGAGGAGCGGCGCCACTTTTCGCGCGAGCTTGTGCCGCCGCGTCCGCGGCTCGCGATCGTCGGCGCTGCCAACCCCGGGTTGTCACCCGGGGCTACGCACTGCCGCCGCGTCCGCGGCTTCGGAAGAACGTTCACGCGTTACGCCAGATCAAACACCAACGCCTCCGCCCCCTTCAAGCCCTTGAAGCGCAGCGCCGTCTCGTCCGTCACCGCGGCGCCGTCGCCCTTCCCGAGCTTCTGACCGTTCAGCTCCAGCTCGCCGCGCGCCACCTGCACCCAGGCGCGCCGGCCGGGCTTGATCTCCAGCTCCGCGCTCGCGCCCGCGTCCAGGTTCGTCGCGTACACGCGCACGTCCTGATGGATCGACAGCGCCGGCTCGTCCGTCGCCTCGTCGCGCCCCTCGGGCGACGCGATCAGGCGCAGCCGATTACGGCGTTCGCTCTCCGGGAACGCGCGCTGCTCGTGCCCGGGGTCCAGGCCCCGCGCCTCCGGGTGCAGCCAGATCTGGAGCAGGTGCAGCGGCTCCGACGCCGAGGCGTTGTGCTCGCTGTGGAAGATGCCGCGCCCCGCCGTCATGCGCTGCGCCTCGCCCGCGCGCAGCACCGCGCCGTTGCCCGTGCTGTCCTGGTGCTTGAGCGAGCCGGAGAGCACCCACGTCACGATCTCCATGTCGCGGTGCGGGTGCGTGTCGAATCCCTTGCCCGGGGCGACGACGTCGTCGTTGATGACGCGCAGCGCGCCGAAGCCCATGTGCGCCGGGTCGTGATACTGCCCGAACGAGAAGCTGTGCGCCGATTGCAGCCAACCGTGGTCGAACTGCCCGCGCTCGTTGGCCTTGCGAATGGTGATCATCGCCAATCTCCATGAATGGGGCGCGACGTGGCGCCCGTCTGCGAAACGCCGCATCCCGCCCTTCGGCGGGCGCGGCGTGGGAACTCAGGCGGCCGCGCCGGCGGGCTTCGTGGCCCGCCCGGGCCGCCGGGGGAGGAGCGCATCAACCGAGATCCGACCCGCGCCAGTGAACACCAGCCCCGCCGCGATGAACGCCAGCGTCAGCGGGTACTCCATGCCGTTGTCCTGCGCGCTGAACGCGCCGCCGTGCACCATGAACGACGCGACCAGCATCGTCACCGTCAGCGGCACGCCGACGATCCGCGTCGCGAGGCCCACGATCAACGCGGCGCCGCCGACCAGTTCCGTCAGGGCCGCGGCCCACGCATTCAGCGCCGGCGCCGGCACGTTCATCGAGGCGAGGAACCCCGTGAACCCTTCCATGCCCCCGCCGCCGAACGCGCCGAACACCTTCTGCGATCCGTGGAACACGAACACCACGCCCGGCAACAGCCGGATCAGCAGCAGCCCGACATCGAGCATGCGCACGCCGCCACCTGTCCTGTGAGTCGTCATCAGTGATCTCCGTATGAACTCAATCCGCCGCGGCGGGCGACACGGCCTGCCGCGCCTTCACGAGGAGCCGGCTCAGCGTCGCCAGCTCGTCCTTGGTCATGTGCCCCAGGTGCGTGCGATGGTGCTCGAGGATCGGCTCGTCCAGCGTGCGCAGCAGCTCGAGGCCGCGCTCCGTGATCCGCACCAACACCGACCGACGGTCCTCGGCGCTCCGCTCGCGCGTCGCCCAGCCCGCGGCCTCCAGCCCATCCACCAAGCGCGTCACGTCCGGCGACGGCACGACCATCTCGTCGTGGATCGTCTGGCACGTCACGCCCCCCGCGCCGTGACCCCGCAGGATTCGCAGCGCGTTGTACCTGGCCTCCGTCAGGCCGTAGGGCCGGAAGAACTTCCCCTGCTCCGACGACAGCGCCGCCGTCGTCCGGATCAGGTTCAGGAACGCCTCCTCCGCCGGCTCGGCGAAGGGGAACTTCTTTCCGATCTCGTGCCTCAGTTCACGGGCCATGCCCATAGTATTCGGTGCAACAATAGTTGTGTCAACAGATAAATATCTGAATCGCCGCTTTCCGGCCCCTGAGGCTCGTTTCCACCTGATCGAGCTTCCGGGGGTCCGGGGGTCAGGCGCCGCCGTCGTCGCCGAGAACCTTGGGGACCTTGACGAAGGGCGGCAGGGACGCCGGGGCCATTCTCATGAGGGCTTCGACCGACAGGCGCGTGCTGCCCGGGCCGGGGTGGCCGGAGGGCTCGTCGGCGCCGAGTCGGTTGGTGGCGTCCATGGGGTTGGTGAGGGGCTGGACGCCTTCGAGGTCCAGTTCCTTCAGCCGCTCGATGTAGCCGAGCACCTGGCCGAGCTGTCCGGCGTACTTCTGCTCCTGCGCCGGTGAGAGCGCGAGGCGCGACAGGGCCGCGACCTTGCGGACATCCTCGATCGGCAGCGGGGCGCTGGGTTCAGCCATGCCGTCATCGTACCCGGCGGCGCCCCCCGAAAGAAATTCGCTCGTCCTCCCCGGATTTCGGATTGCCCGGGCCGCGATCGTGATGTGAAATAACTTCGTCCGGACGCGCGTTCGCTCGTCCGGGCCTCCGGGGGCGCGGCGTCGGCGCGGAAGCGCGGACGCCGGTCGGGAGAAGCGCGGCGTCAACTGCGTTGGGCGCGCGGCCCCATCCGCCGCGCACGGAGAGTCACAACATGCGTCACGTCCGAACCACGGAACTCCTGCGGTGTTCTGCCGCCCTGCTGGCGTGCGCCGGCGCGGCCACGGCGCACACCGACGGCTGCGACATCGCGCCCAGCCGCGCGCTCGTCTGGTCGCCCATGTGCTTCCCGGAGGATCTCTCACGCGCCGAGCTCGAAGCGCTCGTCGCGTCCACGGGCCTCCTCCCGCCGACGCAGGCGTTCCCCATCGACGAGGCCGAGCGCTTCTTCGTCGATGTCCTCTGCTGGACCGGCGACGTCTCGATCGGCTCGTCCGGTCAGGCGGCGCGAGCCAACCTGACCTACTCCTTCCCCGACGACGGCACGACGTGGGGTCTTTCCGCCGTGTCCTCGACCGGCCCGAATGACCTGAACGCGCGCCTTGTCTCGACCTTCGGCGACCTCGACGAGGGGCGCGAGTACATCCGCCAGGCGCTCGCCTCGTGGCGCGCCATCTCCGGGCTCACCTACACCGAGGTGGCGGACAACAACTCGTCGATGGACCAGAGCACGGCGCGCAGCAGCGCCCGCGGCGACATCCGCATCGGCGGGCGCGCCTTCGGCACGGGATCGTTCCTCGCGTACAACGCCTTCCCCTCCGCCGCGGGCCTCGCGGGCGTCGGCGGCGGCGACATGTGCATCAACACGTCGTACTTCACCGGCTCCGCGTTCAACAACAGCGCCAACTCGTACCGCTACTTCCGCAACACCGTCGCCCACGAGCATGGACACGGCACGGGCAACATCCACACCGTCCCCTGCAACGGCTCCAAGCTCATGGAGCCCTTCATCAACACCAACTTCGACGGTGTGCAGACCGACGAGATCCGCGGCGCCGGGCGCAACTACGGCGACCGCTACGCCGGCAACCACACCAAGCAGACCGCGGTCAACCTCAAGACCATCAACAACAAGTCCATCCGCGAGTCGTGGCTCTCGACCAACGGCTCCGCCGGCGCCGGCGGCACGAGCGAGGACTGGTTCAAGTTCAAGCTCACCGCGTCGCGCGCCGTGACCATCACCGTCACGCCGACGGGCGGGTCCTACATCAACGGCCAGCAGTCCTCGAGCTGCAGCGGCTCGACGAGCACGATCAACGCCGACGCCGCGGGAGACCTCGTCGTCGAGCTGCGCGACGCGAGCAGCGTGCTCCAGACCAGCGTGGGCGGCGGCCCGGGCGCGGCGGAGGTGCTCAGCGCCGGCACGCTCGCGCCGGCGACCTACTACGTGCGCATCCGCGACATCGGCCCCAACTCCAGCCAGACGGTGCAGACCTACTCGCTCGACATCCAGGTCGCGACCAAGCCCTCGTGGCCCGTCGCGATCGCCGGACTGAACAAGCGCGTGCAGGCCAACACCAACGCCTGGTTCATGGGCGACATCAACTCGTACGCGACCCAGCCCGGAAAAACGATCACCAAGTACGACTGGGACCTCGACGGCAACGGCTCGTTCGAGACGCTCAACACCGCGCGCCCGGTCGTTCAGTACACCACCAACGGCGTCTACGCGGTGAAGCTGCGCGTCACCGACTCGGGCAACAAGAAGGGCACGGACACCATCACCGTCGAGGTCTTCGGCGGCGCCTCGGCGCTGCCCGGCGATCTCAACGGCGACAACCGCGTGGACTTCGCCGACCTCGCCGACGCCACGGAACGCGCCGACGCCGACCTCGTCGCGACGGTGCTCCGTTCCTTCGGCGACGACCTCGGCCCGGTCATCCTCACGCCGGACGCCCGGCCCATCGACGAACCGACCGATGTCGAGGGGTTCGATCCGGACGATCTCGACTGATCACCCGTCCATCCCGAAACGAAACAGGGGCCGCTCGCGATGAGCGGCCCCTGCGCGTTTTGAGTCGGATGCAGTCGGTCTCAGATCGTCGCCGAGGTGTACGGCAGCAGACCGAGGTACCGGGCCCGCTTGATCGCCTGCGCCGCGAGACGCTGGTCGCGAGCGGTCAGGCCGAGGCGCTTGCGGCCCAGGATCTTGCCGTTCGGGCTCAGGAGGCGACGCAGGGACTCGACGTCCTTGTGATCCACGAAGGTCACGCCCTTGCCGCTGACCTTGGTGATCTTGTTGCCGGACGAGGGGCCGCCGAAGCGGGACATTCTGCTCATGGGACTTGGCTCCGTCGTGGTCTTGTGTTGGCCCGGCCTATCGAGGCCGAGCGACGGTTGGGGGGCAGAGAATAGCCCGTTTCCCCCCGCCGGACAACGCCTGAGGCCTCGGAAGGCCGCCCCTAGAAGGCCCGGGAGACCACGGCCTCCGCCACGGCGTGGAGGAGGTCCGCCGCGGGGCTGGCGGGGAGGGTGTCCGAAAGGGACGCCTGGGCGTCGCGGACCAGCTTCCGGGCCGCCTCGCGGGCGAAGTCCACCGACCCAGTGCCCTCGAGGGACCGGCGGACGGCCGAGGTGTCGAGGCCGACGTGGGCGTTGGCGCTCTCCGCGGCGCCGATCATCTCCAGCGTCCGCCCCCGCGTCACCGGGTCCGCGTGGGACAGGTGATGGATCAGGGGCAGGGTCAGCTTGCCCTTCTCGAGGTCCTTGCCGACGGACTTGCCGACGACGCGCTCCTCGCCGGTCAGGTCGAGCAGGTCGTCCTGGATCTGGAAGGCGACGCCCAGGCGCACGCCGAAGTCGCGCATCCGCTGGCGCGTCGCCGGCGCGGCGCCGGAGTACGCCGCGCCCAGTTCGCACGACGCGCCGATCAGCTCGGCCGTCTTGCGCTTGACGATCTCGTAGTACGTCGCCTCGTCGAGGGAGAAGTCGTCGCGATGGTGGAGCTGGAGCAGTTCGCCCTCGCTCATGGCCTTGACCGCTTCCGGAGTAAACTTTCGACTGGGCTTATTCATTTCACGAAGTGATTGTTCCAAGAAAAATTCCGCAAGCGGGAGAATGTCATCAGGCCGCTCCCGCAAAGGTGGGAGAGCTAAGCTGACCACATTGAGACGAAAGAAAAGATCCTCACGAAACTTTCCCGATTTTATCTTCTTCTGTAAATCTACATTTGTGGCAGCAACAATACGGACATCGGTTTTAAGCACCTTGGACGAACCCACCTTGATATATTCACCGCTTTCAAGCACACGGAGAAGATAGGCCTGGGTATCCAGTGGCATTTCACCTATTTCATCAAGAAATATGGTGCCCTTGTTGGCGGTCTCAAAATATCCTTTACGGTCACTTGTCGCAC
>JBGTSD010000044.1:0-22587 GCA_041940385.1 Phycisphaerales bacterium | reverse complement strand
AAGCCGACGATGCCCTTACCGGCCTGGCCCTCCTGGTCGGTGTCGTCGCCGTTGAGGACGTAGCCCTCGAGCTTGCGCGCGAGGCCGTAGAGCATCTGGCCGGACACGAAAGAGGCGAGCTGGTCGTGGTCCTCGAGGAGGTACTTGTCGACCGGCTTGGTGAGGTGCGCGATGACGAACAGCTCGCTGCGCACCCTCTCGATCGTGACGTCCGACTTCGGCTTCTCCTGTCCGGGGGAGACGATCGCGGCCTGGTTGTCGAAGCCGGTCTGCGGCAGGTACTCGTAGACCGGGACGTCGCGCTGGCGGGCACGCGCTCGCTCGGCCCGGGCACGCTCTGGCCGGCGGGGTGGCTTCGAAGCTCTGGATGATCGGATGCCCGGTGCGTTCGGCATGGGCCGTCGCATGACGCGACAGCGAGTCGTCGCAGCATCCGATGTGCCCGCACTGCGTGCAGCGGCGGAGGTGGAACCACCAGTCGCCGGCGGCGTCGCATTCGAGGCATCCATCGCCGCTCGGCGCGACCTCGGGGTCGATCTCCGCACTCATGCGCCCTCCTCCGACACCTCGATCAGGGTGCCTCCTCGCCTGCTTCGCCACCGTCCCCGCGTAGACTCGGGGGATGAGTCTGCTCGCCTCGATCACCGGACCCCGCGACCTCGACGCGCTTTCGCCGGAGCAGTTGGAGCAGCTCGCACAGGAAGTCCGCGCGTTCCTCATCGAGAACGTCGCACGCACCGGCGGGCACCTCGGGCCGAACCTCGGCGTGGTCGAGCTGACGATCGCCCTGCACTACGTCTTCGACTTCGGGCACGACCGACTGCTCTTCGACGTCGGTCACCAGTGCTATCCGCACAAGCTGCTGACCGGGCGTCTGCCGATGCTCGCCAACCTGCGCACTCGCGCGGGCATGGCCGGCTTCCCCGAGCCGCGCGAGTCGTCGTACGACCTCTTCTCCGTCGGCCACGCGGGCACGGGCATCTCGACCGCCGTCGGCATGGCGCGAGGCGATCTGCTGAACGGCGAAGCGTTCGACCCGCACTCGAACGCCGCAGGGCGTCGCGTGGTCACGCTCATCGGCGACGCGTCGATCGTCAACGGCGTCGCGATGGAAGGATTGAACAACGCCGGCACGCTCAAGCGCCAGTTCCTCGTCATCCTCAACGACAACGGGATGTCGATCAGCCATCCGCAGGGCGCCGTCGCGCAGTACTTCGACCGCCTGCGCATCAACCCGTGGTACGCGGACTTCAAGCGCACCGCGCGCCGCGTTCTCGAGCACATCCCCGGCGGCGGCGTCCTCGAAGAGGCGTACCACCGCGCCGGTGAAGCGACCAAGGCGTGGCTCACCCAGCGCGCCGAGTCCGGCCCCGCGCTCGGCTGGTTCGAGCACTTCGGCATCATCACCGTCGGACCGATCGACGGGCACGACATCCCGACGCTGGTCGAGTTCCTCGCCGAAGCGCGCGACTTCGACCGCCCGATGGTCCTGCACGTCAAGACGATCAAGGGCAAGGGCTGCTCGTTCGCCGAGGGCGACGCGACCAAGTTCCACTCCCCCGCCGCGTTCTCCGTCGTCTCGTCCGATCCGGACTCGCCCGACCTCGCCGCGCTCCAGTCCGAGGGCTGTCGCGTCGAGATCAAGAAGGGCGGGCGGTCCTTCACGTCCGCGTTCGGCGAGGCGATGATGGACATGATGACGAGCGATCCGAAGGTCGTCGCGTGCACCGCGGCGATGCCGGACGGCACGGGCCTGACGCGCGTGCTGCAGGAGTTCCCCGATCGCGCGTGGGACACGGGCATCTGCGAATCGCACGCGATGGACATGATGGCGGGCCTGGCCAAGACGGGCTATCGCCCCTTCTTCGCCGTGTACTCGACGTTCCTCCAGCGCGCCTTCGACCAGGCGTTCCAGGAAGTTGCCCTGCAGGGCCTCGCCGTGCGCCTGTGCCTCGATCGCGCCGGTTTGGTCGGCGGCGACGGCGCCGTGCACCACGGCTTCTGCGACGTGTCGATCCTGCGCACGCTCCCCGGAGCGGTCATCACCGCCGCGATGGACGAGCCTTCGCTGCGGGCCGCGCTCGAGTTCATGCGTGACTACGACGCCGGCCTGAGCGCCGTGCGCTACCCGCGTGACAATGTCTCCGGCATGTTCGCGAGCACGGCCTGCCCGCCGTTCACGCTGGGCAAGGCGCGGGCGCTCATCGAGCATCCCGAGCCCGACGCCGCGATCCTCGCGTTCGGCACCTGCGCCATCGACGCGTGCAACGCAGTGCGCTCGCTGGGCGACGATGCGCGCGTCAACGTGTACGACGCCCGCTTTGCCAAGCCGGTGGACCATGCCCTCGTCCGCAGTCTCCTGTCGCGCGGCGTGCCGGTGATCACGATCGAGGATCACTCGCGCGTCGGCGGGTTCGGCGCCGCGGTGCTCGAGAGCGCCGCCTCGCAGGGCCTCGACGCGTCCAACGTGACGATCATGGGCCTGCCGGATAGCTGGATCTATCAGGACTCGCGCGAAGCGCAGCTCGCCGAGGCGGGCCTCGACACCGACGCGATCGCGCGCCAGGTGCGCGAGGTTCTTTCGTCGAGCGGCGAGGTCGTCGTGCCGCGTCATGGCGGCGTCGCCGCGGGCCGGAAGGCCTGACGCCCCACAGAAGGTGCTTCGCCCATGGCGCGTGGGGCAGTCCTCGTCGCGAATCAGAACAAGGCCGAGGTGGTCGGCGCCCTGCCGCGCATCCGGGCGATGATCCAGCGTCACGGTCGGCTCGTGGCGGAGCTCAACGGCGACGCCGACCCCGTCTCGCTCGATCGCTCGAAGACCGATCTCATCATCGTGCTCGGCGGCGACGGCACGCTGCTCGCGCAGGTGCGCCGCTTCGCCGGCGCGGGCATGCCTGTCCTCGGCGTGAACTTCGGCAAGCTCGGCTTTCTCGCGGAGTTCGATCTCGAGGCGCTGGACCGACAGGCGGCCGAACTCTTCGGCGACGGGGCGCTCCCGCTCCGCCGCCGCTCGCTGATCCACGCGGCCATCCGACGCGCCGGCCGCACGATCTTCGAGGCCACCGCGGCGAACGAGGGCGTGGTCACCGCGGGCCCGCCGTTCCGCATGATTTCGCTCCGACTGTCGATCGACGGCCACGAGGGGCCGCAGGTCGCCGGCGACGGCATGATCGTGTCGACGCCGCTGGGCTCGACGGCGTACAACGTCGCGGCGGGCGGTCCGATCGTCTCCCCCGACGTTGACGCCCTCGTGATCACGCCGATCGCGCCGCACTCGCTTGCGTTCCGGCCGATCGTCGTGCCCGGCGCGAGCCGCATCGAGATCACGATCGAGCGCGCCAATGAACCGGACGGCGCGGGCGCCGGCACGACGCTCGTGCTCGATGGACAGGCGCAGCGCTCCCTAACAGAGTCCGACGTGGTGGTGCTCCGTCGGCACGATCAGTCGATCGACCTGGTGATGAACCGGGAGACGTCGTACTGGGGAACGTTGGTCCGAAAAATGCATTGGGCAGCCCCTCCAGGAGGGGCCTCGGCCAGGGTTTCCACACCGTAGGATTTGCGCGGATTTGCCGCCTGTGACTTGCGTGACGCCCCTGAACGGGCTACATTCCAAACGTTGATGAGAGGAAGTGCCTGTCCGAAAGGGCAGGCGGGAGGGAAGCTCGCTTCGGCGAGTGAAACACGTCCGCCTCGCTTGCGAGGCGCCCGGCCTAGCCGGGATGAGGGAAATAGACGCCTGGGGCCAGGCGTCGCAGAAACACGTCACCGGCATGCCGAGAGACATGCTGGGTTAGAGGGGGAATGGTGGAGAGGCCCCCCCACCGAACAACGCACACCGCCCGTCAAGGCAGTGTGTGGCAGAAGCCGCGGCCGCTGAAAAGCGGCCGCGGCTTTTTTTGCCCGCCTCGCACGCCCGGCGCAGGCCTGTACCATCCCGGCCCATGATCGACCTGCGACAACTCCGCGAGGACCCCGAACGCTTCCGCACCGGCGCCGCCCGCAAGGGCATCACGGTCCACATCGACGGCATCCTCGAGCTCGACGAGCAGCGCCGCCGCGTCCTCACCGAGCTCGAGACCATGCGCGCCGAGCAGAACCGGCTTGCCAAGGAGGCCGGCCCCCGCATCGGCGCCCTCATGGGAGAGTCCAAGAAGGCGGACCCGTCCCGCAAGGCCGCCATCGACGCCGAGCTCACCGAACTCCGCGCCCGGCCCGCCGCCCTCAAGGACAAGATTCAGGCCCTCGAGAAGACCGTCGCCGACATCGATCCTCGCCTGAACGCGCTCCTCCTCGAAGTCCCCCAGCCCCCCGACAGCGACGTGCCCGTCGGCGACGGGCCCGACCAGAACGTCGAGATCCGGCGCTGGAACCCCCAGGGATTCGATCCTGCCGTGTCGTTCGAATCGCAGCGCGGCTTCAAGCCCAAGTCCCACATCGAGATCTGCCGCGATCTCGGCCTCGTGGACTTCGAACGCGGCGTGCGGATCGCCGGCGCCCGCTCCTACATGCTCACGGGCGACGGGATGCTGCTGCACCAGGCCGTCCTTCGGTATGCCTTCGACGTCATGGTGCGCGAGCACGGCTTCACCGGGGTGAGCGTGCCCTGCGTCGTCCGCGAGGAGTGCATGGTCGGCACCGGCTTCTTCCCGGCCGGACGCGAGCAGGCGTATCACATCGAGGAGAGCAAGCGCGGCGCCGGGCACGATCTCTTCCTCGCCGGCACGGGCGAAGTCGGCCTGATGGGCATGCACCAGGACGAGATCCTCGACGAGGCGTCGCTGCCGCGCCGCTACGTCACGGTGTCCACCTGCTTCCGCCGGGAAGCCGGCGCCGCGGGCAAGGACACCGCTGGCCTGTACCGCGTGCACCAGTTCGAGAAGGTCGAGCAGGTGGTGATCTGCCGGCCCGACGAGCAGGAAAGCCGCGCCTGGCACAAGCGGATGATCGGGTACGTCGAGAGCATCCTGCAGTCGCTGGGTCTGCCTCACCGGCTGCTGCAGTGCTGCACCGGCGACCTGGGCCCGAAGAACGCGGACATGATCGACCTCGAGTCGTGGATGCCCGGCCGCGGCGCCACGGGTAAGGACGGCGCTCCCACGGGCGCGTACTCCGAGACCCACAGCGCTTCGCGTCTCTACGACTATCAGTGCCGGCGCCTGAACATGCGCTGCCGCGGCGATTCGACCGGCGGCAAGCCTGTGCCGTGCCATTCGCTCAACAACACCGTCATCGCGAGCCCGCGCGTGCTGATCCCGATCCTGGAGATGCACCAGAACGCGGACGGCACCGTGACCATTCCCGCGCCGCTGCGTCCCTACATGGGCGGGCGCGAGCGGCTCGGCTGAGCCAATGTCAATGAAAAGGACCCGCGCCGGGGCGCGGGTCCTTGGATCTGCATCGAAGATGCGGGTCGGCTTACAGCTCGTCGTCGCCGCCGCCCGACTGGGTCTGCACGGCGCTCAGCACGATGTTGAGGTCGAAGAAGTTGACGATGCCGTCGTCGTTGATGTCGGCGGCGCTGTTCGCCGTGCCGAAGGCCTGCAGGACCATCTGCACGTCTTCCATCGTGACGAAGCCGTCGAAGTTGAGATCGCCGACCGGGCCGGTGATCAGCGGCGGCGCATCGTCGGCCTGCTGGACATCGAACTTCCAGGAGATCGCGAACGGCTGGTCGCCGACGAATTCCTCGTCGTACACGTCGTAATGACGCTCGACCCACTGCACCCGCAGGATGTACTCGCCGGTGGTCGGCGGATTCTGCAGGATGACGTGCTCGACGTTGTTCCACTCGCTCGACGAGAGCGCGACCTGGAACCGCGGCTGACCGCTGCCGTCGCCGGAGAAGACGACGAGGTCGAGGTTCTCCAGCTCCAGCGACTCTTCGTCGCCCGGGATCTGGAGCGTCTCGCCCGCCGCGACATTCGGAACGTTGATCTTGTGGATGCGGTTCCAGACCAGCGTCGCCGTCAGCACGCCCTCGGGCGAGAGCGGATCGATGATCGCGTAGTCGAGGAAGCCCGCGCCGACGTTGCCGATGTCCCAGCCGATCGAACGGACATCGATCGCGTTGAGCAGGAAGTCCGTATTCGGCGGCTGCGGGAGATTCGGGTTCTGAGGCCGCGGGCGCAGGAAGGGATCGGGAATGTACGGACCAACCGGTGGGTTGCCGCCGCCGCCGCCGCCGAGTGGCGGATCCACGCCGCCAATGCCGCCGAGGTCCGGGTCATCGCCGTCCGCGCGGGGGCCGACGTTCGGGGGAAGACGAACGAAGGGGATGTCGGGCCTTGTGAACGGGTGGTCCATCGTCGCGGGCTGGGGCGGCAGGCCGTTCAGGCCGACGCGGCCCTGGAACTGCTCGAACAGGCCGCGCAGCGCCAGACGACCGCCGCCTTCCGCGGTGTCGAGCGGCTGCTGGGTGACCTCTTCAATCTCGTCGTTGCCTTGGCCGTGGTTGCCGACGTTGGTCCATTCCGGCGTACGGAACGCCGACGCGATGAAGAGCGCGCGGACCGCGTAGTTGGGCATGCGCGGCTGGATCCAGTGCTGGAAGCGAGGATCACCGCTCTCGATCAGCGCCTTGTACGCGTCCTGCAGCAGCGCGACGCCGCCGGCGGTGATGGCCGCGGCGAATCGCGTGCCCTCGCTGCCCAGCTCCTCGTCGTCGCCACCAGGAAGGGGATTGTCCTCGGGGATCGGGAACTCGATGCCGCGGGAGTACGCGCCCTCGCCCTCGGCCGTCGCGAGGCGGAGCTTCATGCCGGGGGCGCCGACATCCACGCCGAAGCGCGAGTCGGTGACGATGGTGTAGCCGGCCGGCTCGTCGAGGTCGATGCTGCGCCAGTCACGCGCGTCGAGACGACCCTGTCCGGAGAAGTCCGACGCCGTGATGTACGTGGTGCTGTTGCCCATGTCGGGCGTGCTGAACGAGCCCACGCCCATGACGTTGAAGCCGCCCGCGGGGATGCCGATTGTGCGGAAGCGAAGGTCCTGCTGATCCGGCGGGAACACTGCGTCCGCGCCGTCGCCGGTGCCGGCGACGATGGTCACGCCGGTCAGGAACGCGATCGCGTCGAAGGAGCGGGCAAGGTAGCCCTCGGCTTCGTAGTCGCCGACGAACGAGAGGTCCGTCACGACAACGTCGGCCGTCTCGTCGATGTCCAACGAATCAGCCGTCGGCTGGTGCGTCATCGCGAGCAGCGCCGATGCAGTGCCGGCGAGGTTCGGCTGGTACAGGCCGGTCGGCGAGATCGCCGACGCCACCGCGGCCGCGTAGGCGCGAGCGTCAAACGCCACGCCTCGCGCCAGAGGATCCGGCTCGCGCGGAAGGCCGTTGCCCATCGCGGCGTGGAGCATGCCGGTCGCGTCGCTGCGCAGGTCGATGTGGGCCTGGATGGACGGGTCGCCGTCGCCGCCGTTGATTGAACTGACGGAGATCTCGATGTCGATGCGCGAGTCGCCCAGATCATCGCTGAGCGCTTCGTGGGTCGAGAGCGGGAAGAGACCGCTGATCAAGCCGACAATCGAGCGCTCGCCCGTGATGATCGGGTCGTCGAGCACCGTGTTGATGATCGGCCCCCCGCCTTCGTACCAGGGGCACGACACGCCCGACAGCCCCGAGGGGCAGATCGTGCGGATGGCCTCGGCGAGGCCGAAGGCCGGAGTTGTCGCGAAGGTCGCGGCCGCGCCGGCCGCGATGCAGAGCGCCGCCCCCGGGCGCAATCTGACGAGACGATTGTTGTGCCGATGTCCTGCGTTCGTCACGGCATGGTCTCCAGAGCTTTACAGCGCAGACCGTGGCTGCGTCCGAGCCCGGTCCGATCGATCCAACGTGAATGGCTCACGCACCATACATCATCCCGCCTCTTGCGGTCCAACGGATCTCCCCGGACGCCGGGCCGTTCCGGCGATCTCCCCCTCCCGTGGACGCACGAGCGGATTGATCCCGGACCACCGGACGCCGGTCCGCAAATCGCCTCGCGGCGACGCTTTTCCAACTGTACGGCCCCCTATCTTGCCCGGTTTCTCGGCCCAGCCGCTTATCTCGCA
This sequence comes from Phycisphaerales bacterium, assembly GCA_041940385.1. Lineage (GTDB taxonomy): Bacteria > Planctomycetota > Phycisphaerae > Phycisphaerales > UBA1924 > JACVCK01. The sequence goes on along the minus strand of JBGTSD010000044.1, from coordinate 14,538 downwards.
ACCCAAGGCCGGTTCGCCGCGCATCTCCGGTCGACTTCGGCCGCTGAACGCCCGAAAGTCACCCGGCAGGATGAGACGAGACGACCACCCGAACACGACCCGATTCACCGGCCCCGGCCTCTGGGCCCCTGCCGCCGGCGCGCTGCTCTCGGCGATGGCCTCCGCCGGAGACCTGCCGCCGGCGGACTCGATCAACGCGCGGCTGTCACCCTTGGCCGCCAGGCAGGGTCTGGCCTCGCGCGGCGCGGGGATCTACGTCGTCGATCAGGCGGCGGCCGGCGATGCGCGCTGGAACGTGCTTCGCGCCCTCGGTCGCGACGAATACCTGGCGCGATGGCGCGGGCCCGGCGCCGCTCCAGCTCCCGCGGTCGCTCCGGTGGACCGTCTCCATCCGATCGTGACGGGCGGCGCGCGCCACGAGCCGCGCCTCGCCACGGTGGTGTTCGCGCCCGATGTCGATGCGCTCGGCGAGGGCCTCGAGATTGTCCGCGGCGCGGGCGCACGCGTGATCGGCGTCTCGTCCCTCGGCAATGCGCTCGTGGTGCGGCTCAGCGGAGACTCCTTGCACGCCCTCGCGCTCGGCGACGAGGTCTTGTGGATCGAGCCCGCGCCGGCGCCGATGGACGACGCCAACGACGGCGTCCGCGCGCTGACGCAGGCCGACATCGTGCAGAACGCGGCCTACGGGCTCACCGGCGCCGGTGTGCGCGCCATGGTGTTCGACAGCGGCGTCGGCGACGCCTCGCACGCCGACTTCGGCGGCCGACTCACGCCGCGCGACGAGGCGCCGATTCGCCAGCACTCGACCCACGTGGCCGGAACGCTCGGCGGCAGCGGCGCGCTCAGTTCCGGGCAGTATGCCGGTGTGGCGCCGGGCGTCGTGATCGAGTCCTACGGCGTCGAGATCGGCTCCGACACGCTGGATCCCGACGGAAACCCGCTCTTCCTCTACACCGATCCGGGAGACTTCGAGGCCGACTACTACGAAGCGATCGTCGTCCACGGCGTCGATCTCGCCAGCAACTCCCTCAGCACCAATGTCTCGCAGAACAACTTCAACTGCGACCTCGAGGGCGATTACGCGCTGATGTCCGCCATTCTCGACGGCGCTGTCCGCGGCTCGCTCGGCCGGCCGATCCCGATCGTGTGGGCCAACGGCAACGAGCGCGGCGGCGTGGCGCGCTGCGGGTCCGGCTACTTCACCACTCCGCCGCCCGTCACCGCCAAGAACGTCATCGCCGTCGGCGCCGTCGACTCCGACAACGACGCCGTGGCCTCGTTCTCCTCGTGGGGACCGACCGACGACGGACGGCTCCGCCCCGATCTGGTCGCGCCGGGAACGCAGATCACGGGCGACCTCGGCGTCACCTCGACCAATCAGACCGTCTTCGGACCGTACTACGTCACGTCCGGCACATCGATGGCCACGCCCGCGGTCTCCGGCGCCATCGCGATCCTGCTCGAAGACTTCCGCGACGCGAATCCCGCGGCGCCGACGCCGACGCCGTCGATGTTCAAGGCGATCCTCTTGCACACCGCGTCGGACATCGCGCCCGCCGGACCCGACTACCAGACCGGTTACGGCTCGCTGCGCATCGCCGACGCCGTCGATCACCTGCGCACCGGCCAGTTCATCGAGGCGACGCTCACCAGCGCCGGGGTGTATTCCTGCTGGATCGATGTGCCGCCCGACGCACCGGCGGTCAAGGCGACGCTCGCGTGGGACGACGCGCCCGGGGCGCCGCTGGCGCCGAGCGCGCTCGTCAACAACCTCGATCTGCGCCTGTACTCCCCCACCAATGTCGAGCACTTCCCTTGGACGCTCGACCCGCTGAACCCTGCCCTCGCGGCAGTGCGCACGCAATCCGACGATCGCAACAACGTGGAGCAGGTGTTCGTCGAGCATCCGCAGCCGGGTCGCTGGCGCATAGACGTGCGCGGCACGGATGTTCCTGTCGGGCCGCAGCGCTTCGCGCTGACGGCCGACCCCGGCATGACGGCGATCGCCATCGACTTGGTCGATGGGCCTCCCGAGAGTGTCCCGCCGGGCGTGTCGTCGCCCGTCACGGTGCGCGTGCGGACGGTCAACGACTCGCTCGCCGGTGCGCCGACGCTGCACGCGCGGGTCGGGTCAGGGTCGTTCACGTCGACCGCCATGACGCTCGCGGGCGACGGGCTCTGGACAGGCGCCCTGCCGCCCGCCCCCTGCCTTTCGCCGCCGGAGTTCTTCGTCGTGGCGCCGGGTGTCTCGACGGGAACCGTGACCGAACCACCGTCGGCGCCGGTGATCGTGCACGCGCCGGTCGTCGCCGAAACAACGATCTTTTTCGACGACGACTTCGAATCGAACCTCGGCTGGGTCATCGGCGACGCGGCCGACACGGCGAGCGCGGGCGTGTGGACGCGCGTGGATCCGCGAGGGTCCCGAGCGCAACCCGAGTACGACCGCACGCCCGACGGTGATCGCTGCTACGTCACCGGCCAGAACCCCGCGGGCGCCAGCCCCAACAACGGCGACGTGGACGGCGGACGAACCACGCTGACCTCGCCGCCAATCGCGCTGCCGAGCAACGCCAATGCGCGCATCTCATATTGGCGCTGGTTCTCGAACATCACCGGCGCGAGCCCGCAGCAGGATGTCCTGCGCGTGCAGATCAACATCAACGGCGGACCGTGGGTCGAGGTCGAGACCGTCGGCCCGGCCGGGCCGGACAGCGTCGCCGGCTGGCGGCGCCACGACTTCGCCGTCCGGGACTTCGTGACGCTGCCCGGCGATGTCCGCCTGCGGTTCATCGCCGAGGATGCGCCCCCCGACTCCGCCGTCGAGGCGGCGATCGACGACGTGCTGGTCTACGCCGAGGCCTGCGCATCCACGTTCTGCCCGGGCGACGCCAACGGCGACGGCACAGTGGACTTCGCCGACCTGAACATCGTCATCGGACAGTTCAACACCTCCGGCCCCGGCCTCGACGGCGACGTCAACGGCGACGGGGCGGTGGACTTCGCCGACCTGAACATGGTGCTCAGCGCGTTCAACCTGCCCTGCTTCTAGGACAAACGCTGCGCTGAATCCGGGAACGGTTCCGGCGACCTGCTCGTACAATCGGTCATGCTTCGAACTCTCATCCCGCTTGTGGCCGTCCTGTGCCTCGCGCCCGCCGCGTTTGCCGCCCCCGAGTCGGACGATCGCCGGGTCGGGAATCTCGCGGCGTTCACTCGACTCGCCGGTTACATCCAGCACTTCCACCCGTCGGACCAGAGTTACGACGCGGACTGGGCGCGGGTCGTGCGCAACGGCGCCGTCGCCGTGGTCGACGCGCCCGGGCCTGCCGAGCTGGCCGCGGCGCTGGACGCCGTCTTCCGCCCCCTCGCCCCTTCGCTCCAGGTGTTCGCCGCGGACGCGCCGCCCGAACCCCCGGAGCCGCTCCTGGCAAGCGCCAGCATGCCGCTGATCGGCGTCGCGCACTGGAAGCACGACGGGTTCGCGCTGAACTTCCAGGACCGCGTCTTCGGGCGCACGCGCGTGCTCGTGAGCCTGCGCGACGGTCGGCGCCTGAGCGAAGCGCCGGACCCGACGGTGTTTCACGAGTTCGATCTCGGCGCCGGCGTGGCGTGCCGCGTGACGCTCGCTGTATGGGTGAGCGACGACAACAAGACCCGTCCGCTTCCCGGTTCGACGCCGTCGGCCGGCGCGACGGGCGAACTTCCGCCCGAGGCGCTCGATGCCTTCGTGCCCGTGGCGCTGGTGTGGAACGCCGTGCAGCACTTCTCACCGGCCTTCGATCTCGCCCCGGCGACGATGGACGTCGAATGGATCGACGCGTTGCACGACGCCATCGCCGAAGCACTCCGCACGCCGGCGGGAGGCGACACCTTGGCGCCGGCCAGCGCGATGCTCGGCAAGCTCCGCGACGCGCAGGCGATCGCTCGCCGCGCGGAGGACGCCGCGCTCCCACCCTTCCGCGTGGACTGGATCGGCGACGAGCTCGTGGTGATCGGCGCCTCGCGCGATGCGACGGTGAGCCCGGGCGATCGCATCCTGACGATCGACGGGGTCCCCGCGTCCGAGTTCGTCGAGCGTGCGAGGGCGTACGAGGTCGGCGCCCGCGACGACACCCGACGCATGCTCGGGCTGGAGCGGGCGCTCATGGGGCCCGAGGGCAGCGAGATCGTCTGCACCGTCCGCAAGCCCTCCGATGGATCCGAACGCCGGGCCGCGATGCAGCGCACGCAGCCCGCTGCGTCGCCCGCGCCGCCGGTGGTTGCATCCGAAGGCGTGCACTACATCCGGCCGGAGGGCTATGACGAGATGTCGTTCGCGCGAATCCTGCGCGGCGATCTCGCCGACGCACGCGTCATCATCGTGGATTATCGCGGACAGTCCACCGCGGGCTTGCACAAACACCTCGGTCTGTTCCTGCCGATCAACGTCCCGCCGATCCGCATCGACGTGCCGACGCCCAGCGCGCCCGATCACGTCAACTTCACCTACCGCGATCGCGCCGCGCTGATCGCGCCCAAGAAGCCGCGGCATCCCGCGCGCCTGATCTTCCTCGCCGACGGCGCGACCCGCGGCGACGCGGAGCTTGATCTCTGCTTCGTGAAGATCCTCGGCCTGGGCCTGATCGTCGGCGACACCACGGCCGGCGCCCCGGGGCCCGCGGCCCGGTATCCGATCTACGACGGCGCCCGCGCGATCATCGCCGAGTTCACCGGTGCGGGGACGACCACCGACATCGAGGACCTGCCCCTCTACGGGCGCGGCGTCGAGCCGGATCTCCGGGTCGAACACAGCGCGGACTCGCTGCGCGCGGGCAACGACGCGATGCTCGCCGCGGCGATCGCCGAGGCGCTCAAGGAGCGTCCGGCCGAGTGAGGTCCTTCAGCTCCTGCGCGATCGATTCGATGTTGCGCAGCGTGAACTCGTGCAGTTCCCACGCCTCGCGCAGCGCCTGCTGATCGGCGCGCTCGATCGCCCGTCGCATCGCGGGCATCGGCCACGAGGCGTAACCGGAGTCCTCGTCCGGCGCCGCGAAGAGATTGCGGAACCAGTCGCGCCCCGGCAACCCCTTGAGATAGATCCACGCGCGATCGAGCGCGATGAGGCGGTCGTTGATCTGCTCGAGCTGCTCCTCGCTCCACTCGCCCGCGGCGAGGCGCGCCGCGATCGCGTCGCTCGACGCCGCGAGCGAGGTCTGCAGCGCGTCGAAGCGATCGGTCAGCCCGCTGAAGTCGAGCGCCAGTCCGGCGCGCATCGAGCGGTCGCCGACATCGCGCAGCAGGCGCGAAGCGTCCTTCATCGTGTCCGCCGGCGCAAGCGGCAGCGCCTCGGCGTTCGCCAGCCGCGACGCCGCCGTCACCACGACCTTCGTCAACGCCGCGTGCGCGTCGTATCCCTCCACGACCTTCGGGTACCACGACAGATTGTCGTATGCGCTGTGGTACGCCGTCCCGCCCGAGGGGGCGCCGTCGGAATTCATGCCCATCCCGGCGCTCGGCACGCCTGCGCGGCACAGGAAGCCGACATGGTCCGACCCGCCGCCGAGCGTGCCGCCAGTCGGCACGAACTCTTCCAGAGAGACGTTCGCGCGCTCGCGCCAGCCCTCGAGCAATGTGCGAGAAGGATTCCGGGGGTCCGCCACCGCGTCCGCGGCCTCACCCACAAGCCGGCGCAGCGAGGGCGACGCCGTCGCGCCGAAGTTGAAGCCCGACACCGACGCGTCGAGATTGAAGTAGCCCAGCCCGCCGCGCGACAGCCGCTCCGCGTGCGCCTCGACCCACTCCACCGACCCCATGATGCCGAACTCCTCGGCGTCCCACGCGCAGAACGACACCGAGCGTCGTGGCCGCAGCCCCTGCCGCGCCGCATCGCCGAACGCTCGCGCCGCCTCGATCGTCACGATCGTCCCGCTGAGTGGATCATCCGCGCCCCAGAGCCACGCATCGTGGTGACTGCCGATGAGCGCAACTTCCTCCGGCTTCTCCGTCCCGACCAATGTGCCGACGACGTTGATCACCCGCTGCAGCTCGCGCCGCTGGCGCACCTCGACGCGCACGCGCAGGCCATCGCCGCCCGTGACTCGATAGGTGAACGGCAACCCGCCCTGCCAACCGGCGGGCACAACTTCGCCGCGCATCCGCGAGAGAATCTCGCTCGCGGCGGCGTAGCCCATCGGCTGCACCGGAATCTTCGGCAGATCCAGGAGTCCCGGCTCGATGCGATTCGCATCCTTCACAGCGGGCCAGCCGGGTGTGAGCGGATCGCCGCTGTACGGCAGCGTGAGGATCGAGCCGCGCTGGATCGCCCACTCGTTCGCCCAGCCGCCCTCGGGATGCACAAGGCCCTTCGCATAGCCCGAGTCCGCCGGATCGCTGTAGATGATGAGGCCCGCCGCGCCGGCCGCTTCCGCGAACTTCGCCTTGTAGCCGCGGAAGTTTCCGCCGTAGCGCGCGATGACGATCTTCCCGCGCACGTTTACGCCCATCGTCGCCAGCCGCTCGAAGTCGCTCTTTGTGCCGTAGTTCGCGTAGACGACCTCGCCCTCGGCGACGCCGCTGCCGCTCCATGCGTTCCAGCCGGGCGTGGCGTCGTCATGGCCCGCGAACGCATCACCCTCGACGGCGCGCTCGCTTAATGGAAGGTCGATGCGCTCCGGCGCGAGCACCTCCACCGACGCGCGCTCGAACACCGGCAGATAGATCCACAGCTCCTGCCGTTCGACGTCGAGCCCAGCCGCCTCGAACTCGGCCGCGATCCACTCCGCGACGCGCCACCCACCCGGCGTCCCGGCCAGGTGCGGCTCGCTGCCGAGCGCCTCGTGCGTCGCCGCGAGCCGTTCCTCCGAAACCGCCGCCCGGAGCGCGTCCTCCAGCGCCACCTGCTGCTCACGTGTGTCCGGCGACCACCAGCGCAGGGGCTCCGGCCCCGCCATCGCGCCCGCCGCCGCCGCCAACACCACCGTTCCCGTTCGAATCGACCACCGAATCATGCTGCAATCTCCTGATCCGCGCCGCGGCGCACCCGCAGAATACCGAGCGGGACGCCTGCTACGCTGTCCGGACTATGCGTAGACCCCTCGCCGCCGTCCTTCTCACGATCGCATCGCTCGCCGTCGCCTCGTGCTCCGGCACGAGCGCCGCCCGCCGCGCAACTCCGAGCACGCCCGCGCAGTCCGTCGCCGTCGCGGGTTATCTCGAGCAGCACGCCGCGACCCGCGGCTTCTCGCTCGGCCGCCCGACGTCCACGACGCTCTCTCCCTCGGGCGACAAGGTTTACTTCCTGCGCTCCGGCCCGCGCTCCTTCGTGCGCGACCTCTACGAGTTCGACACCGCCACCGGCCAGGAGCGCCTGCTCCTCACCGCCGATCAGATCCTCGCCGGCGAGGAAGAGGTCCTGACCGCCGAAGAACTCGCACGCCGCGAGCGCGCCCGCTCCACGGCGCGCGGCATCGCCTCGTTCAACCTCTCCAAGGACGGGACGAAGATGCTCGTCCCGCTCTCGGGCCGACTCTTCGTCATCGACCTGACCACGGGCGCCCGGCGCGAGTACACCAGCGACGCGGGCTTCCCCATCGATCCGCGCTTCTCGCACGATGCATCGCGCCTCGCCGCGGTGCGCGAGGGCGACCTGTACATCACCGATCTCGCCTCGGGCGATGAGCGCCGCCTGACGACCAAGTCTTCCGACACCGTGACCAACGGCCTCGCCGAGTTCGTCGCGCAGGAAGAGATGAGCCGTTTCGCCGGCTATTGGTGGGCGCCGGACGATCAGTTCATCGCCTACCAGCAGACCGACACCGAGGGGATGATGAACTTCTACATCCCCGACCCCGCGAACCCCGGCAAGGAGCCGCAGAGCTGGCCCTACCCGCGCGCCGGCACGAAGAACGCCGACGTGCGTCTCGGCGTCATGCCCTCATCCGGCGGCGAGACCGTCTGGATCGACTGGGACCGCGAGCAGTTCCCCTACCTCGCGACGGTGAAGTGGGCGAAGAACGCGCCGCTGACCATTCTCGTCCAGAACCGCCAGCAGACCGAGCAGCACCTCCTCGCCGTCGATCACCACACCGGCTCGACGTCGATCCTCCTTTCCGAATCCGACAGCGCCTGGATCAACCTCGATCAGGACATGCCGCGCTGGCTCGATGATGGCTCCGGCTTCCTCTGGACCACCGAACGGCGCGGCGCCTGGCAGCTCGAACTGCGCGACCGCTCCGGCGCCTTCGTCCGCGAACTCACGCCCCTCGACCTCAACCTGCGTGGCGCCGGGAAGGTCGACGAATCCCGCGGCATCGTCTGGGCCACAGCGGGCGAGAATCCCACGGAATCGCACCTCTACCACGTTGACCTCAAGGGCGATGCGGCTCCCGAGCGCCTGACGACCAAAGAGGGCGTGCACGGCGCCTCGGTGTGCGAGGACGGGTCCGTCTGGATCCACTCCTTCTCGTCGCTCAACGACACCGGGCGCTCCGTCATCCGCTCGTTCGACGGGCGCGAACTCGGCGAGATCGACTCCGTCGCCGAAGAGCCGCCCTTCGACATCAACGGCGAACTCACCACCGTCGGCGCCGGCGATCGCACCTTCCACGCGCTGATCCTCAGGCCCCGCAACTTCGACGCCTCGCGCCGATACCCCGTGCTCGTCAGCGTCTACGGCGGCCCGCACGCGCAGGTCGTCACCGCCGCGGCCCGCGGCCGGCAGATGAACCAGTGGTACGCCGATCACGGCTTCATCGTCGTCGCCATCGACGGGCGCGGCACGCCGTCGCGCGGGCGCGACTGGGAGCGCGCCATCAAGTTCGACCTCATCGGCCCCGCGCTCGAAGACCAGGCCAACGCCCTGCGCATGCTCGGCGAGCGCTATCCGGAGATGGACCTGTCTCGCGTCGGCATCTACGGCTGGTCCTTCGGCGGCTACTTCTCCGCGATGGGCGTGATGCGTCGTCCGGAGGTCTTCCACGTCGGCGTCGCCGGCGCGCCCGTTTGCGACTGGATCGACTACGACACCCACTACACCGAGCGCTACCTCGGCGTCCCCGACGAGCACCCCGACGCCTACGAACGCAGCAACGTCCTGACCTACGCCGGTGAGCTCCGCCGCCCGCTGCTCATCATCCACGGCACCGCCGACGACAACGTCTACCTCGTCCACTCCCTCAAGATGTCCGACGCCCTTTTCCGCGCCGGCATCGATCACGACTTTGTCACGCTCTCCAGCCAGACCCACATGGTCGCGGCGCCGGAGATGGTCGTGCCGCTCCAGCAGCGCACGATCGGCTACTTCGTCCGTCACCTCAATCCCTGACCCCCCTCGCTGCATCCCCGGGCCCGTTCGCCGGTTCAACGGCTCCGAACCGGGCCCCGAGCAAGTGACCAGCCCCAAGGAGCATCCATGCGTCGCGTTCTTTCTCTCGCCCTCGCCGCCGTCGCGCTCGCCGTCCCGGCGCTCGCCGACGAAGGCATGTGGCTGCCCAACCGCCTTCCCAACGCCTACCTGAAGAAGACCTACGGCTTCGAGGCGGACTCGCAGTGGCTCGAGCACGTCCAGAAGACCGCGGTGCGCTTCTCGACCGGCGGCTCCGGCTCGATCGTCTCTCCCGAAGGCCTGGTGATGACCAATCACCACGTCGCCTCGGACATGCTCGCCAAGCTCAGCACGCCCGAGCGCGACCTCCTCGACGTGGGCTTCCACGCCACCGAGCCCGCCGAAGAGCTCCAGTGCCCGGACCTCGAGCTGATGGTCCTCTGGGAGATCGAGGATGTCACCGATCGCGTCAAGGGCGCGGCGACGGCGGACATGAACGCCGCGCAGGCGAACACCGCGCGCCGGCAGATGATGTCCACGATCGAGAAGGAGTCGAAGGACTCGACCAATCTGCACAGCGAAGTCGTCACGCTGTATCAGGGCGGGCGCTATCACCTGTATCGCTATCAGCGCTACACCGACGTGCGTCTGGTCTTCGCGCCCGAGCAGGAGGCCGCGTTCTTCGGCGGCGACACCGACAACTTCGAGTACCCCCGCTACTGCCTGGACGTCGCCTTCTTCCGCATCTACGAGAACGGCCAGCCGCTCCAGCCCGATCACTATCTCGATTGGAGCGCCGCCGGCTCGAACGACGGCGATCTCGCGTTCGTCGTCGGTCATCCCGGCAGCACGCGCCGGCTTTATACGACCGATCATCTCGCGTTCCTCCGCGATGTCGAGCAGGTCGGCGCCCTGAACCGCCTCTGGCGCGCCGAGGTCAAGCTCCAGGAGTTCTCCGGCCGCAGCGCCGAGAATGAACGCATCGCCAAGGACATGCTCTTTGGCGTCGCGAACGGGCGCAAGGCGCGCACCGGGCGTCTCGCCGGGCTCCTTGACCCCGCGCTGATGGACCGCAAGGCCGCCGACGAGCGCGCCCTGCGCGAGGCCGTCAACGCCAACCCGCAGTGGAAGAAGGACTGGGGCGACGCATGGGACCAGATCGCCGAGGCCCAGCGCATCCACAACGAGTTCTACGAGCGGCGCGCCGCCATCGGCGTGTCGTCCGATCTGTTCGGCAAGGCCTTGACCATCCTCCGTCTCGCGGAGGAGCTGCCCAAGCCCAGCGCCGAGCGTCTGCGCGAATACCGCGACTCCAACCTCGAGAGCGTCTACCTGGACCTCTACTCCCCGGCGCCGATCTACGACAACTTCGAGATCTTCCGCATCGAGTCCTCGCTGTCCTACATGGCCGAGTCGCTGGGCGCCGACGACCCCCTCGTCCGCGCCGCGCTGGCCGGCAAGAGCCCGCGTGATCGCGCCGCGGAACTGGTGCAGGGCACGCGCCTCGGCGACGTCGCCGTCCGCCGCACCCTCGCCGAGGGAGGCACCGCCGCCATTGCCGCAGCGAACGATCCGATGATCGAGCTCGCCCGCGCGCTCGACGCCGAGTCGCGCTCGCTCCGCCAGCGTTACGAGGACGAGGTCGAGTCCCGCCAGCGCGATGGCTACGCCAAGATCGCCGCCGCCAAGTTCGCCGTGCAGGGCGAGAGCGTCTATCCCGACGCCACCTTCACCCTTCGCATCTCCTATGGCCCCGTCGCCGGATGGGAAGAGGCGGGCGAGATGGTCCCCGCCTTCACGCAGTTCGGCGGTCTCTACGAGCGCTGGACGCAGCGCGGCGGCACGGGCGAGTTCTCCCTCCCCGAGCGCTTCATCGAGCGCAAGGACAAGCTCGACCTGTCCACTCCGTACAACTTCGTCTTCAAGGGCGACATCATCGGCGGCAACTCCGGAAGCCCCGTCCTCAATCGCGCCGGCGAAGTCATCGGCCTGGTCTTCGACGGCAACATCCACTCGCTGCCCGGCGACATGATCTACGACGAGCGCGTCAACCGCGCCGTCGCCGTCGACTCTCGCGCCATCATCGAGGCGCTCGGCGCGCTCTACGACGCCGAGCACCTCGTCGCCGAACTCACCAAGCGCTGACGATCGGCGGGACTTTTTTGCATCGCCCACGGGCGACGGCGCAGGCCGTCGCCCGTTTTCGTTCTGATGAGGCGTCATCCGAGCCGATTGGCGCATTTCGACCAATCCCCGGAAAACCCCCAGAAAACGGTGTGACACCTCCGGAATTCCCGGTATACTGCGACTCGCCCGGAAACGACCGTGCGCACGTCGCACGGGGGCACGAACCCGAAGGAGCAGGACCACGACTCGTCCGATGCCCAGTTTGTTCGCTTCGACCGCGCCGCGATCGGGGACCGTGCGCCGTGGCTTCACCATCGTCGAGATGCTCGTCGCCGGCGGCGTGATCGTTGCGCTGCTCGCGATCCTCTTCCCGACGCTCGGCTTCGCGCTCGAGCGCGCCCGCGGCTTCGAGTGCCAGACCTCCCTCCGCAGCGTCGCGTTCGACTTCTCCATCTTTGCCAACGATGAACTGCACGGCAGCCGCGGCGACGACCGCGTCCGCTACGGCCGCAACGCGTTCTCACTCGAAACGTTCGTCGAGAGCCAGTACGGCGCCGACGAGTTCTGGGCGTTCGGCGACGCCGATGTCGGCGTCCGCCCCGACGCATCCGGCGTCGATCCGATGCGCTGCTCCGAGGTTCGCGGCGAGGTCTCGATCCTCCGCGCCGTGCCCTGCCAGCAGGGCGCCGTGTCGCCGACGGAGAATGTCTCCTTCGGCTTCAACATGCGCCTGCTCTGGATCGAATACCTCGACCACCTTGACCGACCGCGCGCCAAGGAAGTGCAGCTCACGAGCGAAGTGCTCGGCCAGGGCCGTACGCCGCTGGTGTGGGACGTCGACGGTCGCGTCGCTTCGCAGCGCGACGTCCAGGCGATCTTCTCCGCCCCGGGGCTCGACAGCGAGGCGATCTACGCCAACGACCAGCACTGGTTCCCCGGCTTCCGGCACGCCGGTCAGATGAACGTCGCGTTCATCGACGGGAGTGTGTCCGCGACGCGCGAGCCCTTCGAGGACTCGAGCTGGCGGTGGGACTGGCAGCCGGCACCGTAAACTCCGGGCCATGTCCATCCAGACCAAGTTCTCCGTCCTGCTCGGATCCCTCGGGCTGACGGTCGCACTCGGGCTCGGCGCCGCGCTCTACTTCGGCCGCGTCCTCGAGCGCGAGATGGTCGAGCCCTTCCGCGGCACCGCGGAAGTCATGCAGTCCCTCACCCGCCTCAAGCGCGCTGTCGGCGAGCTGACGCGCCTGCTCCCCGGCCCCGGTCGAGACACGCCCGGCGTCACGACGCTCGTGCCCGATCCCGCGGAGATCGGGCCCGACGCCCTCGCCGCCGCGAGCCTCCGCTACGACGAGCGCCGCCGCCCCGTGGACGACGAGCTTTCGCGCCTGCTCGCCCAGCGCGTGCTCGATCTGAAGGTCGGCATCAGCACCGTGCGCAACCTGCGCGAGCGCGTCGACTCCACCCGCGGCATCGCCGACGAGTGGTTCGCCACCGGCGACCCGGACATCGGCGTTCGGGCCGGCGCCGCGCACTACGAGATCCATGAGCTGATCGAGGCCATCGAACTCCGCATGCTCGACAGCACGGCGCACGCCGTCGGCCACACCGAGGCGATGCGCCGCATGCACGCGATCGTGCTCGGGGCCGGCGTCGCCGCGTCGCTCCTGTCCATCATCCTCACGGCCATGCTGGTGCGACGCTGGATCGTGGAGCCCGTCTCCCGCCTGCGCGAGGCCGCCGCGCAGATCGCCAGGGGCAACTTCGACCATCCCGTCGTCGTCGAGGGCGGGGATGAGCTCGCGCTCCTCGCGGACGAGGTCAACGAGATGTCCGGCGCCATCGCGCGCATGCAGCGCGAAGCGGTCGAGCGCGAACGCCTCGCCGCCGTCGGCGAGATGGTCCGGCGCATCGCCCACAACATCCGCAATCCGCTCGCCGGCATCCGCAGCGTCGCCGAACTGTCCCGCCGGCGCGCCGCCGACTCCGAACCCATCCGCAACGACCAGAACGAGATCATCCAGACCGTGGATCGGTTCAACCAGTGGCTCACCGAGTTGCTCCGCGCAACCTCGCCGCTGGAAGTCGAGCCCCGGGACACCGACCCGCGCCCCTGGCTCCAGGCGGTCGCCGACAGCCACCGAGCGCTGGCGCAGATGCGCGACGTGCAGCTTCAATGCGACCTCGACCGCTGCCCTCCGACCGCTCGCTTCGACCCTCGCCACCTCGAACACGCCGTCGTCGCGATTCTCACCAACGCCATCCAGGCCTCGCCCTCCGGCGCGCGGGTGTGGCTCGACGCCGACACCGCCCCCGAGGCCGACTCCTGGAGAATCCGCGTCCGCGACGAAGGTCCGGGAATACCCCCCGAATTGCACGACAGGATCTTCCAGCCCTACTTCACCACCAAGCACGACGGCAATGGCATCGGTCTTGCATCCACACTCCAGATCGTGCGGCGGCACGGTGGCGAAATCCTCCTCGACACCGCTGTAGGCCGCGGATCAACGTTTGTGGTCCGCCTACCCCTTGGCGGCATTGAATCAAAGCGGCTGGCTGAAACCAGCCAAACGGCTGCTTCCAGCCCGAATGGAGAGCCCCCTGGCGACGATCCTGGTCATCGAGGATGAACGAACGCTCCGCTCTTCCGTCCGGCAGAGTCTGGAGATGGATGGCCACACCGTCGCCGAAGCCGCCTGCGTCAAGGACGCCTGGGCGGCCACGCGCGAGCAGGATTTCGACGTCATCGTCACCGACGTCAATCTCGTCGGCGAGTCCGGCATCGATCTCCTCGCCCGCCTTCGCGACGACGGCTTCGACGGCGTCGTCATCGTCATGACCGCCTACGGCACGGTGGACTCCGCCGTGGACGCCATGAAGCGCGGCGCCGACGAGTACCTCCAGAAGCCCATCAGTCTCGACGAACTCAATCTTGTTGTCACCAAGGCGATCGAGCACCGCAAGCTCCGGTCGCGCGTCAACCTCTACGAACGCCTCGAGCGCGTCCGCAGCGACACCGGCGAGGCGCTCGGCGAGAGCAAGCCCTGGCGCGACGCCCTCGCCCTCGCCGCACGATTCGCCGCGCTCCCCGTGCCCGAGCGCGCCGC
>JBGTSD010000043.1:0-23259 GCA_041940385.1 Phycisphaerales bacterium | reverse complement strand
CGCGACTGGATGGGCTCCTACGAGTCCACGCACTACATCATCGGCAGCGTCGTCGGGCCGCACCCCTTCCCGATGATGGTGCGCGATTTCCAGTCCGTTATCGGTCGCGAGGCGCGGGCGCAGTGCCTGCAACTGCTCGGTCGACTGCCCGACGCGGTCGTCGCGTGCGTGGGCGGCGGGTCGAACGCGGCAGGGATTTTCGCGGAGTTCGTCGCCGACGCGTCGGTGGCGCTCGTCGGCGTCGAGGCGGGAGGGCACGCGCCCGGCAAGGCGGGCGCTCACGCGGCGCCGCTGTCGTTCGGGGCGCCGGGCGTGCTGCACGGATCGCTGTCGTATGTGCTCCAGGATGCGCACGGGCAGACTTCGCCGGTGCACTCCTGCTCGGCTGGGCTCGACTATCCCGGCGTCGGCCCGGAGCACTCATTCTGGAAGGACGCGGGCCGCGTGCGCTACACGACGGCGACCGACGATGAGGCGCTCGACGCGTTCTCCATCACCTCGCGCGCCGAGGGCATCCTGCCGGCGCTCGAAACGTCCCACGCGATCGTCGAGGCGATGCGTCTCGCGGCGCAGATGAGCCCGGGACAGATCGTGCTGGTGAATCTCTCGGGGCGCGGCGACAAGGACGTCGACGAAGCCGCCCGTTTGATCGACGAACGCGCCCAGAAGAAGCGATAGGACTCAGCGCCGGGCGTGACGCACGGCGGCCGCGAAGCGCGAACCCGCGGCGCCGACGGCGCGCCAACTGCGCCGACCGGTCTCCACGACCTCCCGCGCGCGCAGGATCAGCCGCATGCGGCGCAGCGACCCGTCTTCCGGATCGGCCGCGAGCGCCCTGCGCAGCCACCACCACGCACGCCGCCACTGGCCCTGCTCGAGATGAGCCAGGACCATGTTGTGGAGCGCGGCGGGATGGGCCTCGTCGCGCCGGATGGCTTCGCGGCACGCGTCCATGCCGCGCTCGGTCTTGCCGCTGCGCAGGAGCGCCACGGAGAGTTCGTGCCACGCCTGCGGATCGCCCGGGCGCCGTTCGGTGAGCATCTCGAAGACGGCGACGGCCTCGTGCGGCATCTCGGAGTCGAGCAGCAGACCACCGAGGTCGAAGAGGTCATCGTCCTCGAACTCGCGCGAGGCGTGCTTGAAGCGGGCGTGCTCGGAGCGGAGCAGCTCGATCGCCGGTTCAAGCTCGCCGGCGACGAGGTAGAGCTCGGCGAGGCGGAGCCGCGCTTCCGGATGGTCGGGGTCGAGGCGCAGCACGATGCGCAGCGTCGCGATGGCTTCGCGATCGCGACCTTGCCGGGCCGCGAGTTCGGCCAGGTGGAAGTGCGCCTCGGGATGATCGCTCTCGATTTCGAGGACGCGGCGGAACTTCTCGCCGGCCTCGGCGAGGCGGTTCATGTCGAGCAGGAGCCGCCCGAGGTCCAGAAGCGTCTCGATGCAGCCGGGGTGCTCGCGGAGTTCGCGCAGGAAGAGCTGGCGGGCGCGGTCGTGCCGGCCGGTGGCGGCGTGGGCCGCGGCGAGGCGCGCGTGGACGCGCGGGAGCGACGGGTCCAGATGGGTGGCCTCGCGCAGGCACCAGATCGCGCGGTCGAACTGCGACCGCGTCATCAGCGACTCGGCGAGGTTGGCGTAGGCCATCGCCTCCTGCGTGGGCGACTGCTCGAGCTGCCGGGCGAGATAGAACATCGTCTCGGCCTGCTCGTGATCGTTCAGCCGGGCGAATGCCTCGATGCGATGCAGATACACCTCGACGTTGGAGCCGTCGAGCTGCTGGGCCTTGTCGAACCATTCCAGCGACTCGCGGACCTGGTCGAGGCGCAGGCAGTTCGCGCCCATCGCGAGCGCGGACTGGGCGTCGTCGGGGTCGAGGGAATGGGCGTCGCGAAAGGCGCTCATCGCGGCGTCGAACTTTCCTGCCGCCTCGAGCGTCAATCCGAGATTGAAGTGCCACTCGGCGCGGTGCGGATTGATCGCCAGCGCCGCCCGGAGTTCGGACTCGGCCTCGTCCCAGCGCCCGGCTTCGTACAACTCGCGGGCCCGCTCAACATGTCGTTCAGCGTCGATCCAGTCGCTCATGGATCCATCTCGATGCCCGTGAGACCACTTCCAAACCGGAGTATAGTCGGATATTCGGCTCTTCTGTGGAGGGGTTTTACGGTGCGTCCACACTTCGGGATCGCACAACCCGGCGGCAAACTCACCCGATCGCCGCGATGGCTTCGTTTCGCGCTCCTGATCGGGCTTGGATGCGCCCTCTGCGGTGCGGCGCCGACCCCGACCGAATCGACCGACGTTCCGGAGGCGATCGTCCGATCCGCCGAAGCCCCCCTGCCAAGCAGGATCGACGCCGTCCGTCAGATCCAGGCGGACCCGGATCGCGACGCCATCGGCCGGCTCGTCCGGCTGCTTCGGGAGGGCCTTCCCCCGGAGGTTCGCGCGGCGCTGGTGGAGTCCCTGGTTGCCCGAACCGGACGCGACGACCTCGGCGCGGACGCCGAGGAGTGGGCCGCGTGGTGGAAGGATGTCTCCTTCCTGCAGGAAGGTGAGTGGAGACGGCGGCTCGCGGAGTGGCAGGGCCAGCGCGCGGCGCGGCTCCAGGTGCAGCGTGATGCGGCGCTCCGGCGGCTCTCGGATGTCCTCCCGCGCCTGCACTCGCTCACGCCGCCCGAGGGTCGATCGGACCTGATCGCCGGGCTGATCCGCGATGAACTGCCGGAGGTCTCGCGTCTCGGGCTCGATCTCGCGGCCCGGGCGCTGCTCAACGCGCAGACGCTCGGAGAGCCCGTGCGCCTCGCGGCGATCGAGAGTCTGCAGCGGCGCTCACCCGAGGTGCGCGCCGCGGCGGCGCGACTGCTCGAGAACCTGTCGCCCGATGACGCCGCGGTGCGCGCGGCGGTCGAGGCCCTCGCCACCGAAACCGATGATCGCGCGGCGCAGAGTCTGCTGCGCCTCGCGTCCCACCGCCCCACTGCTTCGCTCGGCGGCCCGGCGCTCGCGTGGCTGACCTGGGCCGGTCCGGCGGGCGACGCCGCGGCGGACGCCATGATCGCGTCGCAGGTCGCCGGCACACTTGCCCAAGCGGATCGAGCGCGAGCGCTTGCGCAGCTCCGGGATCTGCCGGCGAGCCAGTGGCGGCCCTCGATGGTGCGGCTGCTGGGCGCGATCGGTGATCAGGACGGAGATCAGCAGGCGCTCCTGCAGATCGCCACGGAATCCACAGGTCCGCAGCGCGACGCCGCGATGGAAGCGCTCGTGCAATCGGACGCGGGCCTCGCGATGCTCGAGGCCGCGGCGGGCGGGCGCGAAGAGTTGACCTCGCCGCTGGCGCGCGCGGTCGCGGCGCGTCGTCCTTCGGCGGCGGGTCTGTGGTCGGTGCTTCGTGCCGCGGGAACGGACGACCCGGGGCATGTGCTTGCGCACGACATCATCGTGCGCATGGAGCCGGACGAGGTCGAGGCGGCGTCGATGCTCATGGACGGCCCGGCGATGCGCAATCGGCTGCTGACGTGCTGGCTGGAGAGCAAGAGGGCGAGCGAGTTCCGCGACGCGAGCGCGCGGCTCTGGGTCGCGGCGGCGCGCTGCCGCGAGGCCTGTGCGGACGGCTTGGGCGCGCTCGAGGCGCTGGACTCCGCGGCGCAGCGGTGGACGACCGAGCCGCGGGGCGTGCGCGAGCTTCGGGCGGCGGCGTTATTGCGCAGTGGTTGCGCGGAGGACGCCGCGGCGTTCTCGCGCGATCCCGAGGCTTGGATGCGAACGCTCGAGAGCTGGGGGGATGGTCCGGGGCTTGGCGCGGCGCGGGATGGCCTGCTTGGGGTGCTCGGCTGCCCGCCCAGCCACGACCTGGCGATGCGCCTGCTTCGGGTGGACGACGCCGGGGGCCCATCCGGGGGGTCGGGGGCGTGGGCGTCCGAGCCGGAAGCCCCATAAGTCTTGCCAGACATGGAGTTGCGGTGATCGGGCCGGTCCGGTATCAAGGCGGGCCTTGGATGGAGCCCTCACAAACCTGCCAGGGGACGGAACCGCGGCGTTTCCGCTGTGGTTCTCGGCCGAGGGGTTCCGCTCAGTGGGGCGCAAGCTTGGCGAAGCACCAAGATTTCTCTTGAAAAGATCGCCATCTCGGTGCATATATGGAGATGCATCCTCGCGCCCCGGACGGAAGCGTCCGCGCGGATGATGTTCGGATTGTGTTCATTATGTGGTAACGAGGATTCTGAGGGACCGACCAGGGTCTGACATAGCGAGGATGGGGAGACTCCAGATTGGGTAGATGAGTTCCGGCAGGCCGCAGGACGGGAGAAGCCGGCGCGCTGAGTGGCTTTGTTCACGCGTCGGACGCCCGTGTCGGCGGAGTTGTTCCGGACAACCGTGGTTGTCGGCCGAGAGGCCGAGGCCTCGATTCGAGAGCCAGGAGACGGCCAGGACGCCGGGCTTCTGGAGCCCGACCTTCGGTTCGCAAGATCCGCGGTGTCGGGAGGTGTGAGGAATTCGTCCGCGCGTGCGGACGCACAGAAGTTTCCCGTACGGCCAAAGCGTGGGTCGGCGGGTGTCCCCGGTCGAGTGCGACGGCGTCGTCGCACAAAGCGTGCGAACGCCAACGACGGCGTCGCAGTGAGGAGATTCTCTTATGAAGATCGGACTTATTGCTGGCGTTGCCGGCCTCGCGACGAGCGCGGCCGCCCTCGCCAACCCAGGGTTCGCGGATTTCCGCGCCATGGGTGCGAACGACCTGCCGGTCAACCCGCACCAGCTGCGGGCCGGTGAGGCGAATCAGCCCGTCGGCGCCGTGATCGACCTCGGGCAGAACGGCCTCGGCGTTGGTCGCGCGGCGGCCAACGGCGTCGAGCGTGGCGGCGTGCTGTCCGTCACGGACAACGCCAACAACCTGAACGTCTTCCCCGCGGTTCTGGCCAACCAGGTTGGCAACGCCGTGTGGAACGACGGCAGCATCACGGGCGTCAACCGCTGGCTCGGCACGACCGTCGCCGGCCGCACGACGTTCGCCGTGAGCGACGCGGTCGCGGGCAACAACACGACCAAGGTCCGCCTGATGGCGACCACGGCGTTCGGCCCGGACCTGTTCTTCTTCGGTTTCCGCTACGAGTTCCTGCGGACGAACAGCCCGCTGGTTCGCATGGGCTTCGAGCCGGCCGTCGGCCAGGATCTGCAGCTCGAGCACGACATGTACGTGACCTCGATCGGCACGATGTGGACGTCCGAGCCGATCTACGTGACCTCCGGCTTCATCACGTCTCGCCTCCTGTGGGGCGGCACCTGCGTTGACAGCTGCCCTCCCATCGGTCTGCCCACGGGTCCGCTCCCGGGTGTCTACACCCTCGGCGTGAATCCGAACTCGTTCCTCACCGGCATCTTCCGCACCTGCGCGTGGATCGGCTCCGCTCCGAACGGCGCGACGGTCGGTGACGATGTCGTCATGCTCTCCGGCGCCTGGATCCGCGTGCGTCACCAGCACACGCAGTCCGGCGACATCGAGCACTA
The DNA here is from genome assembly GCA_041940385.1 of Phycisphaerales bacterium. Lineage (GTDB taxonomy): Bacteria > Planctomycetota > Phycisphaerae > Phycisphaerales > UBA1924 > JACVCK01. The sequence continues at coordinate 17,763 of JBGTSD010000043.1, read as the reverse complement.
CCTGAACTACAACGACGGCACCGGCTTCCACAAGTGCTACGACGAGCCCTTCCTCACGGGCCTCCGCATGGACTCGCTCGGCGCCAACGGCTCCTTCGAGCTCATCGACGACCCGACGTACTACGACAACATCTCCTGCATCGGCACCGAAGTCGTCCTCCCCTCCCCGCCGACCGAGCTCGAGTGCGGTCCCAGCGGCTACGGCGACGACATGGAGTGGCTGAACCCCGGTCCGCTCAAGGACCAGAACCAGGTGTGGTTCGACGCGCTCTCGTCCAAGGGCAACGTTGACGTCGTCAGCGGCGACAAGATCATCCGCCAGACGAACTTCTTCTCCGACGACGAGTACCGCGAGGAGTTCACCCGCACGCTGCCCGAAGTCACCGCGACCCCGGGCAACCCCTGGACGCTCTGCGAAGAAGTCCGCATGAACGGCGGCGCGCAGACCAACGTCACGGTGCGCGGCTTCGGCCTCGTGTCCTTCCTGGACAACTCGTTCGTGACCCGCTTCGTGCTCGGTCACTTCGATCCGAACCGCACGCCGGCCTACATCGGCCGCGTGTTCATCCAGCACAACGCCGCCTACAACCCGATCGACGACGAGGACACGGCCAACCCGTACCTCGCCGGCCCGAACGGCAACGGCGCCATCCCCCGCATCGGCGGCGCCGCCACGATCGGCGATCCGAACTTCGACTACTACGACACGGGCGTCAGCACCGCGCCGAACAACACGGTCCGCGTGTACTGCATCGAGGTCGCCGAGAGCGACGCGATGACGGTCACCTGGGGCGCCACGACCCTCGTCGGCGGCGGCTCGGGCGTCACGCTCAACGCGTTCGTCCACTCGCTCAACGAGCTCCGTCACGAGTCTGAGAACCAGCTCGACGGCAACACCAACAATCTCTTCGTCGACGACATCAACCTCGAGTGCCAGGCGCTCCCGCTGGTTCCGCTGCCGCCGCTCACGCTCGTCTACCTGGACAACCTCCAGTGGGCGAACCTGAACGTCACGATCGACGCGAACGACGACGATGGCGACCCCATCACGCCGTTCCGCTGGGCTTCCGCCCCGAACATGCCGGTCGTTGACCTCGGCGCCAAGACCTTCGCCCTGTGCATGGAGAACCTCTTCCAGGACACGGCGCAGGTCCAGGGTGACTTCACCCTCTTCACGCAGGCGTCGACCCAGATGCCGAACGTGACCGTGTCGTCCTCTCGCGGCTACGCGGCCGCCGGCGACTTCAAGTTCACCGACGGTCTGACCACCCGCGCTTGGGTTGTCGCCGAGGCGGACATCGTCCCCGGTCTGTTCCGCACCAACGCGTGGATCCTCTACTCCGCCGGCACCGGCACCATCTGGTACCTCACGCCGGACCCCGTCGATCCGATCATGAATGATCCGATCTGGAACGACACGGGCGTCTCCCTCGCCGCGCTCGGCATCAACAACAACCAGTGGTTCCGTCTCTCGATCCACCGCAACCTCGACGGCACCTTCATCTTCAAGTTCAACGCCAAGACCCTCCGTGACTCGGGCAGCGCGATCGTTCGTGCGAACCCGCTCCAGAGCACCCAGGGCGGTCTGCACGAGAACCTCGACCGGTTCTTCCTGCTCGGCGGCGACGACGAGAACGTCGGCGACGGCTCGATCCTCTACGCCGACAACATCCGCGCTTGGGCCCTGCCCTGCCGTGGCGACACGGACGACAACGGCGCGGTCGTCTTCGCGGACATCAACAACATCCTCGGCTCGTTCAACCAGAACGTGCAGGCTGGCATGCCCCCGAACGTCGGCCCCGACGCCAATGGCGACGGTGTCGCGGACGACGGCATCGTCAACTTCGCCGACCTGAACGACGCCCTCGGCCAGTTCAACAACCCCTGCAACTAATCCACGCAGGGCCCGCGCCTATTCGCGGGTGACCGAATGAGTCCATGACTCTTGACGCCGCGGAGGGAAACCTCCGCGGCGTTCTTTTTGGCCCGGTGCAACCAACGTTGCTTGTGCATCCCGGGTTTCGGGGTTATTCTGTACTGTACAGCCCACATCTGTCCGGGCCTTCATTCCGGCCCCAAGACAATCCGGACGGGAGACTGCAACTCGGTTCCTCTGCGTCGATCCGACGAGGTGTCCAATGCAGCTCCGCTCCGCACCGTGCGCAACCCGTGCTCCGCATCGGACACACGCGGCTCTCATCAACGTCACTGTCGCTTCGCTCCCCCGCTTCCGAACAGCCCTTCGGAAGGAGTTCGTCATGCGCTCGACTCAACTTCTGCTCCTCCTCGCCGTCAGTGGCGCCGCCTGCGCCAATCCCGCGTTCACCGGCCTTCGCGCACTGGACAATGGTGATCAGCCCGTCGCCTCTCTCGGCGCCGCCCGAGAGAACGCCTCGGCCCCCGTCGGCGTCACCATCGACACCCGCCCCGGCCTCGAGGTCGGCCGCCCCGGCGCCGCCGCCTCGCTCCGCGGCGACGCCATCAGCATGACCGACAACCTCAACGCCCTCGCCCTGCTGCCGGCGGTTCTGAACGGGCAGACGGGCAGTCCGATATGGTCGGACCCGTCGATCACCGGGCTCAATCGCTGGCTCGCGACGACGGTCGCCGGCCGCTCGGTGGGCGCGGTGAACGAGACGGTGGACGGCAACTCGACGACGAAGGTGCGCTTTGTCGCGACGACAGGGTTCGGTCAGGGAGCGTTCTTCACCGGCGCCCGCTACCAGCTGCTCGTGTCGAACTCGCCGGACGTCCGATTGCGGCTGCAGCCCGGCGCGGATCAACCGGCGCGGTTCGAGCACGATCTCTTCGTCACCTCGCTGGCCTCGCTCTGGACCTCCGAGCCGATCTACGTCACCGCCGGCTTCATCACCGCGCGTCTGATGTGGGGCGGCACGTGCGTGGTCGGCTGCGAGGAGATCGGGCTGCCCACCGGCGCCCTGCCCAGCGTGTACACGCTCGGCATCGACCACCACTCCTACCTGACCGGCATGTTCCGAACCTGCGAATGGATCGGGAGCGCTCCGAACGGCGCGACGGTCGGCGACGAGGTCGTGATGCAGACCGGCGCCTGGCTGCGCGTGCGCCACGATCACAACGCCGACGGCACCGTGGGCCACGCGCTCGACTTCAACGACGGCACGGGCTTCCACGTCATCTACAACGACACCTTCCTCACCGGGCTCAGGATCGATTCGCTGGGCTTCAACGGCTCGTTCGAGAGCGTCAACAGCCCCATGTACGTCGACAACATCAGCGCCAGCGGCGTCGAGTTCTCGCTCCCCGATCCGCCGCTGCCGCTGACCTGCGGCCAGAACGGCTACATCGATGACATGCAGTGGCTCAACCCCGGCCCGCTCCAGGGACAGAGCCCGCTGTGGTTCGATGCGCTCTCGTCCAAGGCCAACGTGGACGTGCTGCTCGGCGACGATCAGGTCATCCGCCAGACGGTGCAGTTCCCCGACGGCGAGTACCGCGAGGAGTTCACGCGCACACTCCCCGAGGCCGTCGCTTCGCCGGGACTGCCGTGGACGCTCTGCGAGGAAGTGACCTTCAGCAGCGGCGTCGTCGCCTACGGCACCACGCGGGGCTTCGCGCCGGTGTCATTCCTCGACAACTCGTTCGTGTCGCGCCTCGCCTTCGGCAACTTTGACCCCAATGCGACGCCGTCATACTCGCGCCGAGTCTTCATCCAGCACAACGCCGCGTACAACCCGATCGACGACGAAGACACGGCGGATCCGAACGCGCCGGGACCGAACGGCAACGGCGGGCCCCCGCGGATCGGCGGCGCCGCGACGATCGGCGACCCGAACTTCGACTATTACGACACCGGCGTCACGTTCCCGCTGTTCACGCCGAACGTGTGGTGCATCAGTGTGGAGCACGACAACTCGATGACGGTCAAGTACGCCGGAGTCGATCTCGTCGGCGGCGTTTCGGGCGTCACGCTCGACGCTTTCGTGCACTCAATCAGCGAGCTGCGCCACGAGTCGGACAATCAGGTGATGGGCGACAAGCTGGTCGTGGACGATCTGCACCTGGACTGCATCGAGCTGGAGTGCGCCTGCACGCTGCCGGCGCTGCAGCTCGTGTACCACGACAATCTGCAGTGGGCGAATCTCAACGTCACGATCGACGCGAACGACGACGACAGCAATCCCGCCACCCCCTTCCGTTGGTCCGCGGCGGCGAACATGCCGGTCGTCGATCTGGGCGCCAAGTCGTACGTCCTGAAGATGGAGAATCTCTTCCAGGACACGACCCAGGTCGTCGGCGACTTCACGCTCTTCACCCAGGCGTCCACGCAGATGCCGAACGTCATCGCGTCGAGCACACGCGGCTACTCCGTCCGGGGCGACTACAAGTTCACCGACGGGGCCACGACCCGCGCCTGGGCCGTCGCCGAGGCGGACATCATCCCCGGGCTGTTCCGCACCAACGCCTGGATCCTCTACTCCGCGACGACCGGAACCATCTGGCATCTGCGGCCGGACACCGTCGACCCGATCAACAATGACGCGGTCTGGGTGGACACGGACCGCACGCTCGCCTCGCTCGGCGTCGCCATGAACCAGTGGTTCGGGCTGACGATCACGTTGAACCTCGACGGGCGATTCACGTTCCGCATCAACGGCGTCCTGCTCACCGACGGCGGCGGGCAGATCGTGCACGTCGATCCGCTCCAGACCAGCGCCGGCGGGCTGCACACCAACCTCGACCGCTATTTCCTCCTCAGCGGCGACGACGCGAGCGCCCCGGACGGCTCGATCCTCTACGCCGACAACATCCGCGCGTGGTCCGTGCCGTGCCCGGGCGATGTCAACGAGGACGGCCTCGTCACCTTCGCGGACCTCAATGTGATCCTCGGCGCGTTCAACACGGTGGTGGCGCCGTCGAGCTATCCCAACATCGCGCCGGACGCCGACCACGACGGCGTGCCGGACGACAACATCGTGAACTTCGCGGATCTGAACGCCGCGCTCGGTCAGTACAACAACCCCTGCGACCAACCGTTCTGATCGAACGGCGAGAGCTCTCGGAGAGCCAACATGCGTCAACTCCAAGCGATGATCATCGCGGCGGCGGCCGCGTTCCCGGCCGCCGCCGGCCCGATCGCCGACTTCCGGCCGCTCGGCGAGGACGATCAACCGCTGACCGCAGACGCTGGCGCCCAAGTTCGCCCGTCCTCCAGCGCGGCGCCGGTCGGCACGGTGATCGAGCACGCGCCGGCGCTGGCGGTGCATCGATCGAGCGGCGTTAACCGAGGGATGCCGTTGTCGATGACGGACGATCTCGAGAACCTCGAGATCCTGCCGGCGATTCTTCGCTTTCAGCTCGGCAATCCGATCTGGTCGGATGCATCGATCACGGGGCGGAATCGGTGGCTGGCGACGACCGTGGCAGGGCGCAGCGTCGGGGCCGTGACAGACCCGGTCGCCGGAAACAACTCCATCAAGGTGCGCGTGCGCGCGGAAACAGAGTTTGAACCAGAGCTGTTCTTCTTCGGGTTCCGCTACGAGCTTCTGCGGTCGAACACGCCGCAGATCCGACTACAGCTCGGGCCCGGCGCGGACACGCCGGGGCGCCTCGAGCATGATTTCTACTACGACGATGCGCTCGTGAACCAGCACACTTCCGAGCCGGCGAACGTCGGCTCGGGGTACATCACGGCGCGCCTCATCTTCGGCGGTGAGTGCCCGACGGGGTGCGGTGGCGTTCTCCCGATCACGGTCTATGACCGGGCGTATGTGCTCGGCACCGATCCCGACAGCTATCTGACGGGAGTCTTCGTCTCCTGCTACTGGCAGGACACCGCGCCCGCCAACGCCAGCCCGGGCGACTTGGCGCTCGTGCCGGCCGCGACGTGGGTGCGGATGCGCTGGGATCACGCCGCGGACGGCCGAGTCCAGTTGAGTCTGAACTACAACGACGGCACCGGCTTTCATGTCTGCTACGACGGGCCATTCCTCACCGGCCTGCGCTTCGACTCCCTTGCCGCGAACGGCTCCTTCACGTACGCCGGGCACGAGGCGTACTACGACAACATCGCGGCGTCGGGCGTGGAAGTTGTGCTGCCATATCCGCCGACGGCGCTCGAATGTGGCCACAGCGGATACATCGACGACGCTCAGTGGCTTCTGCCCGGGCCGCTCAAAGATCAGAATGCGGTCTGGTTTGATGCCCTGTCGTCCAAGGCCAACGTCGATGTCGTAAATGGGGACTACGTCATCCGCCAGACGACGTACTTTGCGGACGATCTCTACCGCGAGGAATTCACACGCACGCTGCCCGACGTCATCGCCACGCCGGGCAATCCCTGGCTGCTCTGCGAAGAGATCCGGATCGACGGCGGCGTCGATGGCGCCGCGACGGTGCGCGGCGTCTCGCTCGTCTCCTTTCTCGAGAACTCGTTCGTCACACGGGTCGCCTTCGGCCACTACGACCCCGAGGCCTCGCCCCCATACACCGATCGCATCTTCGTGCAGCACAACCCGGCGTACGACCCGTACGACGACCACGACACCGAATCTCCCTACGTCGCAGGACCGGATGGGAACGGCGGCGTGGCGAGGATCGGCGGGGCCGCGACAATCGGCGATCCGAACTTCGACTATTACGACACCGGAGTCTCGTTCCTGCACAACGAGGCGCGGCTGTGGTGCGTCGAGGTTCAGGACGATGGCGCCATGACCGTGATGTATGACGGGATCGCGCTGGTCGGCGGCGACTCCGACGTGACCATCGACCCCTTCGCGACGTCCCTCAGCGAGCTTCGCCACGAATCCGAGAACCAGGCCGAAGGATTTGGCGACCATCTCGTCGTGGACGACATCCAACTCGACTGCGGCCCACAGTGCGTCTACGTGACGCTGCCGAATTCGCCGCTCCCCTACCTCGACCCGCTCGACTGGGCGACCGAGGGTTTCCCGATGATCCTCAACGACGATGACTGCGATCCGTCCACGCCGTTCCTCTGGGATGCGGCGCCGCACGTCCTGGTCGTGGAGACGCCCTTCTACGGCCTCTCGCTCTTCATGGAGAATGTCGCCCGCGATCAGACGCAGCTGGCGCCACACTTCACGCTCGTCGAACAGGCCTCCACCCGCATCCCCCATGTCACCGCGAGTTCGACCCGCGGCTACGCCGTGGGCGCCGAGCTGCGATTCGTTGACGGCGCCACCACGCGCGCGTGGTTCGTCGGTGAGGCCGGCGCGCAGGAGGGCCAGTACCGGATGAACACCGGTCTGCTCTACTCCGCGGGCACCGCGACGCTCTGGGCGCAGCATCCGGACGCGATCGATCCGATCGTCAATGACCCCGTCTGGATCGACACCGGCGTGTCGCTCGGTGATCTCGGCATCGCGTTCAATCAGTGGTTCCGACTGACGATCCACCGCAACTTGAACGGTTCGTTCATCTTCAAGATCAATGCGAACGTCCTGCGCGACTCGAACGGCGAGATCGTGCGCACGCTGCCGCTCCAGAGCATCGAGGGCGGGGTGCACGAGAATTTGGACCGCCTGTTCTTCCTCAGCGGCGACGACGACACCGCGCCCGCCGGCTCCATCCTCTACGCCGACCAGATCCGCGCGTGGTCACTGCCGTGCCTGGGCGACATCTACGATGATGGGCGAGTGACCTTTGCCGATATCAACTATGTGCTCGGGTCGTTCAATCAGCCGAACCCGCCCGGTGTTCCGCCGAACGTCGCGCCCGACGCCGACAACGACGGCGTCGCCGACGACAGTGTCGTGAACTTCGCGGACCTCAATGCGGCCCTGAGCCAATACAGCAATCCCTGCGACTGATCGAACGGTCTCACTCGGCGGGAGGCGGCATGCCGATGCACAACCTGGCGACGCTCCTAGTGCTCGGCGCGGCGGCAAGCGCCAATCCGCTCAAAGCCGACCTTCGTGCGCTCGGTGTGGACGACCGACCGATGGACCCAGCGTCGGAGGCACGGTCGACGTTCGGTCCGGTGCGCCCAAGCGGCCCGATCGGCGCGGGCGGGCTCTCGGTCGGTCGAGCCGGCGGCGCGGCGCCGCGCGGCCAAACGCTCACCGTGTACGAGAGCTGCGACAACCTCCAGCCCTTCCCCACGGTGCTCAACGTGCAGCCCGGCGCCGCGGCCTGGTCTGACGCAGATATCACCGGCCCGGGATTATGGCGGGGAACGACGGTCGCAGGCCGCACGACATACGCGACCTTCGATGATGTTGGCGGCAATTCCTCCGGCAAGGTCCGTCTCATGGCGAGCGGGAACTATGCGCCGGATCAGTTTTTCTTCGGTCTCCGCTACGAGTTCCTGCGATCGACCGACCCCTTGGCGCGCGCCGGATTCGAGCCAACGGTGGATCAGCCGGCGCAGCTCGAGCACGACCTGTATGTCACATCGCTCGACACGATGTGGACGAGCGAGTTTGGAAGCGTCAGCAGCGGCGCGCTGACTGGCCGAGTCGTCTGGGGTGGAACCTGCGTTGACGATTGCGCCGACTTGGGGTTTCCGACCGGTCAGCTCCCCTATGTCTACTCGTTCAACTACACCTTCATCGCCGTTGCCTTCTGGCCGCTTGAATGGAGAACTTCTGCGCCCATAGGCGCTCCGGCGGGACCTGTGGTCATGCCCACGAATCGCTGGATTCGTGTTCGTCACGAGAGCCGTGCGGACGGCACAATCCGGCACGCCTTCGATTTCAATGACGGGACTGGCTTCCACGTGGCCTATGACCAACCTCAGAGAGGCAGCATTCGCTTCGATGCGCTGCTCGCGAATGGATCGTATGAGGCGCCGAACAGCCCGATGTATCTCGACAATGTCACCGCCCGCGGCGCCGAAGCAACGCCGGCGGCGCATCCCCAGCCGCTCGAGTGCGGACCTGTGGCGTATCACGACGACGTGGAGTGGCTTGACGTTGGATACCTCGGCAATCAGAGCCCGCTCTGGTTCGACATCGGCTACCTCACGACGGTGGACGAGACGTTCGGAGATCAGGTCATCCGCCAGATGAACTACCAAGCCGACGACAGGTACCGCAACCAGTTCAGCCGCGCGCTCCCAGCGACCGTAGCCATGCCTCTGCATCCTTGGACCTTGTGCGAAGAAGTGCGCATATACGGTGGATTCCTGCACGAGACTGTCCGCGGATTCGCGCCGTATTCGCAGCTCGACGAAGCCATTGTGACGCGCATGGTTCTCGGTCACTACGATCCACTTCGAACGCCGGCGTATCAGGGGCGCGTGTTTGTTCAGCACAATCCTGCATACGACCCGATCGACGGCCCCACCAGCAATCCGTACCTTCCGGGCCCAAACGGAAAAGGCGGCGTTCCACGAATCGGCGGAGCTTCGACGATCGGTGATCCGAACTTCGACTACTACGACACCGGACTGTCGCTAGCCCCTTTCAGTCAAGCCAAGGAATGGTGCGTGGTTGTCGAGCATGACAGAACAATGACCGTTTCCTACTCCGGCTTGGATCTCGTCGGTGGCGCCTCGGGCGTGTCGATTGACGCCTTTGCACCGTCGATCACCGAGCTTCGGCACGAGTCGGAGAACCAGGAGAGCGGGCTCTCCGACGCTTTGCTCGTCGACGACCTCTACTTCCAGTGCAATGACGTCTCGTGCAGCCAATGTCAGCTACCGCCTCTGTCTCTGGTGTACCTCGATACGCTCGAGTGGGCGATGCCGGTCGTGCCGATCGGCGCCCAGGGTGACGGACGCTGGTCTTCCGCGCCGAGCATGCCCGTCGAAGATCTCTACTTTGCTTCTCAGGCGCTCCGCATGGAGAACCTCCACCGCGACACCGTGCAGTCCATCGGCGACTTCGAGCTGTTCACACAGGCCTCCACGCAGATGCCCAACGTCGTTGCGGCGCCCGATCGCGGCTACGCCGCGCGTGCCGACTTCCGGCTCACCGACGGCGCCACGACCCGCGCTTGGATGGTCGCGGAGGCGGATGTTATCCCCGGCCTCTTTCGCAGCAACGCCTGGCTCCTCTACTCCGCCGACACGGGCACGCTGTGGTATCTCAGGCCGGACGCCGTCGATCCCATCAACGAGGACGCCGTGTGGATCGACACCGGGCGCACGCTCGCGTCGCTCGGCGTCGGATTCGACCAGTGGTTCAGCGTGACCATCGCGCTGCAGCTCGACGGCCGGTTCACGTTCCGCATCAACGGCGTGCTCCTCGCCGACTCGCAGGGACAGATCGTCCACGTCGAGCCGCTGCAGAGCTTGCAGGGCGGCATGCACGCCGATCTCGATCGCTTCTACTTCCTCTCCGGCGACGACGCGTCTGCGCCCGCCGGCTCCATCCTCCACGCCGACAACATCCGCGCCTGGTCGCTGCCCTGCCCGGGCGACGTCAACGAGGACGGCTTCGTCACCTACGCCGACATCAACCTGATCCTCGACGCGTTCAACACGCCCGTTCACCCGGGCTCGTTCCCGAATGTCGCGCCCGACGCCGACAACGACGGCGTCGCCGACGACAGCGTCGTGAACTTCGCGGACCTCAACGAAGCGCTGAGCCGTTTCAATAGTTCCTGCCCATAGAAGCACGCCCTGATTCGACGAGGGGAGCCCATGCCGACTACGTTCCTGATCATCGCCACGGCGGTTCATTGCGGCGCAGCGCTCGGGAGCGAGCCCCGCGCCAGCCAACGCGCCTTGGATGTCGGTGATCGCGCGCTGCAGGCACAGGACCCGAACCTCGTCGACGGGGACTCGCTCCTCCTGTTCACCGGGGACTTCGAGCGACGTCCGGCGTCGCTCCCGCCCGGCGTCCGGTCCGACTCGCCGATCATGCTGATCGACACGGCCGACAACCTCGTGCTGTTTCCGACGGCGCTGAACGGTCAGAACGGCGGCGCCCAATGGTCGGAGCCCGGTCTGAGCCTCAATCGCTGGCGCGGCACGGTTTCCAGCGGCCGCGTGGCGTACGCGTTCGCCACGGACGTCGGCGGCAACGCATCCAAGAAGGTCCGCCTCATGGCGACCACGGCCGTGGCGCCGGATCAGTTCCTCTTCGGGATGCGGTACGACCTGCTCCGCTCAACGTCTCCGGAAGTTCGGCTCGAAATCGCCCCGAGTCCGGAGCAGCCCGCGGTTCTCGAGCACGATCTCTACGTGACGTCGCTGGCCACGACATGGACGAGCGAGGCGATCCATTCCACGTCCACGTTTGTGGCGGCGCGCATCCTGTGGGGCGGGACCTGCGCCGACGATTGCGAGGACATCGGTCTTCCCTTCGGCGCGCTGCCGGGGATCTACGCGCTGAGCAATTCGTGCCAAGGGCCCGGAGCGTTTTGCACCCTGCACTGGATCGATACGGCGCCGGCCGGCCAGCTCCCCGGGAAGCCCGCCGCCATGGCGATCGGACAGTGGGCCCGAATCCGGCACGAGTTCACGATCGGCGGCGATGTGCGCACGCTTCTCGACTTCGGCGACGGCACGGGCTTTCACCTCCTGTACGAGGAGCAGTTCATCACCGTGACCCGGTTCGACGGCGTCGGCGCCAATGGGTCGTTCGAGGCCGCGCAGAGCGCGTTGTACATCGACAACATCGGCGTTTCCGGGTCGGTGCACACGCCGCCGTCACCGCCCCAGCCGCTCGCGTGCGGGCCGAACGACTACTCGGATGACGCCCAGTGGCTGACGCTCGGGCCGCTTCGCTCGCAGCATCCGTTGTGGCTCGATGCGCTCACGTCGAACGCGCTCGTAGAGGAGCATGCCGGCGCCGACCGGCGGATCCGCCAGGACAACTGGTACTCGAACGACGAGCATCGGACGGAGTTCACTCGCACGCTCCCGGAAGTCACCGCGGCGTTCGGCGAGACCTGGCGACTCTGCGAAGAGACGCAATTCACGCCCGCGCCGGGCGGCCAACACTCCACCGTGCGCGCCTTCGCGCCATTCTCCGGAATCGCCGACGCCCCGGCGACGCGTCTCGCGTTCGGGCACTTCGACCCGGCACAGACGCCAGCCTACATCGGCCGAGTCTTCATCCAGCACAATCCGGCGTACGAGCCGCACGACGACGAGGGAATCGCGGATCCGTACTCGCCTGGACCATCCGGCAACGGCGGCGTGGCACGCATCGGCGGCGTCGCGACGATCGGCGATCCGGACTTCGACTATTTCGACACGGGCGTGGCGTTTGCGCTCGATCAGCCGAGGCGCTGGTGCGTCGAAGTGGCCGAGGACCTGTCGATGACCGTCAGCTACGGGCAGGTGACGCTCTCGGGAGGCGCCACGGGCATCGCGCTCGACGCGTTCACGATGTCCATCAGCGAACTCCGCCACGAATCCGAGAATCAGCTCGCCGGCGCCGGTGATCGGCTCGTCATCGACGACATCCTGCTCGCGTGTGGCGACATCATCTGCAACTGCCCGTTTCCGGTGCGCTCGCTGGTGTACGCCGACAACCTCGAGTGGGCCATCGTCGGCGCGACGATCAGCACGAACGACGATGACAACAACCGGAGCACGCCCTTCTTCTGGTCGTCCGCGGCGAACATGCCCGTAGTCCTTCTGAATCCCCCGTTCAAGAAGTCCTTGAAGATGGAGAATCTGCTGCGGGATCGGGTCCAGGCGCCCGGCAACTTCACGCTCCTGCAGCAAGCATCGACCGCTGTTCCGCGCGTCGTGCCGTCGCCGACGCGGGGCTACGCCGTCACGGCCGATTGCCTGCTGTCCGATCTTGCCACCACGCGCGCGTGGCTGACGGCCGAGGCGACGACCATTCCCGGTTTGAATATGGCGACCACCACGCTCTGCTATTCGGCCGACACGGGCACGTTCTGGGTGCGCATCGGACATCCGACGATTCCGAACACGACGATCTGGCAGGACTTGAACCGCACGCCCGCCAGCCTTGGCGTCATGCCCGGACAATGGTTCACGCTGGGGATCCACTTCAATCTCGACGGATTCTTCACCTTCCGTATCAACGGCCAATGGCTCGCGAACGATCAGGGTCAGATCGTGCACGCCAAGCCGTTGCATTCGTCTTCCAGTCCGGAGGCCAGCGCGCTCGATCGATTCTTCTTCATGAGCGGCAACGATTCGAGCGCCCCGCCGGGATCGATTCTCTACGCCGACAACATGCGCGCATGGAGTCTTCCGTGCGCCGACGTCACCGGCGATGGGCGCGTGAGCTTCGAGGATCTCAACGTCGTCGTCAGTTCCTTCAACACCGCCCACCCGAGTGACCGGCTGCCCAACATCGCGCCGGATCTCGACGGAGACGGTGTCGCCGATGACGATTTCATCGGCTTCGCGGACCTCAACGCCGTGCTCGGCCAGTTCAATCAGCCCTGCGACTGACCGATTACCCGCCCTTCGCGCGGTGCACCAGCGTCGCCGAGCGGACCTGCACGCCGCGCAGGCGGCTGGTGAGGGCCTCGCGGTTCGGCGCGTTCTCCATGGCGTTGTCGATCGAGATCATCTCGGCCTCGACCAGCTCCGCCAGCGAGTGCGTGTAGGAGCGCATGCCGTCGGCGAGGGAGCCGTTGATGATCGCGGGGATGTCCTCGTCGGCGCCGTCGCGGATGCGCTCCTTGACGACCGCGTTGTTGAGCAGCACCTCGGTCGCGGGCACGACGGGCACTCCGCCGGTCTTGTCCACGTTCGCCGGGATCAGCCGCTGTGCGCAGACGGCCTTCAGCGAGTTGGCGAGCGACGAGCGGATGAATTCGTGCTCGTGCTGGGGGAAGAACTCGATGATGCGCGAGAAGGACTGCATCGCGTCCGCCGTGTGCAGCGAGCCGAACACCAGGTGCCCGGTCTCCGCCGCCTGGATCGCCGCGAGCACGGTGTCGTGGTCGCGCAGCTCGCCGATGAAGATGACGTCCGGGTCCTGCCGGACGACGTAGCGCAGCGCTTCCTTGTAGCCCGGCACGTCGAGGCCGATCTCGCGCTGGCTGACGATCGACTTGACGGGATGGAAGTGATACTCCACCGGGTCTTCGATCGTGATGATGTTCACCGCGCGCGTCTGGTTGATGCGCTGGATCATGCACGCGAGCGTCGTGGACTTGCCCGAGCCCGTCACCCCGACCACCAGCACGAGCCCCTCGTGCGTCTGATCGGAGAGTGTCTCGTACACCTTCGGGAGGTGCAGCGACTCGAACGTCGGAATCTCGGGCTTGATGCGCCGGATCGCGCCGTTCATGCCGCCGCCGGCGCGGTAGATGTTGCAGCGGAAGCGGTCGATCGCCTCGTCGCTCGCCGCAGTCGCGGCGTGGGGCTGGCCCTCGGCGCCCTCGAGCCCCGCCTGCAATCCCGCCTGCAGAGCCCGTTCCCGCGCCATCATCGACTTGGTGTCGAGGAACGTCGAGAAGTCGAGATCGCCCGTGCGGTCGTAGCGCTCACGAAGCCCCTCCGGGATGATCTCGCTGAGCAGGCGGTCCGTGTCCTGTTCCGTCAGCGGCGGCATGCCGAGCGGGCGCAGCTCCGCCGCGATGCGGAACACCGGCGGCATGCCGACCTTGATGTGCAGATCGGACGCGTCATAGCGCCCCATGTTGAACAGGAGCTGACGCATGGAGATGGCCATGGAGCCTCCGCCGCCGGCTGTAGCGCCCCGCACCCCTGCGGGCGCCCCCCGTGTGCCGACCTGTGCTCCAGACTACCGCACGCGTCAAGCGGCGTCGAGGATCTCGACGGCCTCGAACTTCTTGCCCTCGAGCATCTCCAGGCTCGCGCCGCCGCCCGTCGAGACATGCGACACTTTGTCGGCCAGGCCCATCATCTCCACCGCCGCGGCGCTGTCGCCGCCGCCGACGATCGACACGGCCCCGTTCGACGCGGTCGCGCGGGCGATCGCTTCCGCGACCGTTTGCGTGCCGATGCGGAACTGCCGCCACTCGAAGACGCCCATCGGTCCGTTCCACACGATGGTCTTCGCCTTCGACAGCACCGCGTTGTACTTCGCCTGCGTCTCGGGCCCGATGTCCAGGCCCATGAATCCCTCGCCGATGTCGCCCTTGAACACCCGCACCTCGCCCGCGCTCTCCGAGAACGTCTGGCCGCAGATGTGATCGGTGGGCAGGTACAGATCGCACTTGCTCACCGCGGCCTCGTCGAGGATGCGCTTGGCGTCCTTGATGCGTCCTTCCTCGACGCGGCTCGATCCGACCTTCACGCCCTTGGCCGCGAGGAACGTGTACGCCATCGCGCCGCCGACGAGGATCGAGTCGGTCATGCCGAGCAGTCGCTCGATGGCGCCGATCTTGTCCGACACCTTCGCGCCGCCGAGCACCGCGACGAAGGGGCGCTCGGGCTTGTCGAGCTGCGCGTGCAGATACTCGATCTCCTTCTCGACCAGCAGGCCGCAGACCGCGGGCTTGCGCTGGTCCTGCTTCATGATCTTGGGCACGGCGACCATGGACGCGTCGGGCCGATGGCACGTGCCGAAGGCGTCGTTGCAGTAGACGTCGCCGTACGCCGCGAGCTTTTCGGCGAAGACCGGATCGCCCTTCTTCTCGGCATTGTGGAATCGCAGGTTCTCGAGGAGGAGGACCTCGCCGGGCTTGAGGGCCTTCACGGCCTTGGCGCTGGCGTCGTCGATGCAGTCGGTCGAGGGGAACTGCACGGGCTTGCCGAGCAGGTCCGCGAGCGCCGCGGCGCAGGGCGCGAGCGAATCGCTGCGGTCGTAGCCGGCGCCGTCCGGCCGCCCCAGGTGCGACATCAGCACCGCCGAGCCGCCGCGATCCACCACGGCGCGGATCGACGGCAGCGCCATCCGGATGCGCCGATCGTCGGTGATCTTGCCGTTCTCGATCGGGACGTTGAAGTCCACGCGCATCAGCACGCGCTTGCCGGAAACGTCGGTCTGGGCGATGGTCTTCTTCTTCAAGGCGCTCCTCCTGCGTCGGGTCACGAGCCCCGGGGCATCGGACCTCCACATCCAAGTCCCGGGGGGACGGCATGGTATCGCTCTGCGGCGGGCGGGTCGGCCGCTAGAGTGCCCGCCCTTGGACGAATCGCCCACAACGCCGTTCCCCGTCATCGTCGGCCCCACCGCCGGCGGCAAGAGCACGCTCGCCGTGCGCATCGCGCAGCGGCTCGCGAACGGCAAGGCCCCGGGATTCGGCCCCGGCGAGATCGTCACCGCCGACTCGATGCAGGTCTATCGCGGCATGGACATCGGCACCGCCAAGCCGACCATGGCCGAGCGCGAAGGCATCCCCCACCACCTCATCAACCTGCGCGATCCGCACGAGTCCTTCAGCGTGGATGATTGGCTCGGACTCGCGGAGGGCACGATCGCCGACATCCGCGCCCGCGGCGGAACGCCGATCGTCGTCGGCGGCACCCTCCTTTACGTCAAGGCGTTCCTCGAAGGGATGTTCGACGGCCCGCCCGCGGACGAAACCCTGCGGATGGAGCTGGAGGCGATGGACCCGCGCGAAAGACGGGCGATGCTCGAGTCCGTCGATCCGGAGGCCGCGGCACGCATCCATTTCAATGACAAGCGCCGCACCATCCGCGCCATCGAGGTGCACCGGCTGACGGGCCGGCCGATCTCGTCGTGGCAGCAGCAGTGGGAAACGGGCTCAGGGCGGGTCGGCGCGGAGGTGATCGGGCTCGACTGGCCGACGGAGCACATCAACCGGCGCATCAATGCGCGCGTCAAGGCGATGGTGGACGACGGGCTCGTGGACGAGGTGCGCGACCTGTGGCTCGACGGACGCCTCGGCAAGCAGGCGCGCGAGGCGCTGGGCTACAAGCAATTCGTGGAGCTGTACGACGCCGAGCCCAAGCTGGCGGAGACCGGGCGGCGGACGGCGGCCGTGGAGGCCGCGATCGAGCTGGTGAAGGTCGAGACCCGCCGATTCGCCAAGAACCAGCGGACGTGGCTGCGGCGTCTCAAGGGGAGCCACGAAGGGCTCTGGATCGATGTCGGTGCCACGCCGGCGGACTCGGCCGACCCCCTGGACCGGTGGGCCGAAATGGTCACGGACCACCTTTGTGCGGCATCTGATAGGATGACCAAGGGCTGATCCGGCCGGTATGGTCTTGACTTTCTGGGGGCCCGGTCCTTACCACGTGCCTCCGTTCGGCCGACCTGAATGGACGAATTCTCGGAGCACCATGGCCAAGGCGCCTTCCAAAAAACGAACGAGCCGCAAGAAGACGCCGGCTCGCGGGACCGCACGCACCCGGTCAACCGGCGACGGCCCCTCCGCCGAGGGCAAGCACCTGGTGATCGTCGAGTCGCCCGCGAAGGCGAAGACGATCAACAAGTACCTCGGCTCGGGCTACGTCGTGAAGGCCTCGGTCGGCCACGTGCGCGACCTGCCCACGAAGGCGAAGAAGGGCGACAAGTCGCCGGTCCCCGGCGTGGACCTCGAGCACGACTTCCGTCCTTCCTATGAGGTGCTGCCCGGCAAGGCGAAGACCGTCTCCGAGCTGAAGCGCGCCGCGAAGCAGGCGACCGAGGTCTGGTTCGCGACCGACTTGGATCGCGAGGGCGAGGCGATCGCGTGGCATCTGGCGCACGAGCTGGGCATCGAACCGTCGGACGCGAAGCGCGTGGTGTTCAACGCCATCACCGAGGCGGAGATCCAGCGGGCGTTCTCGACGCCGCACCCGATCGACGAGAACAAGGTCAACGCGCAGCAGGCGCGTCGCGTGCTGGACCGCATCGTGGGATACCAGGTCTCGCCGCTGCTCTGGAAGAAGGTGGCGCGGGGCCTGAGCGCCGGGCGCGTGCAGAGCGTCGCGGTGCGCCTGATCGTCGAGCGTGAGCGCGA
>JBGTSD010000042.1:0-23564 GCA_041940385.1 Phycisphaerales bacterium | reverse complement strand
GCTGGTCGGAGACGTGGCGGAGGTTGACCTCGGCGCCGCGGTGCTCGACGTGGCAGGCGGAGCACTCGCCGGACATCTCCATCGGGCCGGCGCGGCTGGAGACGAGCATGCGTTCGCCGCGGAAGAGGGATTGATGCGGGTTGTGCAGCGGCGCGACGTGGCAGCGGAGGCAGGCGGAGTCCTGCGCGGGGAGCCAGTACCCGGCGCGACCGGGGTCGGGCTGGTGACACTGGGAGCAGTCGTCAGCGAACATCGCGTGCGCGTGCGTGAGCGGGCCGGAGGAGAACGGCCGCTCGTCGCCGGAGACGGCGGCGTAGGCGACGAAGGCGCCAACGAGGAGGACGGCGACGAGACTGAGCCGGCCGGTCCAGGTGTCGGGGAAGTGGCGCTTGCGGATGTAGCGCAGGTCGAAGCGTTCGGAGAGGGGCCAGATGTTGCGCATCATGCGCCTCCGTACCGAAGGGCGACGACGGCGTGCAGCACGGTGAGCGCGAGGAGCGCCCAGGAGAGCGGCACGTGGACGAGGAGCCACGCGACGAGCACACGCATGAGTCGGCGCTGGCGGAGGAGCTGGCGGCGGCGCTCGGTGAGCTCGGCGAGCTCATCGATCAGCGGGTGCTGCTCCGGCGTGGTCATGGTGCGGAGCGCGGCGTAGAGGGAATCGGAGCGGCGACGCGAGTGCAGCGGTGTGCGCGGCGAGCCGCGGAAGAAGGGCACGAGGTAGTCGTGGTGGAAGCGGCGCATGGCCTCGGGCGCAGCGGTCTCCAGCGCGGCCTTGGTGGCGGCCTCGGCGGTCTCGGTGGTGATGGCGGAGCCGGGCGCGGCGCCGACGATGTCGCGGACGAGACGCGTGGTATCGCCGGGCGCGGGGGCCTCGAGCGAGCCCGCGGCCTCGGAGACGGCCTGTTCCGCGAGCTTGCGGAGGTTGGTGAGCTGGCGGTCGAGCTGCTGCGCGAGCGTTTCGCCGGGGACCGCGTGGAGCAGGAGGCGCGGGATGACCTGCTGGAGCAGGATGCCGAAGAGCCCGCTGAGCGTGACAGTCAGGAGGAGAATCCAGAGCCAGAGCGTGAGCGAGCCGCCGACGTGGAAGGCGCTGTGGAGCGCGACGAGGAGAACGGTGAGAAGGCCGAGCCAGACGTGGCCGCGCATCCAGGACTGCGCGCGTCCGATGCGCCAGTGCGGGACCTTGCGCTTGAGCGAGATCGCGGCGCAGAAGAGCATGACGGCGAGCGCGGCGACGCCGAAGACGAGGCCGACGAGCGAGCCGCCGGAGGGGCCCTGCGCGTGGCGCGGGGCGTCCCAGAAGTAGAGGATGAGGGCGCCGATCGCGAGGATCGAGACGGCGCGGATCATCGGTCGTTGCTTCTGGTCGATGAGCATGGGATCAGCCGCCGCCGGACTGGTTGACGTTGGCGAGTCCGGCGCTGTGGAGGAACTTCTGAGCGTTGACGCGGATGGCGGCGTCGTGCGGGCAGGCGTAGACGCACGCGGGGCCGGTGGGCAACGCGGAGCACTGATCGCAGACGACGGCGCGGTCGGTGACTTCGACGACCTCGCCGGTCTCGGCGATGCGCTTGGCGCGTTCGCTGACATCCTCGCCGAAGACTTCGAGGGGGTGGAGCTGGATGGAGTTGTACGGGCACTGCTTGGCGCACACGCCGCAGCCCACGCACCAGTCCTCGATGAAGATGTTGAGGTCTTCGGTGCGCCGAATGGAGCCGACGGGGCAGCCGATCATGCAGACCGGGTCCATGCACATGCGGCAGGAGGCGGGGACGAGGAAGCGGTCGTAGCGCGGCCCCTCGCGGATGAGCCGGGAGACGCCGTCCTCGTGGGCCTCGGAGCACGCCTGCGCGCACTGGTCGCAGCGGGTGCACTTCTCGAGGTCGATGAGCATGAGGTTCTGGCCCTGGAGAAGGCCCAGGTCCTCGACTTCGCGCGCGGGGACGGAGGGGAGGATCGTGAGCGCGGCGCGGGCCTGGCCGAGGACGCGCTTCTCCGCGGCCTGCTCGAGGGCGCGGATGACGTCGGGATAACCGCGCAGGACGCGCTCGAAGACTTCGGAGGTGATCTTGACGAGTTCGACGCGCGCGGGGCGTCGTTTGCGTCCGGAGGATTCGACGATGGGGTGATCGACGGCGGTGCAGGTGGCGTTGCGCGGCGCGCTGCGCAGGAGGCCGGTCTCGCCGAAGTGATCGCCTCGGGTGAGGTAGGCGAGCTGTCGTTCGCCGCCGGGGAACTTCTTGCTGACGCGGACCTGCCCGACGCGGATGATGTACATCGCGTCGGCGGGGTCGCCTTCGTTGAAGATGACGGA
Source organism: Phycisphaerales bacterium (assembly GCA_041940385.1). Lineage (GTDB taxonomy): Bacteria > Planctomycetota > Phycisphaerae > Phycisphaerales > UBA1924 > JACVCK01. The sequence goes on along the minus strand of JBGTSD010000042.1, from coordinate 21,247 downwards.
GCCGGCGTCTACGGAGATGAGCTCGCTGGCGGACTTGAGCTCGTCGATGGCGGAGGGATCGAGGCCGTGGAGGACGGGGACGTTGCGGAGGTGATTGTCGAGCGCGCGTTCGCGGTACTTCTGGTCCATGCGGGCCTTGAAGGTCTTGCCGCGCTGGAGCAGTTCGTAGACGTTGCGGAGGATCTCGATCATCTCGCAGTCGGACTCGGCGACGACGGTCGCGGAGCGCGGGGCGAGGTTGAGGCAGGACATCTCGCCGAAGACGTCGCCGGGGCCGAGGGTGGCGGCGAGCTGGCCGTAGGTGAGATCGACGGTGGCGTCGATGGGGACCAGTTTGTCTGGATTGTGCGTGGGTCTGCGGACGCGTTTCTGGCCGAATGCCTCGCCGATGCGGGCGATGAGGCTTTGTTTGCGCTTCGGACGTTCGCCGCCGACGCGCTGTCCGATGAAGACGCGGGCGGTCCCTTCGAGGATGTAGAAGGCGGTGGTGCCGCCCTCGCCCTCGCGGCAGATGACGTCTCCGGCGGCGAAAAGACGTTTTCGGACGGCGCCCGGGAACTTGAGCAGGGACTTCTCGTCAGCATCGGCGAAGATGTCGATCTTGCGCAGCTCTTCCGGGGTCATGATGCGACCCTCGGAGAACGTCGCGAGCGGCATGGCCTTGCCCATCGAGAACTCCTTGCGACGACGGGCGAAGTCCCATCGATCGTGGGGATCGACTGACGCCGGTCCACCGTTCGAGCCGATTATCGTCTGAATCGGCTTCCGAACGCAAACATCGAGCGTTGACGGGAGCCGGGGCGGATGGTTCACTGGTTGGGCCGCGTGTCGGCGGCGTGGGAGGATGACCGAATGCTGCGTCTGTCGTCGGATCGTCGCGGGGTAGTTCGCCTGTTGCTCGCGGCGGGGTGTGTGGGCGCATCGATCGGTCCGGGCGCCTCGGGCGAGCCGGGCCTGACGCGCATCGATCGGCTGATGTACCTGGGCAATCCGACGTGCACGGGCGCGAAGTGTCACTCGGCGGACGAGCCGACGATGCAGAGCGGGCAGCTCATCGGCGATGAGTACCTGATCTGGGACGAGGCGGATCCGCACAAGAAGGCGTTCGCGACGCTGTCGTCGTCGGACTCCAAGGCGATCGCTTCCAAGCTCTCGATCTCGGACGCGGCGTCGTCGGCGCGGTGCCTGTCGTGCCACTCGGTCGATGTGCCGCAGGCGCAGCGCGGCGAGAAGTGGGCCCACGACCAGGCCGTGTCGTGCGAGTCCTGCCATGGCCCGGCGGAGAAGTACCTGGAGCCGCACGCGAAGGCGGGCTGGACGGCGGAGCAGCGGAAGACGCTGGACGCGAACGGCATGCGCGAGACGTGGGGCATTCTCGACACCTCGAAGCTGGACGTTCGCGCGACGATGTGCACGGCGTGCCACCTGCAGATCGACAAGGACATGGTGGACGCGGGGCACCCGGCGCTGCAGTTCGAGATGGGCTGGTACAACGAGTACCTGTGGGGCGACGGCTACGAGCCGCACTGGACCAAGCCGGAGAATGACCCGATCAGCGCGCGCCTGTGGGCGATCGGGCAGGTTGTTTCGTTGAGCGCGGCGAAGTCGCAGGTGGAATCGTGGAAGAGCAAGTCGTGGGACGCGTCGTCGGCCGAGGGGCTGGTGGCGCTGTACGCGAAGGGCGTCGAGATCGCGCAGAAGCACTTCGGCGCCAGCGGCGTCGCGGGCCTCTCGAGCGCGACGATCAGCGCCGATGCGGCGGCCGCGGCGGCGAAGGACCTCGCGACCACCGCGGGCAGCGCCAGGAACGCGCAGGAGCGCGAGATCGTGCTCTTCGGCGTGGCGTCGCTGGTGCAGACGTGCTACGACCTGCGCGGCGCCGACCTGCCGGACGCCTTCTGGGACGCGTACGACGCGGCGATGGAGGCGGAGGGCGAAGCGTTTGCGTCGGGCGTTGCGGCGCTGGCGGCGGAAGCGAAGTAACGACTCGCGTCAGAATCCGCCGAAGGGGCTGCGCGGGAACTTCACGTACGGCAGGCGGATGAAATCGCCGTTGAGGTTGATGAAGACGTTGTCCGCGCGCTGCACGCCGGGGCCGAATTCCTGGTAGCCGTTGGCGCCGGAGAAGGCGACGAAGTCGTCCTGTTCGATGCCGTCGCCCGAGACGCCGACGCCGCCGACGAGGACGCCGTTCTTGTACAGAGGCACGGAGCCGGGGAAGACCTGCAGGCCGTTGCGCAATGGAATCGCAGGGTCGGTGACGCCGCCGCCGCCGATCAGGCCCTGATCGAAGAGCTGCAGCGCGGCGCCATCGTCGCCGACGGCGGCGAACACGGTGAGGAACTCCACGAGGTTGGTGACCAGCAGCGCGGTCTGGAGGCCGGTGTTGAAGATGGAGTACTCCTGCGGCGACGGAGCCGCGAGGGGGCCGCGGGTCTGAACGGGGAGGCCGTCGGGGATGAGCGGACGGGAGAGGAATCCGCCGGTGCGATCGGAAATGGCGATCGAGCCGTCGAGGTTGACGCCGACGGCCTGCATTCGCGCCACGTAGTCGGCGAGCGTTCCGCCCTCGATGGTGGAGAGGAGCGCGCCGGCGTCGGCGCTGCTCATGGCGGCGGCGGTGCGGGCCTTCTGCACGGACACATCGAAGCCGAAGACGGGGGCGTCGAGCGTTCGGAACGCGCCGAGGAGATTGCCCTGCGTGTCCACGACGGAGACGGTGACCTGGGACTTCTGCGGCCGATCGCGCCGGATCTGGGCGCGGAGGAGGTCGTTGAGCTGGTGCGCCTGGGTGAGGATGTTGGCGACGTCGCCCTGCGTGAGCTGTTCGGAGCCGTTCGGCGCGCCGGCGCGGGCGATGGTGGTCGCGTCGCTCGGGGTTGATTCGATGACGCGCAACGCATCGGTGGGATCATCGATCGGCACGGACCAGATGCGCTCGGAGAGACGGCTCGGGCTGACGACGAAGCGGTCGGCGCCGGAGGCGATGACGCGCGCTGACGAGAGCGAGGCGCCCGGACTCGCGACGACGGCGCGGTCGATGACGGCGCCGGTCTGCGAGAGGACGAGCTGCTCGCCGAGCGGGGAGATCTGCGCGACGAGGCGATCGTCGGCGGGGTCGGCGGTGGCGCGGTCGTCGTAGGCGAGGGCCATGACGGGCAGGCCGGGGTTGAATTCGCCGGCGTCGCCATCGGTGAGGTCTTCGATGAGCGTGACACCGGCGCCGGTCGGGCTGATGCGGACGAGCTGACGCGCGCCGGAGACGTTGCGAATCGCGAAGACGCCGGCGGGGCCGACGGCGATGGACTCGAGCGAGCCGTCGGAGGCGTCGGTGAGCTGGAGGTAGGAGGATGCGGCGCCGAGGGCCGCGGGATCGATGCGGTAGGCCTGCGCATCGGCGCCGATGGCGAAGATGCGGTCCACGGCGCCGTCGAAGAAGCCGACAGCGTCGCGCGGGAGGGCGTCGAGATCGCCGAGCGTGACGAGCGGCGTGCGGGCGCCGCTGGCGATGGTCATGACGAAGCCCTCGCCCGCATCGGTGAAGAAGGCGATGCGATCGTCGGCGGTGGCGCCGACGGTTCCGGCGTTCAGGTGCGCCATGGCGACGATGGATTCGCCGGGGCGGACGTCCATCGTGCCCGTGCCGGAGATGATTCGGATCGAGCTAACGCCGGGGCCGGGGACATCCACGGAGACGAGACGGAGCGAGAGATCGGCGCGCTGCTGCGCGGCGAAGAGCGTGCCCTCCCCCACTGCGACCGCCTGGTAACGGCTCGCGGAGAGATCGGGGATGAACTCGCCGGTGACGCCGCCGAGCGTGGTGGTCGCAAACTGGGTCGCGGGGCTCTCGCGCAGTGGAGAAAGGATTTCCACTCGTCCGGCGCCGACGAGGGTGGTCAGATCCGGGAGTGGGCCGAGGGAGCCGATGGTCGGCGCGGCGGCGGGGCCGAGGTAGGCGAGGCGGATGCCGTCCACGAAGACGTTGGCGGCGGTGATGTTGGGCGGCGCGAGGAAGCCGGCCTGCCCGGCCTGCGCGACGGACTCTTCGGGGCGCGTGGGGCCGGGCTGGAGGGTGTTGACGATGGTGTAGACGCCGTCGAATTCGACGCCGATGCCGGCGACGACTTCGCCATTGCGATACAGCGGCAGGCCGCCGGGGTCGGCGCTCATGCCGAGGGGCAGGCGCTCGACGTCGCTGGTGGGCAGACTCGAGAACTGGACGCCGAAGAGCGGGCCGGAGTCGAAGAAGGTGACGCGCGGGGGGAAATTCGGCTGGATGATGTATCCGGCGGTGCGCGTGGTGAAGGCATTGCCCCGCGTGGAGAGGAACGCGGCGGTGCCGGCCTTGGTGGTGGCGATGATGGCGGAGGGAACGACGACGCCCTCGAGGCCGCCGACGCCGCCGGCGGAGATCGTGGAGGTGAGCGGCGCGGGCGTGAGCGCCGGGTCGGTCATGCGGATCGACGCGAGGATGTTGCCCTCGCGATCGATGAGGGTGATGGTGGCGTTGACGCCGAGGGTGGTCGCGCGGGCGATGGCCTGCTCGAGGATGCGCTCGATCTCGTCGAGGGTGAGCGCGGTGGCGGGGCCGGGGAGCGGGCGCGCGAGCGCAGAGGCCGCGGCGGCGAGCGCGCCGAGGATGGTGAAGATCGCTGAGCGTTTCATGAGGAGACTCTCCGCCGAGTTGCGGTGGTCGTGAAGGGTGCAGCATCGCCTCGGGGGGCGGGTTCGTCAATATCGGCGCGTTGCGTGTATCCGCTTGTGTTGTGTAGATTCGTGCGAGCGAGACCGGGGGCGGAAGGCTGCTGCGTTGCCGAGTGAGCATGCGGATGGTTGGGTGATGCTCTGCGGTCTGGCCGCAGCGCTGTTCGTCGGCGGGGCGGCGGGCGCGCAGAGCGAGCAGCCGCAGGACGCTCCGCCCGCGTCGCCTCCCGACGCGGCGCCGGCGTCGAGTGCGCCCGAGTCACCGGAAGCGCCGGTCGAGGCCGCGGCGGACGAGGACAGCATGCTTCCGGCCGTTCCCGCGCCTTCCGGCGTGATTCCGGAGATGTCGCCGCAGGGGTTCGCGGGGCGCGGTCCGTACGACCTGACGTGGCCGAATCACGTGGTGGAGCGTCCGACGGTGGCGCTGCCGGATCGCTGGCGCATCGGGTGGCCGGAGTGGGATCGGTACGGGCGTCAGGCGCCGAGCGATCCGCTCCTGATGAACGTGTCGGGGGGCGATTCTCCGTACACGCTCGGGAATCCATTGAATCCGTACGACCGGAGCCTGCTCAAGGGCGACTATCCGATTGTCGGCGATGACATCTTCCTGACGGTGACGGCGGTGTCGGACACGCTGTTCAACTTCCGCGAGCTGCCCACGCCCTCGGGCGGCAGCGCGCAGGACCCGGGAGCGTTCGACTTCTTCGGCGATGGCGATCAGCTCTTCATCAGCCAGACGGGCCTGCTCTCGTTCGACCTGTTCCAGGGCGCAACGGCGTTCCGGCCGGTGGACTGGCTGGTGCGGATCAGCCCCGCGTTCAACGTGAACTACCTGGAACTGGAAGAGCGCAACAACACGAACATCGACGTGCGCGAGGGACGGACGCGCGGCGACAGCCACATCCTGCTGCAGGAGGCGTTCCTCGAGCTGCACTTGGGCGACGTGAGCCCGAACTTCGACTTCGTGGCGACCAAGGTCGGGCGCCAGCTCTTCGTGTCGGACTTCCGCGGGTTCATCTTCAACGACGTCAGCGACGGCGTGCGGCTCTTCGGCAACGCGGCGTCGAACCGGGTGCAGTGGAACGTCGCGCTCTTCAATCAGGTGGACAAGAACACCAACAGCGAGCTGAACGAGCTCGAATGGCGCGATCAGCAGGTGCTGGTCGGCAACGTGTACGTCCAGGACTTCATCTGGCCCGGCTACACGACGCAGTTCAGTGTGCACTGGAACCATGACCAGTCGGACACGAAGTTCGACGACAACGGGTTCCTGGTTCGGCCGAGTCTCGAGGGCAGCGTGACGCTGCAGGACATCGACGCGGTGTACCTCGGCTGGGCGGGCGACGGGCACATCGGGCGGCTGAACATCAATCACGCGGCGTACTACGTCACCGGCAAGGACCGGATGAACCCGCTCGCGGGGCGCGACGTCGATATCTCGGCGTACTTCGGAGCGCTCGAACTGTCGGTGGACATCGACTGGCTGCGGCCCAAGATCTCGTTCGCGTACGCGAGCGGCGACAACGACCCGACCGACGGCACGGGCGGCGGCTTCGACGGCATCTTCGACAATCCGTTCTTCGCGGGCGGGTCGAGCAGCTTCTTCGTCGGGCAGGGGTTCCGGCTCTTCGGCGTGGCGCTGTCGAGCGGCAAGTCGCTCTACAACGACCTCGCCGGCACGAAGGCCGAAGGGATGTCGAACTACGTCAACCCCGGCACGGTGATCGCGAACATCGGCGTGGACATGGAGTTGACGCCGAAGCTGCGCGCCTCGATCAATGCGAACTCGATCTGGTTCGCGCAGACGGAGACGCTGGAGCTGTTCCTGAATCAGAACGGGATCGACTCGCACTTCGGCAGCGAGGTGAACCTGCTGGTGCAGTACCGACCGTTCCTGAACAACAACATCATCCTGACCGGCGGCGTGTCGGGCTTCTTTCCGGGACGGGGCTACGAGGACATCTACGAGGACGAGGACTTTCTCTGGCAGGGCATCATCGGCGTGACGCTGGTGTACTAGGTTCGGCGGGCGCGACGCCCGCCCCACGCGGGAGACGAGCGATGGGGCAGCGAAGGATGGACGGGCGCATCGCGGCGCTGCTGATCACGGCGGCGGCGCTGCCCTTCGCGTGCGAGCACGCTCGCTACTGGCGCGGCGGCGAGGCGCACGACAGCGCGACGCTCAAGGAGGCCGCGGACCCGGCGAGGTACGAGGCGCTGCTCGCGTCACGGATGTTCCCCGCGGCGCCGGCGGACGGTCACGACGAGGCAACGAAGGACCTGCACTCGGCGGGCTGCATGTCGTGCCACGGGCCGACGGACGAGGCGGACATGCACCCGACGGCGGCGCTGTCGATCGGCTGCATCGACTGCCACGGCGGCGACGCGTCGATCTTCACGACGATGCCGGAGCCCGGTCGGCCCGGCGAGCCGGGGACTCCGATCACGGACGAGGCGTATCTCGAAGCGATGATGAAGGCGCACGTGCAGCCGCGCAACCCGGAGGCGTGGTACGGGCACAGTGCGCTGGTGGATGGGCGTGCGTTCGGCGAGCATGCGCACGCGGAGCATGCGCTGCACGGGTCATCGAATCCCAAGGTCTCCTACGCGCTGCTCAATCAAGAGTCGCCGGAGTTCATCCGGTTCGTGAACCCGGGCGACCTGCGGGTCGCGGGGTACGCGTGCGGGTCGTGCCATCCGAAGGAGGTCGCGAACGTCGGGCACAGCATGATGGCGCACGGCGCGATGCTGTGGAACGCGGCGCTCTACAACAACGGCGCGATCCCGAACAAGGTGGCGCGGTACGGCGAGTCGTACAACGCGTTCGGCCAGCCGCAGCGCCTGCAGGGCGTGATCGACTTCGTCCGCGACGAAGAGGGCGGCCCGGAGCGGATGGTCGTGCGGGCGCCGACGGAGGAGGAGACGGCGAAGGGGACGCTCGGGTACCTCGATCCTCTGCCGACTTGGAACATCTCGCAGCCGGGCAACATGCTGCGCATCTTCGAGCGCGGCACGAAGCTGCCCATCCCGGGCACGACGAACCCGGCGGAGATCGGCAACCCGAACGTGCTCGTCGAGGGCGGGCGGCCGGACAAGGGGCTCTCGCCGCGCGGGCTCGGCACGCTCAACCGGACCGATCCCGTGTTCCTCGGCGTGCAGAAGACGCGACTGCTCGATCCGATCCTGCAGTTCCTCGGGACAAACGATCACGCGGGCGACTATCGCTCGTCGGGCTGCACGGCGTGCCACTCGGTGTACGCGAACGATCGCGATCCGTATCACTCCGGGATCTACTCGGAGTACGGCAACGCGGGGCGGTCGTTCAGCGTCGATCCGACGTTGCCGAAGGATCGCGCGGGGCACCCGATCAAGCACGAGTTGACGAACTCGATCCCGAACAGCCAGTGCATCGTGTGCCACATCCACCCGGGCACGTCGTACGCGAACTCTTACCTGGGATACATGTGGTGGGACAACGAGTCGGACGGGGAGTTCATGTACCCGTCCACATCGCGGACGCCGAACGCGGACGACGAGTGGCGTTCGTTCATGCACAACCCAGAGGCGGCGAGCAAGAAGGGGTTGTGGGGGAATCTCTATCCGGACGCGAAGTCGCACGCGGGCGAGGCGGCGGGCGAGGACTTTTTGTCGCGGACCGGGGCGCCGCGCGCGGGCGATGGATCCACGCTGAATGATCAGCTCCAGCACAACCAGTTCGCGGACTTTCACGGGCACGGCTGGGTGTTCCGCGCGGTGTTCAAGAAGGATCGGCGCGGCAACCTGCTGACGGCGGACGATTCGATCATCGCGCCGGACGATCCGGACAAGTGGAACAAGGCGGTGCACCTGCGCGACGTGCATCTCGAGCGCGGCATGCACTGCATCGACTGCCACTTCCAGCAGGATGTGCACGGCAACGGGCGGCTCTACGGCGAGCCGCGCAACGCGACGGAGATCACCTGCATCGATTGCCACGGCACGTACACGGCGCGGGCGACGCTCAAGACGGGCGGCGTCGCGGCGATGGGCGGCGGGCGCGACCTGTCGCGCGACCTCATCGAGGGCAAGCGCCGGTTCGAGTGGAAGGACGGGACACTGATCCAGCGTTCGCGCCTCGATCCCAGCGTGGAGTGGGTCGTGCCGCAGACCGTGGACACGATCAACCCGGACTCGGCGTGGTCGAGGGATCATCCCGAGGCGGCGAAGGCGTCGCGCTATGCGAAGACGATGCGCAGGGACGGGGTGACCTGGGGCAACCTGCCGAGCGAGCCCGCGGCGATGTCGGACCTGGCGCACGGCGAGGGCGCGCTCGAGTGCTACACGTGCCACACGTCGTGGATGACCTCGTGCTTCGGCTGCCACCTGCCGATGCAGGCGAACCGGCGCACGCCGATGCTGCACAACGAGAACCTCTACACCCGCAACTACACGCAGTACAACTACCAGGTGCTGCGCGACGACGTGTTCATGCTCGGGCGCGACGGCTCCGTGAAGGGCGGGCGCATCGTGCCGGTGCGCTCGTCGTCTGCCGTGGTCGTGAGCAGCCAGAACGCGAACCGCGAGTGGGTGTACCACCAGCAGCAGACGGTGAGCGCGGAAGGATACTCCGGGCAGGCGTTCAATCCGCACTTCCCGCACGCCACGGGCGGGCGCGGCACGACGAAGCGCTGCACGGACTGCCACGTCTCCGGCGCCAACGACAACAACGCGTGGATGGCGCAGCTCACGCTCCAGGGGACCAACTTCGTCAACTTCCTCGGGCGGTACGTCTACGTGGCGACGGGCAAGGATGGTCTTGAGGCGGTCGCGGTGACCGAGCACGACGAGCCGCAGGCGGTGTTCGGATCGCACCTGCACGCGCTGGCGTATCCCGACGAGCACGAGCGGTTCGTCAGCGCGGAGAAGCGCGAGCTGCACGAGTCGCACCATCACGACGCGGGGTGGGGCAACCAGATCCTCGACCTCCAGTTGCGCGGCGAGTACCTCTACACGGCGCGCGGCGCCGGCGGCTTCTACGCGTACGACGTCGCGAACATCGACAACAAGGGGTTCAGCGAGCGCATCGTGACGGCGCCGGTCTCGCCGCTCGGTCAGCGGCTGGGGTTTAAGACGTCCTACGCGGTTGCGGTCGCGAGCCCGGCGACGGTCGCGGTGGATCCCGGGCGCGGGCGCTTCAGCGACGATCCGACCAAGCCGCGCGCCCCGATCACCGAGCCCGCCGAGGCGTGGCATCCGAACCAGGAACAGGCGATCCACCCGCTCTACGCGTACCTGTACATCGCGGACCGTGACGAGGGCCTGGTGCTGACGAACGCCGCGACGCTGCTGGACGGCGATCCGATGAACAACTTCATGGATCGCGCGACGCTGGCGGACGGCTCGGACGCGTTCAATCCGGGCGGGATTCTGAACGGTATGACGAACCTGACCGTTGCGGGCTCGCACGTGTACGCGACGGCGGCGTCGGGGCTGGTGGTGATCGATGTGAATGATCCGCTGGCGCCGCGGGTCGTCGGGACGGTCGGCAGCGATGCGCTGCGGACGCCGACGAGCGTGGGCGTGCAGTTCCGGTACGCGTTCGTGGTGGATGCGGACGGATTGAAGGTGATCGACGTGACCAACCCGGAGGCGCCGGCGCTGGTTCCCGGCGCGTTCGTGGCGCTCGAGGATGCACGACGGCTCTACGTCTCGCGGACGCGCGTCTTCGTCGCGGCGGGCCGGCAGGGGCTGGCGATCATCGACGTGACGAATCCGGAGCGGCCGGCGCTCGAGATTCTGTTCGATGCGGACGGGCAGATCACCGATGCGCACGATGTGAAGGTCGGGATGTCCTACGCGTCGTACTTCGCGTACGTCGCGGACGGCGAGCACGGATTGCGGGTGATCGAGCTGATGGGGCCGCACTCGACGGCGCAGTTCCGCGGCTTTTCGCCGCCGCTCGAGCCGCGCCTGATCGCGACGTACCACACACACGGCCCGGCGCTCGCGGTGAGCGAGGGCCTGGACCGGGATCGAGCGGTGGACGAGAGCGGGAACCAGGTGGCGGTGTTCGGGCGCGTCGGCGCGCGGCCGCTGAACCTCGAAGAAATGCAGCGTCTCTACCTGCGCGAGGGTCGGCTGTGGACGGTGACGGACGAGCCGACGACCGACCCGGAGGACTTCACCTTCGAGGTGGCGGAGCCGGAGGAGCCGGAGTCGGGGCGTGGGCGGAGGCGTCGCGGCGGGTGAGGCGACCGCCCCACTTCCGCCGGATCGCTCACTACCATTCCGGCCCCGCCGCACCCCGATCCCTCCGGAGCCCTCCATGACCGATGCTTCGACGACGACCCCGACTCCCCCGACGGGCGCTGCGCGCCGCAAGGTGGTGCTGATCACCGGCGCGGGCGGCGAGATCGGGCACGGGCTCATCGACGCGTTGCACGCGCAGGGCGGGCACGACATCGTCGCGCTGGACCTGAAGGAGCTCGAGGGCGAGCAGCGGAGCAAGTGCGCCGCGACGCTGGCGGGCGACATCCGGGACCTGGCGGCGCTGCAGAAGATCTTCGAGCGGCACGACATCGACGTCGTGCATCACCTCGCGGCCCTGCTCAGCACCAGCGGCGAGCGGGACCCGGAGCTGGCGCACGCGGTGAACGTGCAGGGGACGCTCAACCTGCTGAAGCTGTCGAACGACCTCGCGCGAAAGCGCGGACGCGACGTGCAGTTCATCTTCCCCTCGTCGATCGCGGTGTACGGGATGCCGAGTCTCGCGTCCAAGAGCGACGTCGGCGCCGTGCACGAGGACCGGTTCCTGACGCCGGTGACGATGTACGGCGTGAACAAGCTCTCGTGCGAGCACCTGGGGCGGTACTACGCGGATCACTACATGCGCCTGTCGAAGGAGCCGCCCAGAGCGCGGGTGGACTTCCGGTGCCTGCGATTCCCCGGGATCATCAGCGCCCACACGCTGCCGACGGGCGGGACGAGCGACTTTGCGCCGGAGATGATCCACGCCGCGGCGTCGGGCAAGCCCTACGCGTGCTTCGTCCGCCCGGACACGCGCATCCCGTTCATGACCATGCCGGACGCGGTGCAGGCGCTCCTGACGCTGAGCGCGGCGCCGTCGTCACGCCTGCGGACGCGGGTCTACAACGTCGGCGCGTTCCACCCGAGCGCGGCGGAGATCGCGGACCTCGTTCGCGCGGCGTTCCCGGGCGCGGAGATCAGCTACGAGGTGAACGCGGCGCGCCAGGCGATCGTGGATTCGTGGCCCGCGAACGTGGACGACGACCGTGCGCGGCGCGAGTGGGGATACGGGCCGCAGCATGATCTGCGGAAGGCGTTCGGGGAGTATCTCATTCCGAATATTCGGAAGCGGTACGGGCGGTAAGGGGTTCGTAGGCGTCGATGAAGGAACTCATGTTCCTCAACAAACCCCCTTGCATGTAGAGAAACTGCCATGCGACGAGTGCGGGTAGCGCCAAAAATACGTAGAAATACACCAGACATCCCGCCACGAACATGGCGGCAGTGCATGTCAAGCCGAATTGTCGACGCGCCGCGATTCGGTTCGCGAAACTCGTGTCGGCAAACACTCTCTCCGCGACAAGCGAGAGAGTAGTTGAACCGAGGGTTCCCGCTGAGATGCTCGTCAGAGGCCACGCCGCAAACGACAACCAGAAATAGGCTTCCCAAGCATCGCCATTCGATTCCGAGACGCCTAGCACGAACGCGAGCTGGGCCACCCCAGAGATCGCCGCGATCGCCTGAGCGATTGCAAACGCAAGAATTCCGCGACAATCCCTTCTCGTCACACGGGCGGTTGCGACCATCACTATCGCGCCGAGAGCGATTGTGACCGCGACTATTGTTAAATGCGCGACGAAGCTGTACGACCAATACCGGCCAACCGAGATCAGCACCATGCCGGTGATGATTGGTAGCATTGTGAGCACAAGAATCGGTCCATAGACAACGCGATAGAAGCGGGCGAACGCGACACGGTCCGGAATGCTGTCTAAAGCAATTGGCGCAGCTTCGATATGCCCACACTCGGGACAAGTCGTCGCCGTCCCTCGGTTGTAGAAGCACTTCGGACAGTACCGAAGCGTCTCGTGCCCCGGGCTCGGTGATTCGGCGTCTATGACGCCCTCCCGTACCGCTCGATCGCGTCCCGGACCGCCTTCGTCGCTTCGTGCGGCCTATTCAGCACCAGCCACCACGTCTCGACGACGTCCGTGCCCGCCGTCGCGAAGCCCACGCTGCCCAGGCCCAGAAGACGCTCGGGGATCGAGCGATAGACCTGGATGTGCTGGATCGTGCGCAGCGGAGCCGTGAAGTTGTAGCGGCGGAGGACGCCGGAGAGCGAGATCACGCGCCGGTCGGTGAGGATGTAGGAGCGGAAGATCCAGTCGAGCGTCTGCCAGAGCAGGCGCGCGGCGAAGAGGAAGACGCCGGCGGTGATGACCACGCGCGCTTCGACCGGGATCCAGGCGCGGGCGGAGAGCCACCAGGTGATGGTCGTAAGGATCGCGATCGCCGCGAGGTGGCCGAGCGCGCCGAGGACGACCCACGCGATGCTCGGCTTGATCTCGAGGAGGATCGTCTCGCCGTCGTAGAGGAGCGCCTCGCCGCGTGCGGCGTCTTCGGTCACGGCGGCGCCGAGTCCGGGGCCGGCGCTCATCCCGACGCTTCCTCGAGGGAGAGGATCTCGGGCAGGTTGCGGTAGAGGCCGTCGAAGTCCAGGCCATAGCCGACGACGAAGACATCGGGGATGTCGAAGCCGACGTAGTCCGCGTCCACGTCGGCGTCGCGCCGGCGCTCCTTGCGCAGAAGGACGCAGATCTTGAGCGAGGCGGGCTGTTGGGCCATGATCGCATCGCGGATCGCGGCGAGGGTGCGCCCGGTGTCGAGGATGTCGTCCACGACGATCACGTGCTTGCCCGAGAGGCCGCGCGGGATGTCGCCGGAGATCGTGGCGCCGATGGACTGCGTCGCGGCGCCGGGATAGGACGACACGGCGACGGTGGCGACGGACATGCGCAGCGGGATGTTGCGGATGAGGTCGGCCGTAAAGACGAGGGCGCCGGTGAGGATGGGGATCATCACGACCTCGCCGCCGGCGTCCACGGGCTCGGGGGCGCCGGTCTCGTCCCAGCGGACGACGCTCTCGCCGGTCGAGGTCGAAAGGGCCTCGAGGTCGGCGGTGATCTGCGCGCCCAGTTCACGCACGCGTTCGGCGATCTGGGCGCGGGGAACCAGCAGGCGGCGGGCGTCGCCGATCATGCGAAGATCGTATCAGGCCCGGGAAGGGGCGGCGGAGGAGGGCGCCGGGCTCGGCGCGAGGGCTCCGGAGGTATCGTGTGCGCCATGCTGAGCATGCACTACGCGAACTGCCTGTCGGACCGGGTCGGCGAGCACGGACTGGACGCCGCGAGCGTGGGCGCCGGGAGCGACGCGGCCAAGCGCGCCGCGGAGATGACGCGCTCGCTGGACTCAACGCGGGGCAAGGACTGGGAGCGGTGGCGGATGCTGCCCTTCGATCCGATGCGCCAGGAGCACGTGGGCGCGATTCGGCCGCTGGTCGAGAGGCTGCGCCCGGGCTGCGAGAACCTTGTGGTGCTGGGCATCGGCGGCTCGGCGCTGGGGAACATCGCGCTGCAGAGCGCGCTCAATCCGACGACGTACAACCTGATGCCGAATGGCGCGAGGCCGGGGCCGCGGCTCTTCGTGGTGGACAACGTCGATCCCGCGCACCTCGGCGCCGTGATGGCGCTGGTGAAGCAGTCGGACCCGAAGTTCGAGCGGACGGTGTTCAATGTCATCAGCAAGTCGGGCGAGACGGCGGAGACGGCGGCGCAGTTCATGCTGGTGCGCCACACGCTGATCGAGGCGCTGGGCAAGGACAAGCACGCGGCGCGGATCGTGGCGATCACGGACCCTGCGAAGGGGACGATGCGGAAGATCTGCGATGCGAACGGCTACGTGACGCTGCCCGTGCCGGATGGTGTGGGCGGCCGGTTCAGCGTGCTGTCGCCGGTGGGGTTGTTTTCGGCGGCGATGTGCGGGATTGACATCGACGCGCTGCTCGATGGCGCCGCGGCGATGGACGAGCGTTGCCGGAACGCGGATTTCCTGATGAATCCCGCGGCGATCCTCGCGACGCTGCTGATCCGCCTCGGGCGCGAGAAGGGCAAGGTCGCGCACGTGATGATGCCCTACTCGAATCAGCTCTACCTGCTCGCGGACTGGTACCGCCAGCTCTGGGCGGAGTCGCTGGGCAAGCGCGTGGACAAGCAGGGCAAGGAGGTCTTCGCGGGCTTCACGCCGATCAAGGCGCTGGGCACGACGGACCAGCACTCGCAGGTGCAGCTCTATCGCGAGGGGCCGAACGACAAGGTGTTCGTCCTCGTCGATGTGCAGGAGTTCGGCAGGGACGACGTGCAGATTCCGCGCGGCCTCGGCGTCGAGGCGGTCGAATACCTCGAGGGCGCGACGTTCGGGAAGCTCCTCAACGCGGAGAAGCGCGCGACCGAGTACGCGCTGGTCGAGTCGAAACGGCCGAACCTGACGATCACGTTCCCGAAGCTCGACGCAGCGCACGTCGGCCAGTTCATCGCGCTGTGGGAGATCGCGACGTCGTACTCGGGGCTGATGCTCAACATCGACGCCTACGACCAGCCGGCCGTGGAGACGGGCAAGGTCGCGACCTTCGGCCTGATGGGGCGGAAGGGGTACGAGGAGTGGAAGGCGAAGGTGGATCAGCGCCTGGGTGGGGCCACGCACAGCGTTTGAAAGCGAAAAGCGAGAAACAGCAAAGCTCAAATGAAGACTGCTTCTTCATTTGAGCTTTGAGCTTTGCTGCTTTTCTCAGCTCCGCCCGTAGACCGGCACGAGCGCGCCACGCGTCACGCGGTTCTCCGGCGACGCCAGGAACACGACGGACAGCGCGACCTCGTCGAGCCTGGGCCACTTGTCGTGATCGGCGTCGGGCATCGAGCGCCGGTTGGCGCGGGTGTCCATGATCGAGGGGACGACGGCGTTGACCCAGATGCGCTCGTCACGCAATTCTTCCGCGAGCCCCTGCGTCAGCGCGGCGACGCCCGCCTTGGCGCATGAATACGCCGCCATTCCACCCGCGGGCACGAGCGCCGGCTTGGCGGACACGTTGACGATCCGTCCCTCCCCGCTGCCGCCGGAGCGCGTGCCGGCGCGGATCTTCTTCACGGCCTCGCGGCAGCAGAGAAAACACGTCGCGAGGTTCATGTCGATCTGCTTGCGGAAGTCGGCGAGCGAGGTGCTCGCGATGGGCGACATCGCGAAGCCGCCGGCGACGTGGATCGACGCCCAGAGCGCCGGAAGGTCCGTGTAATACGCCTCGACCTGGGCCTCGTCGGCGAGGTCGATGTTGGGCGCGATGTCGACGCGCGCGTGTCCCTTGTGGGGCGAGCGCTCGGCCTCTTCGGCGTTCAGCGCGGGGATGTGGATGATGGCGCCCTCTTCGGCGAGGGCCCCCACCACCGCCGAACCGAGCGCGCCGGCGCCGCCGGTGACCACGACGTGCAGGCTGTCGAATCGTCCGGGCATCGCGGGCCTCCGAGCGAGGGTGAGTGTGGTGGATTCGATGCCACCATAGCGGCGGAGGCGCCCGGGCCAAAACGAAAACCGCCCCGGGCGGGTTGCCCGGGGCGGTGTGGGGGATCAGATGGTCAGGACGTCGAGGTCGCGCCGGGGCTTAGCCGAGGAGCGAGAGGACGTTCTGGGGCTGAGCATTCGAGAGCGAGAGGACCTGCGTCGCCGAGGACACGAGGATCTGCGAACGGGTGAGGTTCGCGGTCTCGACGGCGAAGTCGGCGTCGCGGATGATCGACTCGGCCGCGACGGAGTTCTCGAGGGAGACGCCCAACGAGCGGATGGTCGCGCCGACGGTGTTCTTCTGGAACGCGCCGAGGCGGCCGCGGAGCGAGGAGATGTCCTTGATGGCGTTGTTGACGACGTCCTGGGCCTTGCTGAGGTCGCCATCGACGACGTTCAGCTCGCGACCAGCGCCGATGTTGGCGAGGTTGTAGGTGGTGGAGCCATCGAGGGTGCGGCCGATCTCGCGGACGGCGACGTTGCCGATGCCGATCGCGACCTTGCCGCCGATATCCACGTTGCCGGCGAGCTGGAAGTCAGCGCCGCCGCCCGTGATGGTGAACGCGGAGATCGCGCTCAGCGCCTCGGAGGCGGTCGTCGAGAGCTCGATCTCGACGTCGAGGAAGTCCGTGGAGATGCGGGCGACCTTGCCGCTGGTCGTCGCGTTGATGCCGTTGATCGTGGCGCCGAGGTCCTGACCGAAGTCGGTGATGCGGTTCGCGGCGTTGGCGAAGGTGACGGCCGTCGCGGCGTCGGAGGTGTAGTTCTCGCCGGAGGTGTAGTTGAACACGCCGCCGCCGACCGCGCCGCCGTCGTCGACGACCTTGACGCTGACGAACTCGTTGCTGCCGAACTCGGTCGAGGACAGGCGGATGCCCGTGCCGGAGACCGAGGCGGAGACGCCGGTGACGTCGGTGAAGGTGTTGATGGTGTCGACGACCTGGGTCAGCGTGGTGCCCGAGGAGAACGAGAGCTCGCGGGAGCCGTCCACGCCGCCGATCTCGATCACGAAGCGCTCGGCCGGATCGTCCGTGCCGGCGCCGGCGAGGTCGAGCGAGGCGCCGCCGAAGGACAGGAGCAGCGCGCCCGTCTGAGCGGACTGCGTGACCTGCACCTCGACGTCGCGGGTGCCTTCGAAGGTGAGCTTCGCGGCGTTGACGCGGTAGGCGGCGACATCGCTGTCGACCGTGTCCACCGTGTAGTCAAAGTTGCCGTTCAGGAGCTTGATGCCCTGGAACGACGTGGCCGCGGCGACGCGGTCGATGGTCTGCAGGATCGAGTCGATCTGCAGCTGGTTGGCCTGCTTTTCCGCGGCGGAGAGGCCGGCGGTGTTCGCCGTCTGGGTGACCAGACCCTGGAGCTCGGTCAGAAGTCCGGAGACCTCCTGGAGACCGCCCTCGGCGATGTTGGAGACCTGGTCCGCACGCTCGGCGTTCGAGATGGCCTGGCTGAGGCCTCGCGTCTCGGCGCGGAGCGCCTCGGACGCGATCAGACCGGCCGGGTCGTCCTTGCCGCGGCTGATCTTGAGGCCCGTGCTCAGTCGCTCGAGCGACGTCGTGAGGTTGTTGTTGTTGACCCCCAGAATGCGCTGGGCGATCAACGACGTGACGTTGGTGTTGATCCGACTCATCCGATCGATCCTCCGTGAACTCCTCCGCCGGCCACATGACCGGCGACGCCTGACCGTGAAGCGGCCCCGACCACGTCGGGGCGCCGGGCGCGAGTTCCGTCCCGCACCGGATCAGCGGATCGGCGGTCCCGAGAGGGCGAATGAGGGGTTGGGGCGTCGAGGCGCGGATCGCGGGCGTCATGCACGGCGCAGTCGATGCGCGTGCGCCAGACCGCGCAGACGGACCCCCTTCGTGGGAGTGTCGGATAACCCGCGCATGAAAAACGCCGCCGGGCTCTCGCCCGGCGGCGTGGGAGTTCAGGATCTAGAAAGGCTTCGCTTAGCCGAGCAGCGCCAGGACGTTTTGCGGCTGCTGGTTCGCGATCCCGAGGACCTGCGTCGCGGACTGCACGAGGATCTGCGAGCGGGTGAGGCCCGAGGTCTCGCCGGCGAAGTCGGAGTCACGGATGATCGACTCGGCCGAGACGGTGTTCTCGAGCGACACACCGAGCGAGCGGATCGTCGCGCCGACGGTGTTCTTCTGGAAGGCGCCGAGCCGGCCGCGGAGCGAGGAGACATCGGAGATGGCCTGCTCGATGACGCGCTGGGCGTTGGTGAGGTCGCCGTTGACCACGTTGAGTTCGCGGCCGGCGCCGAGGTTGGCGAGGTAGTAGACGCTGCCGTCGTCGTCGTGGCGTCCGATCTCGCGGACGGCGACGTTGCCGATGCCGATCGCGACCTTGCCGCCGATGTTCACCTGGCCGGCGAGCTGGAAGTCAGCGCCGCCGCCGGTGATGGTGAAGGCGGAGATGGCCTGGAGCTGCTCGGACGCGTTGTCGCTCAGTTCGAGCTGCACGTCGAGGAAGTCCGTCGAGATGCGGGCGGTCTTGCCGACGGTCGTGGCGTTGATGCCGTTGATCGTGGCGCCCAGGTCCTGACCGGAGTCGGTGACGCGGTTGGACGCGTTGGCGAAGGTGGTCACGCCGGCGCCGGTGTCGGCGAGGAAGTTCGCGGCGGAGCCGTAGTTGTAGATGCCGTCGCCCACCGCGCCGCCGTCATCGACGACCTTGACGCTGACGAACTCGGCGGAGCCGAAGGAGGTCGAGGACAGACGGATGCCGGTGTTGCCCGTGCCCGAGAGGGTCGCGGAGACGCCGGTGACGTCGGTGAAGGTGTTGATGGTGTCGACGATCTGCTGGAGCGTCGTGCCGGAGGAGAAGGAGAGCTCGCGGGAGCCGTCCACGCCGCCGACTTCGATGACGAAGCGCTCGGTCGGATCGTCCGTGCCGGCGCCGGCGAGGTTGAGCGACGTGCCGCCGAAGGACAGGAACAGCGCGCCGGTGTGGGCGGACTGCGTGACCTGCACCTCGACGTCGCGGGTGCCCTGGTAGGTCAGCTTGGCGCCGTTGACCTGGTACGACGAAACGTCGGTGTCGACGCCGTCGACCGTGTAGTCGAAGTTGCCGTTCAGGAGCTTGAGGCCCTGGAACGACGTGGCGCCGGCGACGCGGTCGATCGTCTGAAGGATGGAGTCGATCTGGAGCTGATTCGCCTGACGCTCCGCGGCCGAGAGGCCGGCGGTGTTGGCGGTCTGCGTGACCAGACCCTGGAGTTCGGTCAGAAGACCAGAGATCTCCTGAAGACCGCCTTCCGCGATGTTCGCGACCTGATCGGCGCGCTCGGCGTTGGCGATCGCCTGACCCAGACCCTTCGCCTCGGCGCGGAGCGCTTCGGACGCGATCAGGCCGGCGGGATCATCCTTACCCCGGTTGATGCGAAGACCCGTGCTCAGTCGCTCCAGCGACCCGCTCAGGTCAAGAGTGTTCCGGCCCAGCACCCGCTGAGCGATGAGCGAAGTAACGTTTGTGTTGATGCGGCTCATGGCAATCTCCGCGTTCGCGCTGGTGCGGCGTTTTTTCTCGCCGCGTTCCCGAACTCCCTCCCGAGTCGGCGCCGTTCGGGGGCGGACCGCTCGGTGTTCGCGGACCAGCGTCGGAACGTTCCGACGCCCGCGAACTGCCGGACTTATCGGCGGGCGTTTTGGGTCACATAAGACCGCATGAGTTTTTGCCGCAGCGATTTTCTTATGAGGCCGCGGCGAAGGCCGTTTCCGGCCCGGGAACGCGGATCCCACCTGTTCAGGTGCTCGCTGGGCGCGCGAAAAAGCGGGCGCCGGGGATCGGTCCGGCGCCCGCCTGAGTGGGACTGGTCAGCGGTTCGGGCTTAGCCGAGCAGCTGGAGGACGTTCTGGATCGAGGAGTTCGCCGTCGCCAGGACCGTGGTGCCGGCGCTGGTGAGCACCTGGGCGCGGGTCAGGGCGCTGGTTTCCGCGGCGAAGTCCGCGTCACGGATCTGCGATGTCGCGGAGGTCACGTTCTCGACGGCCGACTGCAGCGATCGAACGTTGGTCTGGAGCGTGTTCCGCTCGAAGGCGCCGAGCTTTCCTCGGAGGACCGAGACCTCGTCGATCGCGGTCTCGAGGATCGAGGACGCGGCGATGAAGTTGCCCTTGAGCAGGTCGTTCAGACCGCCGGACTTCAGCGAGTTGAGGAACTGGAGCTCCAGGCCGCTCGATGTGGTGATCAGCGTGCCGCCGATGCGGGAGTCCGCGAGCGAGCGGATGCCGATGTTGGTCTGCTGGGAGGAGATGACCTGCGGGCCGAGCTGGTAGAGGGCGCCGCCGCCGGTGATGGAGAAGGCGCTCGGGGTGCCGGTGACCGTGGTGCCGAAGGTCTCGGTGAGGGTCAGCTCGATGTCCAGCGAGGAATCGCGGATCGAGAGGCCCAGACCCCGGCCGGAGGCGACGGCGCCGTTCACGATGGCGACGACGTCCTTGCCGGAGTCGCGGCTCGTGAGGTTGAGCGAGGAGGTCGCCCAGTCGATGGGCACCGTCCCGTTGTTGGCGATCTGATAGATCTGCGCGAACTGGCCGGAGTTGCCGAGGCGGCTGACGCTCACGAACGCGTCCGAGCCGAAGGCGACCGACTTGAAGCGCACGCCGGACGTGGCGTCCGAGGCGTTGACGCGCTCGGCGAGGACGCCGGTGTTATCGGAGACGGCGTTCACGGCCAGGATGACCTGGTCGATGGTCAGGCCCGAGGCGAAGTCCAGCACCTGGACGCCGGTGGGGCCGGCGATCTCGAGGGTGATGGCCGACGGAATCTGCCCCGTGGTGGGGAAGGTCGCGGTGGAGAGGTAGAGGGAGGCGACCTGGGCGGACTCGATGACCTCGACATCGACGTCGACGCTGGTTCGGGTGCCGAACCGGACGGCGTTGATGCGGGACTGGGCGATTTCGGTGTCGTCGAGGCCGGAGGTGAG
>JBGTSD010000041.1:0-24007 GCA_041940385.1 Phycisphaerales bacterium | reverse complement strand
AACGCAGAGGTCGCAGAGGTCGCAGAGAGGGGAGGGTGGGAGGAGAAGAAATTGGGGCCTTCAACCAATGGAGGGGAAGGACACGTTTGTGCGCACAGGAATGGTCCATGGCGCGCGGGAATGCGCGGGAAGTGGCTTGGCATGTGGGGAAAAAAGTTTTGAAAAATGGGGAGGTGGGGTCAGAGCAGGGGCGCGGTTGTGCGCACAGAGTGGTCCTTTGGGGTGGATGAGCTTCTTTCTCCCGTGCCCGCAATCGCGGCTCTGGGCGATTGCGGATCTTCCGGGGGTGAAGACAGCGACCGCCCAAGGCTGCGGTCGCTGGCACGAGGGAACGAGGGAGACACCGACCGCCCAGAGCTGCGGTCGGTGGCACGAGGGAACAAGCGTCTTGGACATCCTGCACACCGCGGCTCAGAGCCGCCGCAGTGTGCCACCCAAGCCAAGAGCACGCTCCCTCACGGTCGCGTCTCGCAGCACCCTGCGCTTTTCTGCGACCTCTGCGCGCTCCGCGGCCTCTGCGTTCGATCTATCCCGCCGTTTCCGCGCGCGCCGGCGGCTTGCCCGCGTGCCAGACCCAGCGCGCCCAGCGCTTCACGTCCTCGCTCGCCACCAAGAGCGACGGCAGCACGTACAGCGTCTGGAACGTCCCGGCGATCAGGCCGAACGAGATCGTGATCGCCATCGGGATCAGGAACCGCGCCTGGAACGATTGCTCCAGCATCAGCGGCGACAACCCGAGGAAGGTCGTCAGCGTCGTCAGGATGATCGCGCGCAGGCGCAGCGGGCCGGTGACCACGCACGCCTCGTACGCGCTGCGGCTGGCGCGGTTGTGGTTGTAGAACTCCATGAACACGATCGAATCGTTCACCACGATCCCCGCGAGTGCAACGAAGCCGATCAGCGACAGCATCGTCATCTCGTACCCGAGCAGCAGGTGCGCCCAGATCGCCCCGACCATCGAGAACGGGATCGCGATCAGGATCAGGAGCGGCTGGACGTACGACGAGAACAGCCACACGAGGATGACGTAGTTGAGCCCGATCGCGGCCATCAAGCCGAGCGGCAGCGTGCGGAACGAGTCCGCGACGTCTTCCTGCCGGCCGCGCGGGATGATGCGGACGCCGGTGTTCTCGCGCTGGAGGCGCTCCAGCGTCGGCGCCAGGGCCGCGGCCACCTGCTCGGGGCTCACGATCGCGTCGTTCACATCCGCGGACACCGTCACCGCGCGCCGCCGTTCGAGCCGGCGCAGCGTCGCGAAGCCCTCGTCCTCGCGGATCTCGACCACCTCGGCGATCGGCACGGCGCGCACCGGGCCGGCGCCGGGCGGTGTGAACACGTGCATCGACTCGATCGCGGCCAGCGAGCGGCGCGACGACTGGTCGAGCATGACGCGAACATCGACGTCCTCGAGCACGCCGGCGAAGGTGTACGCCTCGAGGCCGAACACGGCGCCGCGGATCTGCTGGGCGATCGAGGCGACGGTGAACCCCATGTCGCTCGCGCCCTCGCGGAGCGTGAGGCGCAGCTCGCGCTGGCCGGCGTCGGCGTCGGTCGAGAGGTCGAAGACGCCGTCGAAGTCGTCGAGCGCCGCGATGAGCTCGTCCTCGATCGGCGCGATGCGCGAGGGGTCATCGCTGGTGATCGTGAACGCCAGGTCGCGCCCGCTCGGGCCGCCCTGGACTTCCTCGAAGCGGAGACTCTTCACGCCGGGCGTCGGGCCGATCTGGTCGCGGATGGCCTGGATCACCTGGTCGGAGCGGCGCTCGCGCTCCTCGACGGGACGGAGTTCGATGAAGAGCTGCGCGAGGTGGCTCTGGCTGACGCCCGGCGCGCCCTCGAGGTCGAAGTTGGCGCCGACGAGCGCGAAGACGCTCTTGACCTCCGGCGTGTCGAGCGCGGCCCGTTCCACGCGGCGGACGATCTCGTCGGTGCGCGCCAGCGGCGTGCCGATGGGCATGGTGACGGGGACGACGAGGGATTCGGAGTCGGCGGAGACGAGGAAGACGAAGGGAAGGCGCCCGCCGGCGATCATGCCGAGGGAGGCGATGAGGAGCGCGAGGGCGGAGGCGAGCGTCAGCCAGCGCATGCGGAGCGCGGGGCCGAGCGTGCGCGCGTACAAGGGCGCGAGGCCGCGGTCGAAGATGCCGGTGCGCACGACCTCGAGCCCGCGCGCGAGGGCGTTGGGCCGCTTGTGCGCCTTGCGCTCGGCGCGCATGAGACTCTCGGCCATGTGGCTCGGGAGGATCAGGAAGGACTCGAACACCGACGCGGCGAGCGCGCAGATCACGACCAAGGGCAGCGCGCCGAGCAGGTCGCCGATGCGTCCTTCGAGAAGGCGCAGGGGCAGGAACGAGAAGACGGTGGTGAGGACGGTGGCGCAGACGGGCCAGAAGACCTGGTTGCCGCCCTTGATGCCGGCGTCGATGGGGTTCTCGCCGCGCTCGTGGCGGGCGTTGATGTTCTCCGCGACGACGATGGCGTCGTCGACGAGCATGCCGAGCGCGATGATGAGCCCGAACATGGTGAGGAGGTTGAGGGAGATGTCGGCGACGCGCATGAGGATGAGCGTGCCGAGGACGGAGAAGATCAGGCCGCTGGTGACCCAGATGGCGACGCGGGGCCTGAGGAACAGCATGAGCGCGATGAAGACGACGGTCGCGCCGGAGACGGCGTTGCGGGTGAGGAGCGCGAGGCGCTGCTCGATGAAGCGGGCGAGGTCGTTGTTGGTGACCAGGTCGCCGGGCGGGGGCGCGTCGTGGGAGGCGCCGAGCTCCCAGGCCTCGAGGCGCGCCGGGCGCTTGCCGCTGAAGCCGGCGCGGAAGCGTTCGACGAAGGACAACTCGATCGGCTGCATGAGGCGCCCGGCGGTGTACGCCTTGACCATGTCCGCCATCTCGACGGCGTCTTCGCGGCCCTTGGCGTACGCGGTGAGCGAGACGCAGGGCTTGTCGTTGAAGCGGGTGCGCAGATCGACGTCCACGAAGCCGTCGCGCACGTCGGCGATCTCACCGAGACGGATGGGCCGGCCCTCGGGATCGGCGCGGACGACGATGTCGCGCACGGCGTCGGCGCGGTCGTCGAAGGGGACGGTGCGGACGCCGACGTTGGCGCTTGGGGTGCGGACGGCGCCGCCTGGGAGTTCGCCCATGGCCTCGCGGATGCGCTGCGCGACGGCGGGGATGGAGAGACCGTATCGAACCAGCGCCTCTTCGCGCACCTCGACGATGATCTCGTCGGTGCGGACGCCGGCGATGTTGACCTCGCCCATGCCGGGCAGCGTGCGCAGGTCCTCGCGCATCTGGCGGATAGCGAGCTTCATGGTGCGCTCGTCGGCGTCGCCGAAGAGCGTGAGACTGATGACGGGGATCGTCGGCTCGAACTCGGTGACGATGAGGCGCTCGGCCTCTTCGGGCAGGTCCTGGAGCTCGTCCACCGATCGCTTCACGCGACCGACGGCGTCGTCGATGTCGATGCCGGGCTCGAACTCGATGCGGATGTTGGCCAGGCCCTCGGAGACGGTGGTGTTGATCTCCTTGATGTCCTGGATCGTGTCGACCTTGTCCTCGATCTTGATCGCGAGCGAGCGCTCGATCTCGTCGGGGGAGGCGCCGGGGTACGGCGCGGACACGATGACCTCGTTGGGGCGGACCTCGGGGAAGAACTCGCGGCGGAGGCCGAGGCCGAAGACGACGCCGGCGATGACGATCGCGCCGGTAAGCAGATTGGCGACGACGGGCCGACGAACACCGAAGGACGCGAGACTCACTGCGCGCTGCCCTTACCTCCGGAGACCGGCGCGGCGCCTTCGACGCGGGGGCCGGCGGAGGTTTCGACGGGCGCGACGGTGATGCCGGGCTGGAGTTCGTCGAGGTTGGTCAGCGCGATGCGCTGGCCCGGCGCGAGGCCGTTGTCGAGGACAGCCCACTGGGTCTCGACGGCGTCGAGGTCGGGGAACGTCTCCTCGACGAAGTGCAGCACCGAGACGGGCGCGGCGGTGATGACGCCGGCGTCGTCGACGACGAGCACGCGCCCGCGTTCGATCGCGGTGCGCGGGACGACGATGTGCTCGCGGGGCGTCTCCGCCGCGACGCGACCGGAGACGAACGCCCCCGGAAGAAGTCGAGTGGAGATCTCGGAATTCGGGTCCTGCCGCACTTCGACGAAGACGGTGATGGTGCGCGTGGAGGCGTCGGCCTCGGGCGCGATGCGCACGACGGCGCCGGTCCACTCGGAATCCACGGGCCCTTCGGCGCGGATGACGGCGCGGTCGCCGGGGCGGATTTCCGCGGCGGCTGACACGGGCAGCCGCAGGGGGACTTCGATGCGCGAGAGATCGACGACGCGGGCGATCGGCGCGCCGGGGGCGACGAGCTCGCCGCGCTCGACGGAGATTGACTGGAGGGAGCCGTCGAGGGGCGAGACGATGCGAGTGCGCTCGAGGTTGCGCCGGGCGATCGTGAGATTGGCCTCTTCGGCGGAGATGCGCGATTCGAGGCCGGAGCGGCGCGAAGGAATGAGACTGCGGCGTTCGCGGAGGGCCTGCTCTTCGCGCTGCGCGCGGGCGAGTTCGCGCTCGAGGCGCTCGAGCTCGACGGGCGCGCCGGCGCCGCCGGCCATGGCGCTGCGCCAGCGGTCGATTTCCTTCTGCGTCAGGCCGGTGGACTCCGCGGCGAGGGAGATGAGGCGGTCGAGCGATTCGGCTTCGGCGTAGAGGCCGTCGAGCTCGGCGCGGAGCGCGGCGACGGCGCTGTCGAGCTGGGCGAGGCGCTGGGTGTAGTCGGCGGGGTCGATGACGGCGATGAGTTCGCCCGTGCGGATCGGCGCGCCGGCTTCGATGGACTCCGGGCGCTCGACGATGACGCCCTGGACCTCGGCGGCGATGTCGGCGGAGCGCATGGCGCGGGCGGCGCCGTAGCCGATCCAGGTGCGGGCGACCTCGACGGGCTGGACGGTGAGGACGCGGACCTGGCGCGCGGCCTGGTTGACGGCGGCGAGGGGCGGGGTGGGGCGCGTGGCGCGGAGCGCGGCGAAGATGCCGACGGCGACGAGGAGGAGCACGAACCCGATCGCGAAGCGGACCGGGACGGCGGCCGGTGAGGTTCGCGGGGGATTCGGGTCCGTATCCATATGAAGGGGGTTCGAGCGCGGTGTTGGCGAGGTGGCCGCGGCGGGGAAATGGATGCTAGGGACCGATTGAGGGGAGGACGACAGGGGGTGATTCGATGGGGTCGCGGGTTGGTTGCGGGGAGGTCGGCGGATTCGGGGATCTTGACAATGGGGCCTCGGCGCCGGACGCTCGGGGGATGATGAACGCCGCAAGTCCGTTTCGGAATGGTCCGGCCCTGGTGCCCGCGATGCTGGTCGGGGCGTCGGAGGGGCGGCGCACGGTCGTGGAGTTCGCGTCGGCGTTGGCCGGTTCGTGGCTGATCGCGGCGTGCGCGCAGGTGGTCGTGCCGATGTGGCCGGTGCCGGCGACGCTGCAGACGCTTGCGGTGGTGCTGCTGGGCGCGGCGCTGGGGGCGCGACTGGGCGCGACGAGCGTGCTGATGTACCTGGCGCAGGGCGCGGTGGGCCTGCCGTTCTTCGCGGGCGGCGCGGGCGGACCGGCGCACCTGATCGGTCCGACGGGCGGGTACCTGATGGCGTTCGTGCTCGGCGCGATGCTGGTCGGTTGGCTGGCGCAGCGCGGCTGGACGCGCAAGGCGTGGTCGACGGCGCTGGCGATGTTCCTCGGCGAGCTGGTGATCCTCGCGCTCGGCGCGGCGTGGCTGAGCGCGATCGTCGGCGCGGGCGAGGCGTATTACGCGGGGATGCTGGTGTTCCTGCCGTGGGCGGCGATCAAGGCGCTGCTGGCGGCGGCGGCGCTGCCGGTGGCGTGGAAGGTGATGCGGAGGTAGGTGCGCCTTGGCGCATTCGCACTAGTCTCCCAAAGCGGCGACTCGTGGCACCCCAATTCACATCCCGGATCAGCGGCGGTTTGTCACATCGCGGAGCAGGTCGAGGGTGAGGTCGCCGATGCGCGGGGCGACGTAGTGCGCGCCGGCGTCGGTGAGGATCGCGGCGCGGTTGGTGTGTTCGACGCCGACGACGGTGAAGCCGGCGGCGACGGCGGCGCGGACGCCGACGGGGGTGTCCTCGATGGCGAGGCAGCGCGCGGGGTCGGTGTGCAGAGCGGCCGCGGCCTTGAGGTAGGGCTCGGGGTGGGGTTTCAGGTTTTTGACGTCGTCGGCGGTGACGACGGCGCGGAGGGCGTCGAGGACGTGGTGCCGTCGAAGGATGGGGTGGACCTCGTGGATGCGCGAGCCGGAGGCGACGGCCGCGGGGACGGCGGCGGCGACGGCGCGGACGAACTCGATGGCGCCGGGGTATGGCGCGGGGTCGCCGGCTTCGATGAGCGTGGTGATCGCCGCGTGCTTGGCGGCCTTGATCTTCTCGTAGGTGTCGTCGTCGAGGGCGCGGCCCTGGTCTTCGAGGATGATGCGGAAGGAGTTGCGATCGCCGTGCCCGGCGTAGCGGCGCCAGTCGGTCCAGTTCGCGGGCAGGCCGCAGGACTGGAGCGCGCTGCGGATGGCGCGTTCGTGCATGGGTTCGGAGTCGACGATGACTCCGTCGAAGTCGAAGACGACGGCGAGCATGGGGGCGGATGGTAGTCGGGGCGGGGCGGTTACACTGGCGTCATGACGGCGCTGGTGGTTTTCGACGATGGACGGGGCGAGCTTGGGCCGCTGACGGACCTGCGCGCGTCGTTCGAGGTGCGGACGGGCGCGCTGACGACTCTGGAGCGGATCGAGCGGGCGAGCGGGACGCGGGCGGCGCTGCTGCTGGCGCCGGCGCCGATCGCGGCGATCCTGCGCGAGCGGCACGCGTGCGCGGTGAACGCGTGGGACGGCGTGAAGGGGCAGGAGTTTCTCGCGGTGAACGGGCGCTGCGCCTTGCCGCCCGCGGAGGTGGGCGCGCTGAAGCCCGGGGGCGCGCTGGTGGACTCGACGACGGGTGAACTGGTCGCGGTGCGCGGGACGCGGCGACAATGCGAGGCGGCGCTGACGGAGGGGCTGGCGGGCGCGGATGTGCACATGCACCAGGTGGACGGCGCGGCGATGCTGCGCCGGCCGTGGGATGTGATCCGGTTCCGTGACGAGGCGCTGCGGCGCGATCTGGCGATGTTGTGCATTGATCGCTGGGCGGGAACGCCGGGCGCGCTGGTCATCGGCGAGCATCCGGTGTCGGTGGATGCGAAGGCGCGGGTGTATCCGGGGGTGATCTTCGATGCGGAGAAGGGGGCGATCCGCATCGAGGCGGGCGCGGTGGTTCGGCCGGGGGCGATCGTGTGCGGGCCGTGCTGGATTGGTCCGGGATCGAGCGTGCTGGATCATGCGTTGATCAAGGCGAACACGGCGATCGGTCCGATGTGCAAGGCCGCGGGGGAAGTGGGCGGGACGATTTTCCAGGGCTGGTCGAACAAGGGTCACGACGGGCACCTGGGCGATGCGTGGGTGGGCGAGTGGGCGAACCTGGGCGCGGGGACGACGAATTCGAATCTCCTGAACACGTACGGCGAGGTGGTGTCGCGCGCGGCGCCGGGGATGTCGAACGAGCGCACGGGGCTGACGTTCCTCGGGTGCATCGTGGGTGATCACGCGAAGTTCGCGATCGGAACGCGGATCATGACGGGCGCGGTGATCGGGACAGGGACGATGTGGGCGGCGTCGGCGGCGCTGACGGGGACCTCGTCGGCGTTCCTGTGGTCCACGGACGCGGGGAACAAGCTGTTCCGCTTCGACAAGTTTCTGGAGACGGCCAGGGCGATGATGGCGCGGCGGAACGTGGCGCCGAGCGAGGCGTACACGGCGCGGCTGCGCGAGCTGCATCACGCGGCGGGCGCGGGGTCGTGAGCGCGGGGGCGACCAAGGCGCTCTACATCATCGACGGGCACGCGCAGATGTTCCGCGCGTTCCACGCGATCCGCACGCCGATGAGCAGCCCGGTGACGAAGGAGCCCACGAACGCGACGTTCGGCTTCGTCGGCATGCTGCTGAAGGTGCTGCGGCAGTACCGGCCGGACTACTTCGTCGTGGTGATCGACGCGTCGGGGGATCGGGGGACGTTCCGCAGCCAGATGTACGAGCCGTACAAGGCGAACCGCGAGCCGCCGCCGGAAGCGCTGGATGTTCAGGTCGAGCGGTGCGTGTCGCTGCTGGGCGCGATCGGCGCGCCGGTGCTGGGGATCGAGGGGGTGGAGGCGGACGACACGATCGCGACGCTGGTCGATCGGCTGACGCGCGAGCGGCCGGACGTGAAGATCCGGATCGTGTCGAAGGACAAGGACCTGCAGCAGCTTCTTCGCGCGGGGCGCGTCGAGATGTTCGATGTGCACACGGATGAGGTGATCGACGAGGCGCGGCTGCTCGAGGAGAAGAAGATCACGCCGGCGCAGGTCGTCGACATGCTGGCGCTGATGGGCGACACGGTGGACAACGTGCCGGGGGTGGATGGTGTGGGGCCGAAGACGGCGGCGGACCTGATCCAGCAGTACGGGACGCTGGAGAACCTGCTGGCGCACGCGGACGAGATCAAGGGCAAGCGCGGGGAGAGGTTGCGGGAGGCCGCGGGAAGGTTGCCGCTGAGCAAGCAGCTCGTCGAGTTGAAGCGCGACGTCGATGTGGAGTTCGATCTCGAGCGGGCGACGACGGGCGCGCTGAAGCTGGCGGAATTGCTGCCGCTGCTGAAGGAGCTGGGGTTCAATCGGTATCAGGACGAGGTGAAGGCGCTGCTGGGGGATTCAGCCGCCGCGCCTCCCCCACCGCCGAAGGGCAAGCCGGTCGATGCGTCGGGCGGCGGATTCTCGATGGGTCTCTTCGATGCGGTCGCGGCGAAGGAGCAGGCGAAGGATCGGCCCGCGTCGAACTACGTGTGTGTGCGGACGATGGACGAGCTGCGCGGGGTGATCGAGGCGATGCGCGGCGCGGAGATCACGGCGATCGACACGGAGACGACGGGTTTGTCGCCGCTGCGTTCGAAGCTGTGCGGCGTGAGCATTTCGGTGGCGGAGGGCGCGGGGTGGTACATCCCGGTGCGCTCGCCGGAGCCGAAGAGTCATCTGTCGCCAGAGGAGGCGCTCGGCGCGCTGCGGCCGGCGCTCGAGGATCCGAAGATTCTCAAGTGCGGGCACAACCTGAAATTCGATCTGCTGGTGCTGCGGCACGCGGGCGTCGAGCTGCGGGGGATTGTGTTCGATTCGATGGTCGGCTCGTTCCTGGTGGATTCGTCGCGCTCGGGGCATTCGCTCGATGCACTGGCGCTGGGATTGCTCGGGCACACGTGTATTCCAATCAAGGAGCTGATCGGGACGGGCAAGGAGCAGCGGTGTTTCGACGAGGTTCCGCTGGAGCGTGCGGCGGAGTACGCGGCGGAGGATGCGGACATTGCGCTGCGGCTGCGGAACATCCTGGCGCCGCAGCTTCGCGCGATGGGACTCATGAAGCTGAGCGACGAGGTGGAGACGCCGCTGGTGGGCGTGCTGGCGGAGCTGGAGTGGAACGGGATCCGGGTGGATGCGGCGGAGCTGGAGCGGCAGACGGCGCGGTTGATGGAGCGGATCGAGGGGATTCGGCGGAGGATTCTGGACGAGGCGCCGCGGGCGTTCAATCCGGATTCACCGAAGCAGCTCGCGGAGATCCTGTTCAACAAGCCGGACGCGGAGCCGCCGGGGCTGGGCATCACGCCGGTGAAGAAGACGAAGACGGGGTACTCGACGGACATCGAGGTGCTGGAGAAGCTCGCGGCGGATCCGGCGGTGACGAGCGAAGTGCCGGCGCTGATCGTCGAGCATCGGCAGCTCACGAAGCTGGTGGGCACGTACCTCGTGGCGCTCAAGGACGCGATCAACCCGGACACGGGGCGCGTGCACTCGTCCTTCCATCAGACGGTGGCGGCGACGGGGCGATTGGCGTCGAGCGATCCGAATCTGCAGAACATCCCGATCCGGACGGATGTGGGGCGCGACATCCGGCGCGCGTTCGTGGCGGACGAGGGGAACGTGCTGATCAGCGCGGACTACTCGCAGATCGAGCTGCGTCTGCTGGCGCACTTGTCGCAGGACCCGGCGCTGATCGAGGCGTTCGAGCAGGGCGAGGACATTCATCGGGCGGTGGCGGCGCAGATTCATGCGGTGAAGCCGGAGGATGTGACGCGGGAGCAGCGCGACGGCGCGAAGATGGTGAACTTCGGGATCGTGTACGGGATCACGGCGTTCGGTTTGGCGCGGCGGCTGGGGGTGTCGAACGAGGCCGCGGCGCAGATCATTGATGACTACAAGCGACGTTTCGCGGGGATCACAACGTTCCTGCAGGAGTGCGTGGATCAGGCGATGCGGCTGGGGTACGTGGAGACGATTCTGAAGCGAAGGAGGCCCGTGCCGCAGGTCGGGTCGAGGAACCCGTCGGAGCGTGCGCTGGGCGAGCGTGTGGCGATCAATTCGGTGGTGCAGGGGAGCGCGGCGGATTTGATCAAGGTGGCGATGATCGATCTGCACGCGCGGCTGAGCGAGCACGCGGCGGAGCGATTGACGCGGAAGGCGGAGATTCCGGGGGTGCGGATGCTGCTGCAGATTCACGACGAATTGGTGTTCGAGGCGCCGCGGGACGTGGCGGAGAAGGCGCGGAAGCTGATCGTGGATCGGATGGAGAACGCGATGTCGCTGCGGGTGCCGCTGCGGGTGGAGTCTGGGGTTGGGGAAACCTGGTTCGAGAACAAGTGAATCGCGGGATTCGGGGTTGACCCTCGGGTGAGATGTCGTAGTCTGCGGGGAGGGGCTGGCTGCGCACAGGCCGGCCTCGTGGAGTTCAGATCTGAGGTGGCGCCCGCTCGGGGGGCGACTGCGTCGCCCGCATGCACGGGAGATGTTGACATGGGTCATGTGTTCAACGGACGACGCGTCGTGTTCGCCGCGGGCGCGATGGTTGCGGCGGCCGGCGCCGCGTGCGCGGGCGGGATCGACTGGATTAACGCGGCGGGCGGCATGTGGGGCGTGGATGGGAACTGGAGCGCGGGCCTGCCGGAGTCGCTGGACGCGGTGAACTTCCATCTCGCGGGCGCGTACACGGTGACGCTGGATGGTGACTACGACACGCGCGAGGTGAGTCTGCGTCACGGGGATGTGACGTTCGACCTCGGCGGGTTCACGCACACGACGAACGTGGGTCCGGGGGAGTGGCCGATCACGTCGCTGATCATCGGGGATATTGCGGGGCAGTCGAACGCGACGTTTCTGAATGGAACGCTCGCGCACACGCGGATCTGGATGGGCGGGCGGCCGCAGGTGTTCCCGGCGATTCTGGACACGTCGTTCGACGTGGAGTTCGGCGCCGGCGCGGCGCTGACGGCCGATCACATCATGCTGATGGGAACGGATTTCGGTCGGCTGACGTTTCGCGACGGGGCGACGGCGGAATTCGTGCAGGGGATCTTCAGCGCGGGATTCGGCGGGACGTACCACAACGAGGTGCTGATCACGGGCGCGGGGACGACGGTCTCGGGCACGACGTTCACCTTCGGGGAGAGCGGGACGGTTGACCTGACGGTGTCGGACGGCGCGACGCTGTCGGCGACGAACTCCATGTACTTCGCGGAGCAGGCGGGGTCAGTGGCAACGGTCACGATCGACCATGCGACGCTGACGACGTCGTCGTTCGGCGACTTTCTGGGCACGGACTCGGAGCTGACGGTGGACGTGCGGAATGGCGGCTCGCTGACGACGGGCTCGCACACGAGGTTCGGCTGGGGCATGGCGACGGCGACGGTGTCGGGCGTGGGATCCGAGTGGCTGATGAACGGTGGGACGACGGCGATCGGGTATGCCGGCGCCGGCGTGGTTGACATCGAGGACGGCGCGCGGCTTCGAACGACCCTGACGTTGACGGTGGGTCAGATCGAGGGCTCGAACGGGGAGTTGAATCTTCGCGGTGTGGCCGCGGGCACGGAGGCGGGCGGCGGGACGCCGACATCGGCGTTTCTGCGCGGCGCCGTGATCGGGGACAGTGGAGCGGGCGTGGTGCGCGTGACGGATGGCGCGCTGGCCGAGATGGGGCTGACCATTCGGATCGGCGCGCAGGAGACGGGGGAGGGGCGTGTCGAGGTTTCCGGCGCGGGGACGATGTGGGCGGATGCGCTGGGCGCCGCGGTGCAGACGATCGTCGGCGACGCGGGGCACGGCGTGTTTGAAGTCTGGGATCAGGGGACGATGCGTCAGCTCAACGACGACTTCGTCGTCGGCGCTCAGGATGGATCGCTTGGGGAGGTGCGGGCGAGCGGCGTGGGGACGACGTTCGAGATCGGCAACAGCTTCGGGCCGTCGGTCGGCGGGATTCTCACGGTCGGCGCGAGCGGCATGGGGATCGTGACGGTGACGCAGGGGGCGTCGATGTATGTCGATGCGCTGACGATCGGCGAGGGCGCGACGGGGGATGGATTGGTGGAGGTTGGGCGCGACTCCACGCTGACGGTGCGCTGGCACGACCTGGTGGTCGGCGCGCCGGGTCAGGGGGTTGTGGACATTCACGCGGGCGGATGCGTGGACGTCATGACGGGGAGCGTTGTCGTGGGCGTGAATGGCAAGGTGACGGGCGATGGCAAACTGACGACGGCGTCGCTCGACAACTCCGGCACGGTGCGGGCGGGCGGCGGCGAGGGGCCGCTCGAGATCGGGGGCGACTATGTGCAGAGGATGGAGGGGACGTTCGAGTACGCGTTCGGCGGGGATGAGCGCGGCGATGGATTCGACGGCATGCTGGTGATGGGCGACGCAGCGCTGGCGGGGACGCTGATGATCCTGCTGGATGATGGCGCGGAGCCGGCGCCGGGCGTGTACGACCTGATCCGCGCGGCGTCGATCGTGAGCACGTTCGACGTCGAGGTGTTTCCCGGCGCGGCGCGCGGGCTGGCGTACGAGGTCGAGTACCTCGACGATGCGGTGCGGCTGCGCGTGGTCCCGGGGCCGTCGGTGGGCGCGGCGTTCCTGGCGGGCGCGGGGATCGCGGCGCGGCGGCGGAGGCCTGTCCTGGGGGCCTGAGCGGGGCTCTCGGGAGGGCTCGGGGGAGGTTGGGTTGACAGGGGCGGGTGGGCGGCTACATTTCCCGGCTCGCCCGAGCGGCTTCGACAGGGCCCGGGCGCACCAAATTGGGGCGGTAGCTCAATTGGTTAGAGTACCGGACTGTCGATCCGGTGGTTGCGGGTTCGAGTCCCGTCCGCCTCGCTTACGCGAACCCCGCATTTTGCGGGGTTTTGTTTTGCGCGGTCGGGGGTGGGCGTCGGTGGCGGTCGGCGTCACGAGTCGTACGTTCGCTGCGCTTCGGGGCTCAGGGCGAGTTCTTCGTTGGCGGCGCGTTTCATGGCCGCGAGCAGTTCGTCCTCGCCGTCGTTCTTGGAGACGTAGCCCCAGGCGCCGCAGTCGAGCGCGCGTTCGATGAGGTCCTTGCGGACGTGGCCGGTGAAGATGAGGACGATGATGTCGGGAGCGCGGGCTGTGAGTTCGGCCAGCGCTTCGAAGGGGTCCTTGCCGGGCATGTCGACGTCGAGGAGGACGATCGCCGGGCGTTCGCGTTCACAGCGGTCGAGAAGGTCGTCGGCGCTGTGGAGCGAGCCCCGCCATTCGAACTCGTTTGAGCGACCGAGCTTCACCCTGAGCGCGTCGGTGACGGCCGGGTTGTCGTCAACGCACAGAACGCCGGGCTTTCCCATGTGATCGCGGCTGGTCATCACGGCTATGCAATGGCCACCGGTTCACATGGTGCGCGGCTTGCGAGTTCGCGGATCGATTCCCGGAGCGCCTGGACCGAGGGCTTGCTGCCGATCGCGATGGCCGATGCCGTTGCGAGGTTCTTGTCGGTCAGCAGCAGGACGGGCGCATGGGTGTTCGAGACGGGCGTCGGCTGGTCGGCGATGATCAGGTCCGCCTCGGCCGCGCGGGAGAAGTCGGCGTCCACGTCGTAGCTCAAGGATCGGAGTTCGGCGGCGACGATGGCCTTGAGCCGGGTGTCGGCGAGGGACACGGAGGCGGTGCGTCGGCGCGGAGACGTCGGCGCCTTGGCCTTGAAGCGCGGCAGATTGAGCGTGAACGTCGAGCCCTGGCCGGGGGTGGAGTCGATGGTCAAGCTTCCGTCGGACTCGCGGAGGAGGCCGTAGACGAGGGCGAGGCCGAGTCCGGTGGACAGGCCGCGGGACTTGGTGGTGAAGAACGGCTCCATGCATCGTCGGCGCACTTCGTCGTTCATTCCGGGGCCGTTGTCGCTCACCATGAGGCGGACCGCGTCGTCGCGCATCTCGGCGGTGATGGACACCTTGCCGCCGCCGGAGCCCATTGCGTCGCCGGCGTTCTGCACGAGGTTGAAGATCGCCTGGGTGAGCGCGGTCCTGTGCATGGCGACCTGGCACTCTTCGTCGGGCAGTCGGGCCTCGAGGGTGACGCCTCGGGGCAGTGCGTTCTTGAGGACGGTGGCGGCCTCGGCCCACCAGGAGAGGAGACCTGTGGGCTCGGTCTTTCCGCCGCGGGCCGGGTCGACGGCGAGGAGGCGCAGTCCGCTGGCGAGCTTGCGGAGGTAGTCGGCGGAGCTCTTAATTCCGGCGATTTCCGCCTGCGCTTCGGGGGGGAGCTGCATCTCGTCGAGTGTTTCGAGACTCACTCGAACCGGGACGAGGAGGTTGCCCATGTCGTGGCCGAGTCCGGCGGACAGGGTGCCGAGCGAGGCCATGCGCTCCGAGAGGCGGAGCTGCTGGTGGGAGGCCTCGAGTTCGGCGGTTCGCTCCTCCACGAGTTGCTGGAGATGTTCGCGGTGGCGCGTGAGTTCGGCGTGCGCATCGCGTTCGGCGGTGATGTCGGTGTTGGTGCCGAACCACCGGACGATCTTTCCGGATTCGTCGCGGATCGGCACGGCGCGGGAGAGGAACCAGCGATACTCGCCGTCCTTGCGGCGGAGGGGGAAGGTGTCCTCCCACAGTTCGCCGGCTTCGCTTGCGCGTTTGACGCTTTCGGCGACGCGCTCGACGTGGTCGGGGTGGTAGCAGCGCCTCCAGCCCCAGCCCTTGAGGTCATCGATCGACAGGCCGGTGTACTCGAGCCAGCGCTGGTTGCACCACGTGACGTTGCCGAGGGTTTCGTCGCAGGTCCAGGCGAGCTGGGCCATGTTGTCGGCGAGCATGTGGAAGCGGGCTTCGCTCTCGCGCAGGGCTCGGTTGACCTGCTGGATGCGCGTGGCGTCGAAGAAGTAGCACACCACGCCGGGCCGGCCGTCCACGAGGGTGACGCGGTTGATCTGCCACTCGTAGGACTCGACCTGGCCGAGGTCCTTGCGCTTCTCGGTGAGGCCGGGAGAGACGTAGGGTTCGCCGGTCTCGAGCGTGTGGCGGAAGATCCGGATGGCTTCGTCGGCGAACTTCTCCGGCCACAGGGTGTGCATGACCTCGGCGAAGTCGCGTCCGATGACCGGCTGGACATTGCGGAAGGCGGGATGGGCGCCGACGCTGACGTTCGCGACGCGGAAGTCGGCGTCGACCGTGTAGATGCCCAGGGGGGACTGCTCGACGAGCATGGCGAAGGTCCGTGCGCTGCGTCGGAGCGCTTCCTGAGCCCTTCGCCGATCGATGGCGATTCCGGCGAACCGGGCCACGGACTGCAGGACGCTGAGTTCTTCCTCGGTCGGCTTGCGCGGCTCGGTGAAGTAGATCGCCGACGTTCCGAGCGAGCGGCCGTCCATGGAACGGATCGGCTCGGACCAGCAGGCGCGGAGGCCGTGCTGCGATGCGAGGTCGCGGTAGTCGGCCCACAGGGGGCTGGACTGGATGTCTTCGACGATGACGCGCTGGCCGCGGTAGGCGGCCGTTCCGCACGAGCCGACGACCGGTCCGATCCGAACGCCGTCGATGGCGTCGTTGTAGTCGCTGGGCAATCCCGGGGCGGCGCCGTGGCGCAGATGTTCGCCGTCGTCGTCGATCAGGAGAATGGAGCCGACGGCGCCGGATACCTGCTGCTCGACCAGGTGGACGAGCTCGGTCAGGACATCCTTGAGCGGCTGCTCGCTGGCGATCATCTCGAGGACGCGCGCGTGGGCGATGCGCTCGAGCTCCGCGTTCTTGCGTTCGTGGACATCGATCACCGAGCCCACGTAGCCGAGGTAGGCGCCGGACGCGTCGAAGTGCGGCGTTCCGGCGTCGATGGCCCATCGATACTTGCCGTCCGCGCGGCGGACGCGGTAATCGATCGAGAACTTCTTCTGTCGCCGGTTCGCGTCGAGGAAGATCCGGGCGGACTGCGCGCGATCGTCCGGATGCACGGCGTCCAGCCAGCCGAATCCCAGCGCGTTTTCTTCGGATTGACCGGTGTACTCGTACCAGCCGCGCGAGAGGAACGTGCATGATCCGTCGGGATCCGTCACCCAGAGCATCGCCGGGGCGCTGTCGGCGAGATCGCGGAAGCGTTCGTCGCTCTCGCGCAGCGCCAGTTCGGCCAGTCGACGCGCTTCTGATTCCTTGTGGCGGGCGATGAGGATGGAGGCGGTGCGGCTGAAGAACGTCCCGATCTCGATATCCCGTTCCGTGGCTTCGCGCGGATGGCGCGAGTAGACGGCCAGCGTGCCGTGGAACGCGCCGCCCAGGGATTGAATCGGGAAGCTCCAGCAGGCGCGATAGTCGAACTTCTCGGCCATCCAGAGCCAGGGCTGCCAGAGTCGATCCTCGC
Source organism: Phycisphaerales bacterium (assembly GCA_041940385.1). Taxonomy (GTDB): domain Bacteria; phylum Planctomycetota; class Phycisphaerae; order Phycisphaerales; family UBA1924; genus JACVCK01. Next base: position 7,281 of record JBGTSD010000041.1, on the reverse strand, counting down.
GGACGTCGGTGGTGAGGACGGGCTTGCCGGTGGCGGTGGCGAGGCCGCAGGCGATCGAATCGGGCCCGACCTTGAAGCCGTCCACGGCTTCGGCGTACTCGGGGGGCATGCCGACGATGTGGTGGAGCGCCGTGCCTTCCTTGTTGGCCAAGTAGAAGCCGGCGCGGGCGTCTTGCCCGATGGCGTCGATCACGGCGCGCACGAGGATGCCGAGCGCGACGTCGAGCGGCTCGCCGTTGAGCGCTGCTTCGAACGCCTGACGCTGGCTGTCGAGCCAGGCCTTCCGCTCGCTGGAGTTTCGGCTCCCGTCGGGCGGGGTGTCGCGGCGCCGATCAGAATGGCGCTGCCATTCCGGCGGCGAACTCAATTGATGAGCGGGGCCGTTCATCAGGGCGAGACCTCACGGAACCTGCGCGCGCAGTGGACGCGGCGACCCGGCCATCGGGTCATGTTCAGTTTATCGCTGCGACGTGCGGAGTGGAACAGCCACGCGGAACGCTCGCGCATGAAGTCGGCTTCATTTCGGTCTCATGTTGCGTTCATGTGCTGGAGCAGGCCGCGGGATCACGCGAGCGGATTCGGGTTTTCCCGGGGCTTGATGTAGACGAGGTGGACGGCGGCGAAGATGAGTGCGGTGCTCCAGCCGAACATGATGATGCCGTTGGCGGCTTCGAGGGAGGCGAGGAGTCGCCAGCGCTCGTCGAGGGTGACGTCGCCGTAGCCGAGGGTGGTGTAGGTGACCATGGAGAAGTACATGGCGCGTTCGGCGCCGGCGATGGCGCCGGTGACGACGTAGGTCGCGGCCCAGAGCGCGGCTTCGATGCACGACGCGATGAACATGGCGACGACGACGATGGCGACGATGGTCGCTTGCGCGGCGTGGCCCTTGTCCATCCAGCCCCTGGCGATGAGTCGCTTCGCGAGGTTCACCGAGCCGACCATGGCGGCGGCGTGCACGAAGGTGGTGGCCGCGGCGAGGGCGCAGCCGGTGAGGACGTGAGCGAGCATCGGCGCGTCTCCGTTCGTCGGGGGCCGTTGCAGCATATCGAGGCGGGAGGATGGGATCGTGATCGCGCGTGCGTTGCGGCTGCGGCGGCGCGGGGCGATACTCGGCGCGTGCTTTGTTGATCGGAGGCCTTGATGTATGCATCGATCGCGCTGCTGGCCGGGTTTCTGCTTGTGTACAGCGTGATCGCGGGGCGTCTGGAGCGGACGTGGATCAGCGGGGCGATCGTGTTCACGGGGTTCGGCGTGCTGATCGGGCCGCTGGGGCTGGGGCTCTTCACGGCGTCGATCCGGGCGGAGACGCTGCGGACGCTGGCGGAGTTGACGCTTGCGCTGGTGCTGTTCACGGACGCCGCGGGGACGGACTTGAAGCTGCTGCGGCGTGTGCGCGCGTTGCCGATCCGGCTGCTGCTCATCGGATTGCCGCTGACGATCGGGCTGGGGTTCGTGACGGGGACATGGATCTTCGGCGAGCTGCACTGGGTGGAGGTGGCGCTGCTGGCGACGATGCTGGCGCCGACGGATGCGGCGCTGGGCAAGTCGGTGGTGTCGAACCCGGATGTGCCGGCGTCGATCCGCGAGGGGCTGAACGTCGAGAGCGGGCTGAACGACGGGATCTGCGTGCCGGTGCTGCTGCTGTTCCTAGCGCTGGCGGGCGAGTCGGCGCACGAGGGGCGCGGCGCCGGGTTGGTGCTGACGCTGTTCGCGGAGGAGATCGGGATCGGCGCGGCGGTGGGCGTGGGTGTGACGCTGGCGGGGAGCACTCTTGCGCGGGCGTGCCTGTCGCGCGGCTGGGTCAAGGGGGCGTGGGATCAGATTCCCGTGGTGTCGATGGCGTTTTTGTGCTTTGCGCTGGCGCAGTGGATCGGCGGGAGCGGGTTCATCGCGGCGTTCATCGGCGGGCTGGTGTTCGGCGCGGTGACGCGCACGCATCGCGAGCGGGTGCTGCACGCGGCGGAGGGGACGGGGAACGCGCTGTCGGTGATCACGTGGGTGATCTTCGGCGCCGCGGTGGTCGGACGATCGGGCGAGGGATTCGATGCGCGGGCGCTGGTGTACGCGCTCTTGAGCCTGACGGTGATCCGAATGCTGCCGGTGCTGCTGTGCCTGGCGGGTTACGGCGCGACGTTGGGGGAGAAGGTGTTCATGGCGTGGTTCGGGCCGCGGGGCCTGGCGAGCATCGTGTTCGCGGTGATGGTGTTCAACGCGGATTTGGAGAACGGCGGTTTATTGGTGAGCGTGGTGGAGTATGCGGTGGTGTTGAGCGTGGTTTTGCATGGGGTGACGGCGGCGCCGTGGGCGGGGTGGTTGGGGAGGCGCCGAAGCGTCGAACGCGCAAGCGGCTGATGGTGTGATTGCAGCTTCAAATCCCCTCCGCCAAGGATCTCGGCGTCACTTGCAGGCGATGCTGAAGTTCGAGATCAACTGGTTGAGGTCGGCGAAGCCGACGAAGCCGTCGTGATCGAGATCGCCGCAGATTGCCTCTTGGTTGAACCGGGACAGCAAATCGTTCAGGTCGGCGAAGTCCACGGCGCGATCGTTGTTGACGTCGCCGGGGCAGGGCTCGGGTTGGGCGAGCAGTGGCGGTGCCAAGCGGACCATCCAAGCCTGTTCGTGGCCGCAAGGGTCACGTCCATATCCGACAATCGTGGTTCCGTCGTCGGATATGTCGAGAGCGCGTGTAAGAACCCATCCGGTTAGATCAAGCCCACGCTCCGCCTCAAGCCAAAGTCGCAGATTCAGCATCCCGGTTGCGGTCGTCCAGACAAACGCCTCGTCGTGATTGACGGTGGTGGTCACATCGCGGCCAACTACGATTGTGCCGTCGCCTGAAATGGCATAGGAATTGGAGTCGCGCGCTGAGTCTGGAAGGAAGCCGAGACCGATGAACCCCTCTGCGTCGGACCAGATGAACGCCTCATCGTGTCCGCCGGTCACATGACCGTATCCAGCAACAATCGAGCCATCGAGCGAGACATCGATGCCGTACGAGAAGTCGCTGTCATAGACACCGAGACTCTCCGGCGGGCCTTGGAAGATCCAGCGGCAGAGAGCGTTTTGGCCAACTTCTGAGCTCACGCCGTAGATCAGTGTCCCATCTCCATTGACGGCCGCCGCGACGCTATATGCACCGGTTCCCTGAAGGCTGCCGAGCGCGATCAGCCCGTCGTTGGCAGACCATCGAAAAGCCTCGCCGGCACTGATGCCAACTACCGTTATGCCATCTGCGGATATGGCATTTGCATCGCTCGCGCCCGCACCGTTGAGTGTCCCCAATCCGATCATTCCAGCGGATGCCGTCCACAGGAAAGCCTCATTGCCGCTTTGACCCGCTATTGCTTGGCCATCAGCGGATATGTCGCGAGCGACAACCGATGGATCTTCTGGACGTAATCGGCCTAGTAGCTGGAACCCAGTCGCTTCAGTCCACCGAAACGCCACCCATCCTGAGTCATCCCGGCACTGACCGACCACTACGGAGCCGTCATCCGACACACCGTGCGCGATGCTCTGCAAGAGTCCGCCGGGCACGTCGCCGAGTCCGCGGAAGCTGGCTGGGCCAGCGGGTAGCCCACCGATTGCACAAATGACGAGGAACGCTTGCAGCATGCGGCAACCTCCCACCCCGGAGGCAGCCAGCGTACCACCCGCGCCAATCCCCACACTGGCGTCAGTCTGTCACCGACGTAGGCCTTGCGATCTCCACGCTTAGTCACTGTCGTCGGCGCGTACGGTGCGGGCGTTAGGGATTGCGTTGCGCCGCTCATGCCTCGGCACATACTCCAGGAACGTGCCCATGTGTTGCCAGAGGTCTTCGAGGCGGTCGATCTGTTCGCGGGCTTTGGGGCCGAGGATGGTGACGACGCGGGCGGTGATGAGTTCGGAGGCGAGGACGGAGGGGACGGCGCTGTCGAAGGGGCCGGCGGCGGGGATGTGGAGGTGGCACCAGGTCTTGGTCAGGGAGGCGAGGGGAGAGAGGGGGCCATCGGTGATGGCGATGAGGTGGACGGCGCGGGCGGCGAGGGTGCGCGCGGCGAGGATGGAGTGGCGTCGGTAGCGGGGGAAGTCGTAGACGACGGCCGCGTCGCCGGGGCGGGCGCTGCAGAGTTGTCGCGCGGCGGTCTGCTCGTGGACGAGGTTGACGTGGGGGCGGACCATGGAGAGGCCGCTGTGGAGGACGACGGCGCCGGCCATGGAGGTCTCGCCGGAGACGATCCAGACGGCGCGGGCCTTGGCGATCGGCGCCGCGAGGGCATCGATGCGGGCGTCGTCGAGGTTGTCGAGGGTCTGTCGGACGGCGTGCTCGAGGGCGTTTCGGACGTGTGCGGCGTCGCCGTCTTTTTGACGGATGCGCTGGCTGGGGCTGGAGAGTTGCTTTGCGACGTCCTGGCGGACCCAGCCCTGGAGGCTGGTGAAGCCGTCGAAGCCCAGTTTGTTGGCGAATCGGACGATGGATGGACGGCTGGCGCCGACGCGGTCGGCGATATCGGACACGGTTCCGAAGGCCAGCAGCGTCGTATCGGCGAGGAGCAGGGCGCTGATTCGGCGTTCGGTCGGTGTCAGCCGGTCGTTGACTGGAGCGATGAGTTCCTGCAAGGACATGCTCGCACCCCATTGGTCATCGGGTTACACTTCACCTGCAGTAGTGTACACCTGATTACAGAACTGCCCCGGAACCGGGGCGTTGCGTTCGGGAGGTTTCACCGATGCCGTCGTCGACTCTGGAGTACGTGCAGACCGATCGCGAGCGGGCCTTTCTCGAGCGCGTCGTCGACACGCAGTACAAGCGCGAGATCATCAACGGCCTGGCGCCGTTCCTGGACTCGCGGGCGCCGGCGGACATGCAGAGCTTCTACACGCCGACGGAGCTGACGCAGCTCGGCGGGCTAAAGGGCTCGCAGCGGGATGTTGAGAAGCGGATGCCGGTGAAGGTGACGCGGCACTACTTCGAGCTGGCGACGAAGAGCGCGCCGATGCAGCGGCTGGTGAAGGCGAGCCCGGACGAGACGATGGACCTCGCGGGGTCGGAGGATCCGGGCAACCAGATGGACTACAGCCCGGTCGAGGGGCTGCTGCACAAGTACGAGATGGGGCTGCTGTACGTCGTTTCGACGTGCTCGGCGCACTGCCGCTTCTGCTATCGCGAGGAGTTGATCGCGCGGAAGGAGATCGCGCGGAAGGACGGGACGGTCGCGAAGAAGGGGTTGGCGGAGATTCCGGCGGTGACGGAGTACATCCGGAGTTTCAACGCGAAGGTGGCCGCGAACGGCGGGCGGCATCCTGACTCGGGGCGTGAGAAGCTTCGGGAGATCCTGCTGTCGGGCGGCGACCCGATGGTGCTGAACAATTCGAAGATTGCGGCGTGGCTGGCGGCGCTGGCGGAGGCGGGGATCGAGTCGATCCGGATCGGGACGAAGGAGATGGCGTTCTATCCGAAGCGTTTCGACGAGACGTTCCTGGCGATGCTGGATGCCTTCCACGAGGCGTATCCGAACGTCGGTGTGCACATCATGGTGCACTTCGAGCATCCGGACGAGTTCCTGGTGAAGGGCGATCACGGGGAGTACGTGCAGGACGAGAAGGGCTTTTACCAGTGGGTTCCGGACACGGAGGCGGCGATGCGCGGCGTGCTGTCGCGCGGGTGGATCACGGTCGAGAACCAGACGCCGATCATCCGGGACATCAACGATGATCCGGACGCGCTGCGGATCATGCAGCGCGAGCTGAAGCGCGTGGGCGCGGACAATCACTACTTCTTCTGCGGTCGCGACATCGTCGCGTACAAGGCGTTCAACATCCCGATCGAGCGGGCGTGGCAGATCCTGAACGAGTCGCAGAAGGGCTTGTCCGGCGTCGAGGCGCACGCGCGTCTGTCGATCACGCACTACAAGGGCAAGACCGAGGTGGTGGCGGTGACGAACAAGCCGATCCCGGGTCTGCCGGGCGCGGAGCACGGCGTGGTGATCTTCAAGATCCTGCGCAACGCGGGGAGCGCGCCGGACCGGTGCAAGGTGTGCATCGTGGGGCGCAATCCGAAGGCGCTGTGGTTCAACGACTACGAGGACCGCGTGCTCTTCGACGAGGCGGGCCTGTTCGCGTATACGCGCGTCAAGGACGCGGCGACGCTGACCACGCACTGAGCGGCGCACGACGATGATCGACAAGCGATATCAGGATCCGGCCGCGGCGGTGGCGGACATTGCGGACGGCGCGTCGGTGATGATCGGCGGCTTCGGCGAGGCGGGGAGCCCGATCGAGCTGATCCATGCGCTGATCGACCGGGGCGCGCGCGGGTTGACGGTGATCAGCAACAACACGGGGAGCGGCGAGGTGGGCCTGGCGGCGCTCTTGAAGGCGGAGCGGGTCGCGAAAGTGATCTGCTCGTTCCCGCGCACGGCGAACTCGACGGTGTTCCCGGATCTGTACCGGCGGGGGAAGATCGAGCTGGAGCTTGTGCCTCAGGGGACGCTGGCGGAGCGGATCCGCGCGGGGGGCGCGGGGATTCCGGCGTTTTTTACGCCGGCCGCGGTGGGCACGCCGCTGGCGGAGGGGAAGGAGTCGCGGGAGTTTGACGGGAAGGAGTTCATCCTCGAGCGCGGGCTGCGCGCGGACTTCGCGCTGATCAAGGGGCGGTGCGCGGACACGCTCGGGAACGTGGTGTACAGCAAGACGGCTCGGAATTTCGGGCCGATCATGGCGATGGCGGCGAAGGTGGCCATCGTGCAGGTGAACTCGATCGTCGAGGCGGGCGGGATCGATCCCGAGGTGGTTGTGTCGCCGGGGATTTTCGTGGATCGTGTCGTGGAAGTGGCGTCGCCGCTGCACGAATCGGAGTTGGTCGCGGCGGGGGCGAGCTATCCATGACGAGCACCACGGAACAGGTCGGTTGGACGCGGGATGAGATGGCGCGGCGGCTGGCGCTCGACATCCCCAATGGTTCGTACGTGAACCTCGGGATCGGGATTCCGGAGCTGGTGGCGCGGTTCGTGCCCGAGGGGCGGACGCTGATCTATCACACGGAGAATGGGCTGCTTGGGATGGGGCCTTCGCCGCGGGAGGGCGCGGGCGATCCGGAATTGATCAACGCGGGCAAGCGGCAGGTCACGGCGATTCCCGGCGCGGCGTACTTTCATCATGCGGACAGCTTCGCGATGATCCGCGGCGGGCACATTGATTTGTGCGTGCTGGGCGCGATGCAGGTCGCGTGCAACGGGGATCTGGCGAACTGGTCCACGGGCGAGCCGGACGCGATCCCCGCGGTGGGCGGCGCGATGG
>JBGTSD010000040.1:0-24089 GCA_041940385.1 Phycisphaerales bacterium | reverse complement strand
AGCCGACGACGGGCCTCGACCCGATCGGCGCGCGCCAGATCAAGGACCTGATCCTCGACCTGGGGCGGCGCGGCAAGACGATCCTGCTCTCGAGCCACCAGCTCTCCGACGTCGAGGACGTCGTGCACCGGCTGGTGATTCTCTACGGCGGCAAGGTCCGCGCCGAGGGCGCGTGCGACGACCTGCTGACGGCGGGCGACAAGACGATCATCGAGACCGATGCGCTGTCGTCGAGCGAGGTCGAGGCGGTCGATCGGTACCTGCGCGAGCAGACGGGGCACGTGGTGCGCCGGATTGCCAAGCCGCGCCAGCGCCTCGAAGACCTGTTCCTCGAGATCGTGGACAAGGCGCGGACAGAGCGGATCGAGACCAGCGGCGCGCAGGCGGGCGGTCCGACCGCGGCATTCCTGATGGGCCAGTCCACCGACGGTGAGTCGCTGATCCAGCGGCTGGTCGAGGGCGAGGCGAGCGCGCCGGAGAAGGCGGCGCCGGAGCGTGCGCAAGCGGCGCCGGAGCCGGTGAAGCGCGGGCCGGACGAGTCGGTGATCGGCGATCTTCTCGAGGAGAAGGAGGCGCCGAAGGGCGCGGCGCCGGAGCGGAAGAAGGATGATCGCCCGGCGCCGAAGCGCTCGGCGGATGTGGACCTCGGGGTGATCGAGTCGCTGACGAAGCGGGATCGTCCCGACGATGCGGAGCCACGCCGGTGAAGCCGTCGGAGTGGCTGTCGCGACTGCATCGCGCGCAGCGGACGCGTCCGTTCAAGATCGGCGCGAGCGTGGTGATCGCGGCGCTGATGGTCGTGGCGATCGGCGCGTGGGTGGTGCTGACGAAGGCGCCGGACACGGCGGAGGCGGTGCGGGCGGGCGTGGAGGCGGCGCAGGAAGAGGCCGCGGCGCTGGAAGAAGCGCAGGCGCAGGTCCGCGGCTACGACGAGGCGTCGGCGCTGCGTGATGCGCTGGGCGCGACGAGCCCGACGGTGAGCGTGGTGGGTGGGATCATCGCGGTGGCGGGCGTGGCGCTCCTGGCGACGTGGCTGGGCGTGCTGCTGACGTACGTGGGTCTCGCGGCGCTGGCGGGCGTGGTCGCGGCGCCGCTGTACGCGTTCGAGCCGACACGTCAGTGGGGCGAGGCGCTGCTGGGCGTGATCTTCCTGGCCGCGGCGTTCACGACGCTGCTGCAGGCGCTGCGCGCGCTGCTGGGCTCGGGGACGCCGGTGTTCGCGGTGGCGCGGAACGTGCTGAGCGAGGCGGTGCGGATGAAGATCAGCATGGTCTTCATCGTGCTCCTGATCTTCTTCCTGGCGGGGCTGCCGTTCTTTCTCGATGCGGACCAGCCGCTGCGGTACCGGGTGCAGATTTTCCTGCAGTACGGCGTGGGCGGGGCGTTCTGGGTGCTGGCGCTGCTGACGTCGTTCTTCTCGATCGCGTCGGTGGCGTTCGAGCAGCGCGACCGGATCATCTGGCAGACGGCGACCAAGCCGGTGACGCCGTGGCAGTACCTCTTCGGCAAGTGGCTGGGCGTGGTGGCGCTGAACGCGGCGCTCCTGGCGGTGACGGGCGCGGCGGTGTTCCTCTTCGCCCAGCGGCTGCGCTACGAGCCGGCGATGGGCGAGGTGCGGGCGTACGTCAGCGCGGACGGGCCGCAGCAGCCGTCGCTGGACCGGATCCTCCTCGAGACGCAGGTGCTGACGGCGCGGGCGTCGGTCCCGTTCCTCGATCCGCCGCTGGACCCCGGCGCGCTCGACGACGCGGTCGAGACCGAGCTGCAGCGCATCCGCTCGCAGGACCCGACGTTCGAGATCACGTCGGACGCGCGTTCGATCATGCGCCAGGCGCTCGAGGCGCAGGCGCTGGCGCAGTACCGCACGATCGCGGTGGGCGACAGCCAGATCTTCCGCTTCGACGGGTTGGCAAGGGCGCGCGATCTCGGGCGGCCGATCACGCTGCGCTACAAGATCAACGCCGGCGCCGACAATCCCAGCACGCTCTACCGCGTCTTCTTCGCGGTGGGCGACAGCGTCCGGTCCGAGCGGCAGGTGACGCTGAACACCACCCAGTCGATGGACATGCCGTCGACGGTGATCGACGAGGACGGCGTGCTCTTCGTGCAGCTCTGGAACGGCAACCCGATGACCGGGCAGGGCAATCCGCGCTCGATCTCGCTCGAGCCGGACGCGATGGAGGTCCTGTACACGGCGGGCGGGTACGAGCTGAACTACCTGCGCATCCTGCTGGTCGTGTGGATGAAGCTGGCGTTCATCGCGGCGGTGGCGATCGCGGCGAGCACATTCCTCTCGTTCCCCGTCGCGTGCCTGGTGACGCTGGGCGTGCTCTTCATCGCCGAGTCGTCGGGGTATCTGCAGGAGTCGCTCGAGTACTACACGTCGGAGACGACCGAGGGCGTGGACTACGTGGCGGTGGTGGCGCGGGCGATCGCGGTGCCGGTGTCGTGGGCGTTCTCGTGGTACGGGAAGCTGGATCTGGCGTCGAGCCTGGCGGACGGGCGCCTGATCGGGTGGGGGCGGGCGATCCGCGGGGCGCTGCTGCTGGCGGCGTCGTCGCTGGTGATGCTGGTGATCGGCTGGTCGATCTTCCGGAAGCGCGAACTCGCGGTGTACTCGGGCAAGTAGGAAGAGGAGCCCCATGCGCAGCGACACCCGAATCCAGCTCATCGCCGCGGTCATCGCCGTGCTGGCGCTGCTGGTCACGTCGGGGCTGAGCACGTCGCTGAGCGCGACGGCGGGGCGGGCGCAGCTCGGGTACGCCGATCGCGCAGAGGCGGGCGATCCCCCGGAGGTGGCGGCGGGGATCGCGCTCGGGGCGTTCCGCGGCGTGTTCGTGAACATCCTGTGGCTGCGCGCGAACAAGATGAAGGAAGAGGGGAAGTTCTACGAGTCGATCGAGCTGGCGAAGACGATCACGCGGCTCCAGCCGCGCTTCCCGCGGGTGTGGGCGTTCCAGGCGTGGAACATGGCGTACAACATCTCCGTCGCGACGAAGACGCCGGAGGAGCGGTGGCTGTGGGTGAAGGCGGGCATCGAGCTGCTGCGCGACCAGGGGATCCCGAAGAATCCGAACGACACGCTGCTGCACAAGGAGCTGGCGTGGATCTTCGTGCACAAGATCCAGGGCTACGCGGACGACGCGAACCAGTTCTACAAGCGGCGCGTCGCGGAGGAGTGGACGTACGTGCTGGGCATGCCGCCGCCGCGCGCCGAGACGGAGCAGCAGACGCACGAGCGCTACATCGGCTGGCTGTCGCGGATGGTCGAGGCGCCGGAGACGCTGGAGGAAGTGATCCGCCGCGAGCCGACGGTCGAGACGCTGGTGCGCCGGCTGAGGGAGGAGGCGGGGCTCGAGCTTGACCTGCACATGCTCGAGGTCTTCGAGCTGCACCTGGCGCTGCGGGAGTCGTGGGCGGCGCGCGAGGGGCTGATCACGCTGAACCAGGAGACGCGCAACGACGGCCTGGCGCGCCTGCTCTCGGAGGACGAGATGGTGCCGGCGTGGCGGGCGCTCATCCCGCACGTGCGCAAGCGGATCATCATCGACGACTACCACATGGAGCCGGCGCGGATGCTGCGGTACACGCGGCGATACGGGCCGCTCGACTGGCGCCATCCGGCGACGCACGCCTTGTACTGGGCGGTTCGGGGCGTGGAGCGCGGGCTCGACCGTCGCAACACGGCGGACTTCGACATGACCAACACCGACCGCGTGGTGCTGCACGCGGTGCAGGAGATCGCGCGCTGGGGCGATCTCGAGTACGACGTCCTGACCGACGCCTACAGCGCGCTGCCCAACACCGACTTCTTCCCCGTGTACGCGACGGTCCTGCGCGAGCTGGAGGACCGGGCGCAGGCCGAGGTGTCGCGCGCCCGGATCTATACGACCTACGGCGCGGGGTACGAGAACTTCATGCGCGACGCCGTGCGGTATCTCTATCGCTCCGGCGAGATCGAGAAGGCGCAGCAGTACTACGAAACGCTGCGCACGTGGCCGGGGCTGAATCTGAACGACTCGGTCGGCCTGCTCGAGGACTTCAGCAAGCCGCTCGATCAGTTCGTGCTGGACGAGGTGCGCGGGCAGATCGACACGCCGCAGGTCGCGATCCAGGAGATCGACGGCGCGATGCAGAACGCGATGCTGCGCGGGCTGATGCGCGGCAACCGGCGGATCTTCGAGGGCAACATCAACTACGCGCGCTGGGTGCACCAGGAGTACATGAACCAGCAGCTCCGGCGCACGATGGCCGGCGGCGAGCAGGAGCGCATGGAGCTGTTCCCGCGTTCGTTCGAGGAGGCAGCGGCGAACAGCTTCGTCGGCCTGCTGTCGCGCGGGCGGCTGACGCTCGACCAGGCGGCGCTGCTGTACCGTCGCGCGCCGATCTGGCTCCAGCAGCCGGCATACGACCCGCTGGTGGCGAGCATGACCAACACCGCGGGCATGCCGCGGGAGCTGTTCAATCAGTGGTTCCCCGAGCCGGCGAACATGGAGGAGTTCCGCAGGGCGCAGGACCTCCTGCGTCAGACGGACGATCGCTCGCGCAAGGAAGACGCGACGATCGAGCGGCGGTAGGGCGCGGGTACACTGGCGGGCATGGACCTATTCCGCACTCCGTTCGGCGTGGCCGTGCGTCTGCCCGGCGGCGACGCGCTGCCCATCCGGCACATCATCGGCGTCGGCCGCAACTACGTCGAGCACGCGAAGGAGCAGGGCGCCAAGCCGCCGGACCGTCCGATGATCTTCACGAAGAACCCGGCGAGCGCGTCGCTGGATGGCGACGCGATCGTGATCCCGAAGGTCTGCCAGGATCGCGAGCAGGTGGACTTCGAGGGGGAGCTGGGCTTCGTGATCGGCAAGCCGTGCCGCGACGTGGCGGAGCGTGAGGCGCTGAGCTTCGTCCTCGGCTACTGCATCGGGAACGATGTCTCGGCGCGCTGGTGGCAGAAAGAGGGTGCGGGGGGCCAGTTCTGCCGCGGCAAGTCGTTCGACACGTTCTGCCCGGTCGGTCCGCGGCTCACGCCGACGGCGGAGGTCCGCGACCCCGGCGACCTCCGCCTGACCACGCTGGTCAACGGGGAGACGATGCAAGACGCGTCCACGGGGGAGATGACCTTCTCGGTCCCGTACCTGGTGGCCGAGCTCTCGCGGGGGACGACGCTCGTGCCGGGGACGCTGGTGCTGACGGGGACCCCGTCGGGGGTGGGGATGGCGCGGAATCCGCCGCGGTTTTTGCGGGCCGGGGACGAGGTCGAAGTCCGGATTTCCGGCCTGGGATCGATCCGAAATCGGGTCGAGGCGGAGCCCTGAGAAGGCCAGAATTCGGCCAGGAATGGCGAATTCCACTTGACTGGCTCCCCTCAATCAGTAGTCTTTGGGGGCCTAGGAGTGACGGAGTCAGCAAACCGGGCCGATGGGTGGGGGCGGTCGGTTCGCTGCCAGGGAGGAGTCGAGACTGTGTATCGCTTTTCGTACGCCGCTGTGGTCGCCGCGCTCGCCGTCTCTACCGGCGGAGTGTCGGAGGCGTCTGTCATCGCTCGGAACAGCCAGTCCGGGCCCCGCATGATGGTGCTGCCGCTGTTTTCGGAGACGGACGCCGCGGCGTGGGCGGGGGTGAACGGGGCTCAGACGGCCTCGACGGCGACGCATGGCTGGAACGAGACGGAGTCGACGATCTCGGCGTTCGGCATGGTCCTCGGCGTCCCGGGCGATTCCGGGTGGTCGTTGCAGGACATCTCGCCGGACGTCTCGATCGTGCCCGCTCTGGCGTCGAATGACGGGTCTGCGCTCATCACCGAGGCGTCGATGGTGTCCTTCGGGGCGTCGCTGACGGAGCGTCTGACGGATCGCGGCCTGCTCGGCGCGATGTCGATTCTGCGCTGAGTTTCGCGGCCGAACGGCGTCACGCCGGCCCCGCTCTACAATCCCAACCCTTTCTTCCTGACCCGACCTCCCAAGCGAGGGCCTGATGACCTTTTCGGGACCGCAGATCCGCCGGCAGTTCATTGATTTCTTCGTCGAGCGCCACAAGCACCGGTTCGTGGCGTCGTCGCCGACGATCCCGCACGACGACCCGACGCTCCTCTTCGCCAACGCGGGGATGAACCAGTTCAAGCCGCTGTTCCTCGGGCAGGCGGCGCCCGGGAGCGCGCTGGCGGGGCTGACGCGCGCGGCGAACAGCCAGAAGTGCATCCGCGCCGGCGGCAAGCACAACGACCTCGAAGACGTCGGCAAGGACACCTACCACCACACCTTCTTCGAGATGCTCGGCAATTGGTCGTTCGGCGACTACTTCAAGAAGGAAGCGATCGACTGGGCGTGGGAGCTGCTGACGAAGGTCTGGAAGATCGATCCGGACCGGCTGTACGCGACGTACTTCGAGGGGCACAAGGCGAGCGGCCTCGAGGCGGACCGCGAGGCGTACGACCTGTGGCGCGCGCACCTGCCGGAGCGGCGCATCATCCCGGGGAACATGAAGGACAGCTTCTGGGAGATGGGCGACACGGGTCCGTGCGGGCCGTGCTCGGAGATCCACTACGACGGGCGCAGCGACGCGGACCGCGCGAAGGTCGCCGGCGACACGCTGGTGAACATGGGGCACGCCGAGGTCATCGAGATCTGGAACCTGGTGTTCATCCAGTTCAACCGGTCCGAGGCGGGGCTGCGTCAGTTGCCGGCCAAGCACGTGGACACGGGCATGGGGCTCGAGCGCGTGGTGCGGGTGCTGCAGGGCAAGGACAGCAACTACGACACGGATCTGTTCACGCCGATCTTTGCACGCATCAGGGAGATCACCGGTGCGCCGGCGTACGCGGGCAAGCTCGAGGACAAGCGAGACATCGCGTACCGCGTCGTGGCGGACCATGCGCGCACGCTGACGTTCGCGCTGACCGACGGCGCCGTGCCGGGCAACGAGGGGCGCGGCTATGTGCTGCGGCGCATTCTGCGGCGTGGCTACCGGTACGGCCGGCAGTACCTGGACGCGCCGGAGACGTTCATCGCCGACATCGTGCCGACGATCGTCGAGCACTTCGGCGAGTTCTTCCCGGAGCTCAAGAAGGATCCTGCGAGGGTCGCGGCGATCATCCGCGATGAGGAGGAGTCGTTCGGGAGGACGCTCGATCGCGGCAACGCGCTGTTCGCCGAGGCGGCGGAGCGCGGCGGAAAGCAGATTTCCGCGGCGGACGCGTTCAAGCTGCACGACACCTACGGCTTCCCCGTCGATCTCACGCAGATCATGGCGGAGGAGCGCGGGATGACGGTGGACGTCGCGGGCTACGAGCGGCTGATGACCGAGGCGCGGGAGCGTTCGCGGCTCGGTGGCAAGGCGGAGGCGAGCGACGAGATCGCGCTCTCGGGCGATGAGGTCGCGAAGCTGCGCCACCTGAAGGTCGAGCCGACGGACGACGTGGACAAGTTCCACGGGAGACCGGTTCGCGCGCGGGTGAAGGCGATCTGGAACGGGAACGACTTCGATGAGTCCATCGAGGCCGCGGCGACGCGACCGACGGATCGATTCGGCCTCGTGCTCGACAAGACCAACTTCTACGCGGAGATGGGCGGGCAGATGGGGGACATGGGCGCGATCCGGCGCGCGGTGGTCGGCGGCGCGCACGGCGGCAAGCCGATGGAGTTCAACGTCGAGGCGACGCGCTCGTTCGGCGGGTACGTGCTGCACATCGGGCAGATCGAATCGGGGAAGATCGCGGTGGGCGACGAGGTCCGCCTCGAGGTGGACGACAAGCGGCGCGCGCCGATCATGGCGAATCACACGGCGACGCACCTCCTGAACCTCGCGCTGCGCGAGGTCGCGGGCGACGGCGCGGACCAGCGCGGCTCGCTCGTCGCGCCGGACCGGCTGCGCTTCGACTTCGCGGCGTCGGGGTCGCTCAGCGACGAGCAGGTGGCGCGCGTCGAGTCGCACGTGCGCGATCGCATCGGCGAGAATCTCGACGTGCACACGGCGATCGTGCCGCTGGAGCAGGCGCGGAAGATCCACGGCCTGCGCGCGGTCTTCGGCGAGGCGTATCCCGACCCGGTGCGCGTGGTGTCCATCGGCCAGCCGGTGGAGACGCTGCTGGCGGACCCCGGGCGCGCGGACTGGCGGAAGTATTCGATCGAGTTCTGCGGCGGGACGCACCTGCCCTCGACCAAGGACTGCGGCGAGTTCGTGATCGTCGCGGAGGAAGCGGTGGCCAAGGGCGTGCGGCGCATCAGCGCGCTGACGGGCGCGCCGGCCAAGGCCGCGGCGGAGGCGGGGAATCGGCTGCTCGATCGTCTCGCGTCCGCGGCGAAGCGGCCCGATGCGGAGCTGCAGGGCGAGATCGCGGAGATCGTGTCGTCGATGGAGGCGATGACGATCCCCGCGTCGCTGCGTCACGAGGCGCAGCGGCGGATCGCGGGGCTTCAGGAGCGGGCGAAGTCGGCGCAGAAGGAGCACGCCGCGGCGGGGCGCGCGAAGGCCGTCGAGGCGGCGCGCTCCATCGCGGAGCGCACGAGCGACCCGGTGATCATCGCGAAGATGCCGGCGGGGGATCGCGACTCGCTGCTCGCGGCGATGGACGCGATCCGCGCGAAGCGCGCGGAGAGCGCGGTGCTGCTGCTCGGCGTCGATCACGGCGCGGGCAAGGTGGTGATCGTCGCCGGCGTGCCGCAGGGATTGATCGCGAAGGGCCTGAAGGCGGGTGATTGGGTGCGCGCGGCGAGCGAGGCGTGCGGCGGGAAGGGCGGCGGACGCCCGGACTCGGCGCAGGGCGGCGGCACGCAGCCGGAGCGCGTGGACGAGGCGGTCAAGGCCGCGGCGTCGTTCGCGGGAACCAAGCTCGGCTGATCACCGGGATCGGGCGCGTGATCAGTGCTGCGCCAGGTCCTGGTAGAGCATGAACTTATTGTGGTCGGGGTCGAAGAAGGTCGCGAGCTTGACCATGCCCTCGATGGTCATGGTGTCGCCCTCGAAGCGCACATCGCGCTTCTCGAGTTCGGCGCGGGCGCGGTCGATGTCGTTGACGCCCCAGGTCAGCGTGGCGCCACCGGCGGTGTCGACCTTTTCCGCGGCGCCGAGGCCGACGTTGACGCGCGCGACGGGCGAGGCCATTTCCGCCCAGGCGAGGTCGTCGAGCTTGTTGATGAGGGTGAAGCCGAGGACGTCGCGGTACCACGCGATCGCCTTGTCGAGGTCGCGGACGCGCAGTGCGCAGGTGAGGCCGCCGTCGTAGCCGAGGTTCGCCATGGTTTGTCCCTTTGCCCTGAAGGACGGCGGCGGGTCGCGGCACGCGCCGGAGCCCGGTCGCCGCTTGATCTTACTTTGATATCAGGTATACTTTTGCGTGTCAACGCTCGTTCGGTGGATTCCATGAAGCCCCGCGTTCTCTTACCGACCGATCGCCTGCTGGATCTCCTGGGACTCTCCTGGGGGCTGCCGGTGTTGGCGGCGGTGTGGAAGGGGGAGCACGGGGTCGGCGGGCGGCGCGGGGGCGGGGTGCGGTTCGTGCCGCTGATGAACCGACTCGGGGCGCCGCGGGATTCGCTGCGGCGGACGCTGGAGGCGCTGATCGAGATGGGTCTTCTGGCGCGGTATCCGTTCCACAGCCACCCGCTGCGTCCGGAGTACGTGTTCACGCCGAAGGGGCTGGCGATCGCGGAGCGGGGCGCCGCGGCGCTCGACGCGATCGAGACAGCGGGCGTGGATGCGCTCGCGCTGCGGAAGTGGTCGCTTCCCGCGGCGTTCGCGCTGCGCGACGGGGCGATGGGGTTCAACGCGATCAAGGCGGCGCTGCCGGGTGTGACGGCGCGGGCGCTGGCGATGACGCTGAAGGACCTCGAGGCGATGGGGCTGATCGAGCGGACGGTGGTGGACGGCTATCCGCCGCGGCCGAGCTATGCGCTCAGCCGTCGCGCGAAGCACTTGCCGGTCGCCCTCGAGGGATTGCTCGCCGCGGCGTGATGGATCAGCGCGCGAGCGTCTTGGCGGTCGCTTCGAGGGGCGGGCGGGCTTCTTCGAGGCAGGCGGCGGCTTCGTGGATCTGCGCGTCCGCGGCCGAGGACCAGGCGCGGTTGAGCAGGCGTTCGCCCTGGGAGAACTGGCCCATCATCTCCGCGTAGGCGCCGAGGCCCATGCGCGCGATGAGGCGCGGCTTGGCCTCGACGAACGCGGGCAGGTGCGTGGTCTGGAGTTCGCCCACGCGCTGGAGAACCATCTGGCAGCGGGCGCGCTTGTCGGCGATATCCGACATGTCGCGGCGGAGGTCGTCGAGCGTCTGGAGGACGGCGGCGATGGCGCCCTCGGGCGATTCCTCGTGCGGCGCGTCGGCGGCCGCGGCGTCGGCGGCGGCGAGTTCCTTCTTCGATGCGCTGCGCATCATGAGCCCGCCGACGAGCAGGCCGGCGAGCGAGAGGAGAAACATCCAGCGTCCTTGCCAGCGCTCGAAGGCGAACTCTTTGACGGGCAGGTACGTCGGCTTGACAGTGCGCCCGTGCTCGGTCCATTCGTTGGCGCGGATCGCGGCGAGGTTCGTTTCGGTGATCTGCTCGCCGCGGCGCGCGACGGGGATCGGGGTGCTGGTGGGATCGACGACGCGTCCGACGTCGGCGCTGAGCGTGAGGCCGAGGAGGTCCTCGTCCGGGAGCGCGAGCGGCGCGAGGTACGCGCTGGACGCGGCGAGAACGCCGATCGCCACCGAGATCGCCAGGAGCAGGTTTGCGATGGTCTTCATGGTGCGGCTCCCAGTTGCTTCAGGCCATGACGAGGACGACGCCGTTGACGCCGAGGTCGAGGAGCGCTTCGCCGACGACGAGTCCGGCGCAGAGGGGCACGCCCCATTCCTCGGACCAGCCCCGTCCCTTCGTCTTGACGACGGCCATGTTGATGAGGCAGCCGATGCCGTAGGTGAGGATGTATTCGAAGGGCAGGTACATCGAGAGGCCGACGAGGACGCCGAGTCCCGCGAAGGCGCCGAAGCCGAGCAGGATGCCGAGGGCCGCGCCGGCGCCGTAGAGGAGGTACGGCATCTCGCCGCCCTGCACGCCGGTGATGACGGCGGCGAGGGCCTGGGCCTGGGGCGCGGTGGTGTCGGTGCCGGGGCCGATGGCGACGCCGAACTTCTCCATGTTCGCCGCGGCGATGATCAGGATGGTGATCATCGAGACGATCGGGCCGATGCCGGTGAAGGAGAGTTCGAGGAGCTGCTGTTTCCTTGGTGTGGCGCCGACGAGGTGTCCGGTCTTGAGGTCCTGCATCATGTCGGACGCGATGGTGATCGCCACGCATAGTGTGGCACCCAATAGGACGCCGGCCAGGACGTCGCCGGTGCCGCCGAGCATCAAGACGAGCACGACGGTGAGGAGCGCCATGCCGGAGATGGGCGACCAGTCGGTCATGCCCGTGCATTGCGCGATGATGATGCCGGCGAACCAGATCCAGGCGACGCCGACGAGCGCGATGATGCCGGCCTTGAGGTGCGGATTGAGGCCGGAGAGCCAGCCGGGCTTGGCGTTCTGCGAGGCGAGGTAGCCGTCGCGCTGGGTGTCGTCCCAGGACTCGAACGTGGCGCGGGTCTCTTCGCTGGCGAAGCCGACGGCGTAGCCGCCGTGCTCGATGGTGTCGACGCTGCGCACGATCGGCGCGCTGGTGACGGGGTCGAGGGAGTTGAAGGCCTCCTTGTGCACGTAGTCCGCGGCGAAGAAGACGACGAGGAACGCGCCGAAGATGGCGATGGCGAGCGTGCGCAGGCCGAGTTCGGACGAGCCGCCCCGTGTCTTGCCGCCCGCGGCGATGCTCTTGAGGGCCGCGCGCATGGCGGGCAGCGCGGAGAGCACACCCATGAGCGCGCCGCCGAGGAGCAGGCCGATGCCGAGCGGCCGGTTGAAGGCGAGGCGTCCGAAGCCCGGCACGTCGTGGGATTCGACGCTCGGTGGGATGTAGCCGAGCTTGTAGGCGACGGGGTTCAGGATGAAGTACGCCAGCACGCCGCCCGCGAGAACCATCAGGCCCGGCTTGCCGGAGAGGTAGCCGGCGCCGAGGGAGAGCGGCGTGATCGCGAGCACGAAGAAGATGTAGGAGGGGATGCCGAAGAGGCGGCCGACGTCGAAGTGCTCGTTGTCGAGCGCGAGGTCGGGCTGGCCATCGCCGTCGTGATCGACTTCGGGGTCGAGCGTGCCGTCGGCGGTTTTTC
Organism: Phycisphaerales bacterium; assembly: GCA_041940385.1. GTDB lineage: Bacteria > Planctomycetota > Phycisphaerae > Phycisphaerales > UBA1924 > JACVCK01. The sequence goes on along the minus strand of JBGTSD010000040.1, from coordinate 11,917 downwards.
GCGCGGGGAGGCGGAGGTTGAGGTCGCTGTAGCCCCAGAGGGGCTTGGTGGCCCAGCCGAACTTGCGGGACTTGAGCGAGGACCACGAGCGCTCGCCAATGGACGCCTCGTAGGCGCCCACGAGCGCGCTTGAGGTCAGTGGCTCGAGGGGCGCACCCAACGCGAAGGCGTCCTCGGCGCCCTCCAGGAACTCCGCGATTTCTGAATTCGTCGGATCTCGTGCCAGCTGCGCCCGGAGCTCGCCCTGCCTGACGAGGAGCCCGCCCAGTATCAGGACCTCTTCCGGCGCTTCTTCTGCGTCGATCCACGCTTGGATGGCGAGAGTCGTTCGTCGATCCTGTTCGCTGATCTTCCCGATGTCGACGAGGTGCTGGAGTTCGCCGACGTCGGCGTTGAAGCGCAGCGCCGGCAGCGCGACGGGGACGCGGATGATCATCGCGATCGCGATGCCCGCGAGCAGCACCATGGCCTTCTTGGGGCCGGCGCCGGGGCTCTTCAAGATCGCGGCCACCGCGGTTCCGGAGGGGAAGCGCAGCCGGTCGATCTCGATCATCTGTTTGCGCAGCGGGATGATGAACGCCACGCCGAGCACGACGCCCGCGACGCACGAGGCCGTGAGCACCCAGAAGTTCGGGTCCTTCCACGACAGCGTGTAACCGAGCAGCAGCAGGACGGGGACGGTGAAGATGATGCCGGAGTTGACGGTGTCGATGGAGGAGCCGACGGTCTGGGTGATGTTGACTTCGAGGATGGAGCCCTTGCGCAGGATGCCGCGCAGGACGCCGAAGCCGAGCACCGCGGCGATGGGGGAGCCGACGATGGTGAAGCCGATCTTGAGCCCGGCGTAGGCGATCGCGGCGTTGATGACGATGCCGATGAGGACGCCGAAGATGATCGCGCTGGCGGTGATTTCGCGGTAACGGGCCGCGGCCGCGCGATCCGGGTCGAAGGTGGTCGGGGGAGCATCCGCCATCGTCGCGCCTCCTGGCTATGACGGCGCGCCGGCATTGGCGCGCCACGCGACATACTGACGACGATGGCGTTGCAACACAAGTAGAGCGCGGGATGTGCGGAGCGCGGGGCTCAGGCCTCTTCGGAGACGAGGTCCTCGGCGATGGCGTCGTCGGTGGACTTGGGCTCTTCGTCCTCTTCGGGCGTCTCGGTGACCGAGCCGCTGCCGCCCATCGCCTGGATGCGCTTTCGGATGTCGCCGATGAAGGCGATCTTCAGCCCGAAGTTCTCGCCGACCTTGACGGCGTAGCCGGAGCCGATGGCCTTGTTGTTGACGAGGATCTCGAGCTCTTCGTCGGACTGCTTGGGGAGTTCGATGATGGCGCCGGGCGCGAGGGAGAGCACCTCGTTGACCGTCATGCCGCGCTGCCCGAGCTGGACGATGACGGGCACCTCGAGGCGGAGGATGGACTTGAGATCGGCGGGCATCGGTCTGTCTATCGGCGGTCGGGCGGCTCGCGCTGGAGCCCGGGTGCGCAAGTCTGGCCGAAGCCCCTAACATCGGGCGTGCCCGTCGTCGCCCACGGCATCGATATCGTCCGCGTGGATCGCGTGGCCCGGCTCCTGGAGGCGCACGGTGAGCGGTTCCTCCAGCGCTGTTTCACGGCGCAGGAGGCCGCGTACGGCGCGGAGAGCCGGCGGAGGGCGGAGCATCTCGCGGCCCGATTCGCGGCGAAAGAGGCGGCGTTCAAGGCGCTGGGCGTGGGCTGGGGGGCCGATGCGTCGTGGACGGAGGCGGAGGTGGGCAAGCTGCCGTCCGGCGAGCCGGTGCTGCTGGTGAGCGGGCGGTTGGCTCAGGCGGCGCACCGTCGGGGCGTGCGGAAGTGGCATCTGTCGCTGAGCCACACCGAGGGGCTGGCGATCGCCTCGGTCGTGGGGGACTCGGAAGAGTTCACACGAAGTTGAGGGGTCCGGTTGGCGTGCCCGCCCGGGCTCGCGATAATCCCCCACGATGTCACCCCGGCGGGGACCAGCGCTGTACGAGCTCATCCGCGACAAGCCGCGCGTTCGCGTGCAGGCCGGATCGTCGCCCGCGGAGTCGCCGCGCCCCGAGCCGGTGCTGGAGCCGGCGCCGGCGGTGGGTGGATCGATGTTCGCCGGAGCCGGCCGCAGCATCCGCGTGCCGATGGGCTATGTGTTCCTTGCGGTGGCGGTGGGGATCGCGCTGCTGTTCATCGGGTACTTCGTGGGGCATTCGCGGGCGGCGGCGGAGTTCCGTGCGGAGCGTCGGGCGCAGTCGGCGGACCTGCTGACCGAGCCGGTGACCGATCCGCTGGCGGAGCGTGGCGGCCAGCTTCCGGACCCGGGGATCCGGCAGGCGCCGGGGAATTCGCGGCCCACGGGCGGGGCGAGGCCGGCCGGTCAGGCCTCGGCGGTCGTCGGGAGCGATCCCCGCGTTTCGGGCCTGAATTACTTCATCTGTGCCCGCCTGCGGGAGGAGGAGGCGATCCGGGCGGCCGAATTCCTTTCCGCGAACGGGGTTGCCGCGGCGGTGACGCCCGCGGATAATGCCCGCCTTCGACTGGTGATCGCCTCCCGCGGGTTCACGCGGGACGAGATCCGGGGCGCGGAAGCGACGGCCCTGCGGGCCCGCATCACCAGTCTCGGACGCATCTTCAAGGACCAGCACAAGGGTCCGACCAACTTCCACGACGTCTATCCCGAGAAGTATCAGCCCTGACCAGCCCCTTGCGAGACCGACCATGAGCCTCCATCGCAGCTTGAAGACCTCCGGATCCCTGGCCGCACAGCGTTCCGTTCTGAAGCGCACCGAGCGCCTCGAGAAGCTCGCGGCGACGAAGGGCTACAACACCGAGAAGAAGCCCGCGCTGGGTCTGCCGAAGACCAACTCCAAGGGCGCCGGCGGCGGTCACTGATCCGTCACTCGATCGATTCGCGCGAGGGCGGAGGTCCGCCCTCGTTTCGTTTTTGACCCGGCGCCTTTCTCTGGAATCTCCGCGATGGACATCGACCGTCTGCTCAGCGCTCGTTCCCGCTCGATCGATGCGTCGGGCATCCGGCGTGTGTTCGAACTCGGCGCGAAGCTGAAGGATCCGATCAACCTGTCGATCGGCCAGCCGGACTTCGCGGTGCCGGAGGTGGTGAAGCAGGCGGCGATCGACGCGATCCGCGCGGATCGCAACGGCTACACGGTGACGCAGGGCGTGCCGGAACTGCGCCGGCGGATTGCGGATCATCTCGAGGAGACGCTGGATTGGCCGCGCGATGAGTACGGGCTGGTGGTGACGTCGGGCACGTCGGGCGCGCTCTTTCTCGCGGCGATGGCGATGCTGGGCGTGGACGACGAGATGGTCGTGCCGGACCCCTACTTCGTGCTGTACCCGAACCTGGCGAGGGTCTTCGGCGGGCGCGCGGCGTACTGCGACACGTACCCCGACTTCAAGATGACGGCGGAGCGGGTGTCGCCGCTGATCAGCGACGCGACGCGCTTCGTGCTGAACTGCTCGCCGGGCAATCCGTCGGGCGTGACGCTGACGGAGGCGGAGCAGTTCGCGCTGCACGATGTGTGCCGCGAGAAGGGCGTCGTGCTGATCTCGGACGAGATCTACGACCGCTTCGTGTTCCCGCCGTTCGAAGGCGCGGCGCCGTCGCCATGCCGACCCCGCAAGGGCTGCGAGCGCCCGTGGGAGAGCGTGCTGCTGGTGCGCGGCTTCGGGAAGACGTACGGCGCGACGGGATGGCGCATCGGGTATGCGGCGGGTCCGAAGCGATTGATTGAAGAGATGACCAAGCTCCAGCAGTACACGTACGTGTGCGCGCCGTCGATGGCGCAGTGGGGCGCGGCGGCGGCATTCGACGCGGACATCACGGGGCTCGTGAGCGCGTATGCGCGACGTCGGGACCTGGTGGTCGGGCGGCTGTCGAAGGTGACGGAGGTCGCCGTGCCGACGGGCGCGTTCTACGCGTTCCCGCGCGTGCCGGAGCGCCTCGGCCTGACGGCGACGCAGTTCGTCGAGAAGGCGATCGCGCGGGGCGTCCTGATCATTCCGGGCGGCGTGTTCTCGCGCCGGGACACGCACTTCCGCCTGTCGTTCGCGACGGACGAAAAGACGCTCGAGCGCGGGCTCGACATCATTGTGGAGCTGATGTCCGGGAAGTAGGGCGGTTCAGCCCTCGATCGAGAGCGGGACGCGGCGCGGCGCCTGGCCGGGGGCGGCCGGGGGCAGCGGCGTGCCGTTTTCCGGCGTGACGCCGGCGGCGCGCTCTTCCTCGAGGCGCTTCATCACGAGGACCCAGGTCTCGCGCTCGTACTCGAGGAGCTGGATGACTTCGTCCACGATCTCGGGGCTCTTCTCGAGGTTGGCGTCGATGAGGCGCGTGTACATGAACATGTAGAGGCCGCGGAGCTTGGCGCAGATCTCGGGTGCGACCTCGGTGCGCATCGACGTGACGAGTTCGAGCAGGATGTTCTTGCAGGAGGACAGGCCGCTGAAGGAGAGCTCGTAGTTTTTCGACGCGAGCCCGTCGCGTCCCTGGCGGGCGAAGCGGAGGGCGCCGTCGAGGAGCATGAGTCGGAGTTCCTCCGGGCTGGCGGAGAACACCTTGCTTCGGAGGTACGCGCTGGCCTTGTCCTGGGTGCTCATGGGTGCGTGAAGGATCGGCCCATAATCGGTCCGACTTGAGCCGGGCGGATCAGCGGATCGAGGAGATGGAGCCCAGCGCCGCCTGCTGGCCCTGGAGGGAGGCGATGGCCCGCTCCATGGCGAGGAACTGGGCTTCGAGGCGGGCGCGCTTGCGGCCCAGGGCCTCGTCGAACGAGCTGATGCGGTCGTTCTGCTGGCGGATCTGCGAGTCGAGCGTGTTCTTGCGCTGCGTCAGCACGCCGTCGGTGGTGTTCGTGAACGAATCGGTGAGCTGCTTGATCAGCTCCGCGATGCCGAGGCGCGAGTAGGTGGTCGTCGTGGACGGCGTGGTCGCGATCGGGTTGCCGTTCTCGTCCTCGAGGACGACGTCCGGCTCGATCGGGTCCTGCTCGAACGCGGCGAAGAGGTCGGCCACGCCCTCGGGGTCGGTCTCGAGCGCCGTGCGGAACTTCTCCACGTCGAACTCGAGGCGTGCGCCGTCGCCGATCTTGACGCCGACCTGGAAGAGGCGGTTGTACTGACCGGTGACGCCGACGGGTTCGCCCTGGATGACGCGGCGCAGGCCCTGGCGTACGCCCTCGACCGTGGCGTCGCCGAACAGGGAGCCGCGTTTGTTGGTCTCCTGGTTGTACGTGTCGTACTTGCCGATGCGCTTGAACACTTCGTTGAAGGCGTCGACGAAGAGCTTGACCTGGCTCTCGATCGCGGCGGTGTCGCGCGACACGATGAGCTCGACGGGCGAGGTGCTCGTCGCGTTGAGGTCGATCGAGACGCCGGTGATGACGCCGTCGAGCGTGTTGGTGCTGCTGGTCAGGAGGACGGCGCTGGCGGGGTCCGCGGCGCCGTAGAACACGACGGCGTCGCGCCCCTTGGTGAGCGTCGAGATGCCGAGGTCCACGTCGCCGCTGTCGATGGTGAGCTGGCCGACGCGTCCGGAGTGTTTGGACGTCAGCGAGAGCCGGAACGGCGAGGAGCCCGAGCCGTCGTTGATGGCGGAGGCGGTGACGAAGACGCCCGCGGAGTTGATCTTCGCGACGACCTCGTCGAGCGTGTCGGAGGTGTCGAGGTCGATGGTCTTTTCGTAGGAGCCGTCGATCTTGTTGTCCGCGGCGCCGTTGCCGCTGGAGCTGCCGAGGATCCCGAGGTTCTTGGCGACGGTTCCGGAGACGTCCTCGACGCGGATCGCGAGGCCGCCGTTGCTGGTGTCTTCCAGCAGGAGGCCGTCGCCCTGATCGTTGATGCGCGCGACGATGTCGGTCGGTCGGCTGTTGATGAGCGCGATGAGGTCGTCGAGCGTCTTGATCTTGGAGTCGATCGTGACGCTGGAAGAGGCGCCTGTGGAGTCCACGATGCGGAACGAGCCCGTGCCGACGCCGGTCTTGGCGCGGAGGTCGGACAGGCGCGTGGCGCCGGAGATGTAGCGGGTCTGGAGGTTGCCGGAGTCGGCGACGTGGTCGGTGAAGCTGCCCTCGATGCCGAGGTCGGCCGCGGCGTTGCCGGTGAGGGAGCTGATCACGAGCGGATTGCCGCCGCCGGCGGTGTCCACGACCTTGATGCCGTTGCCGGCGCGGTTGAGCGAAGCGGTGACGGTCCCGGCGCCGGCGGTGTTGATCGCGCCGATGACGTCGGCGATCGACATGTCGGCGGTGATCGAGACGCTGAAGCCGGAGGAGTCGGAGCGCTGGAACGCGATGGTTCCCGCGGAGACGCCGTCGCCGCCGTTGAGACTGGACGCGAGGCGCGAGTTGATCGTGGAGATCAGGCGGCGGCCTTCGAGCTCGGCGGTGGAGCTCGCGCCGAGGATGCCGAGGTCGCGCGCGGTGGTGCGGCCGACGTCCACTTCTTCGACGATGAGGTCGCTGGTGGTCAGGCCGGTGGTGTCGATGAGCTTGAGGCCCTGGCCGTCGGCGCGGATCTCGGCGGTGACCTTGCCGCCGGTCTGATCCTCGATGCGCTCGATGACGTCGCGCAGGGTGGAGGCGGTGGTCTGCGTGACCTGGCCGCCGGAGTCGAGGACTTCACCGAGGCGGATGTTGTGCGTCGTGCCGTCGCGCGCGGTGATCCGCAGGTCGCTCGAGGCGGTGCTGCGGATGGCGACGCCCGTGCCGTCGTTGAGCGCGGAGAGCGCGAGGTCCTCGCCGACGTAGTTGATCACCGAGCCGGTGAGCGAGCCGGAGACGCCGCTGGTGGCGATGCCCAGGTCGGACGCGGTGTCGGAGCCGAAGACGTTCTCGATGACGAGGTTGCCGCCGCCGCCAGAGTTGTCGGTGACCTTGAGCCGGTCGCCGTTGGCGGAGTCGACGGAGACGGTGACGTCGATGCCGGAGGTGGAGTTGATGGTCTCGATGACGTCGTTGACGGTGACGGCGGTGGAGAGGTCGATGACGGCGGAGGCGCCGGAGCCGTCGGTGATGCGGACCTTGCCGCGCGAGACGCCCTCGCCGCCGCGCAGCGCGGCGAGCGTGGTTTCGCTGTCGAGCCGCCCGCCGCCGACTTCGAAGGTGATCTGGTCGAGCCCGAGTCCGCTGATGTCGCGATCGGCGAAGCCGCGCGAGATGCGCTGATCGGTGCTGACGAGCCGGGCGACGGTGAAGTTGTACGAGCCGGGCGAGGCGTTGGTGGACGCGGTGGCGGTGAGGACGTCGGGGTTGGACGAGGTGGCCTTGGAGGAACGGAAGGTGCTGCTCGAGCGGAAGGTGCTCGAGGCGGTCTTGAGGGCGAGGATGGAGGCGTTGACGTCGAGCAGCGCCGCCTGCTGCGCCTGCAGGCCGACGACGCGGGTCTGCGCCAGGATCTTGGGGCGCGACTCGATCGCAAGGAGCTGATCGATGAGGGATCGAGTGTCGATGCCGCTGAAAATGCCGACGTTTGCGCTGATGCCGCCCATGGGTCGCTCCCGACCTCGCGCCGCCTGTGGGACGGCGCGTTCACCAAAGTCCCGGTCCTGCTCTGTCCCGCTTGTCGCGCCGGTCGCTTACGCGGCCCGACGCACCTTCACGCCGGCGCCGTAGATGCGGCGGCCCGGCGACTCGAGTCCCCGGCGACGAAGCGTGAGCATGTCCGACGCCCAGGACGCCAGCATGCGGGCATAGAGACGGCGCGACTCCTCCAGGGAGCGCAGCGCGCGTTCGTTGGCCAGTTCGTTGTCGCCCATACGCGGCCTCCTTGCCGTCGTCCGGCCCCATCCCGTCGAAGATTCCATCGGACCGCCCGATGGGCGCCCTCCACTTCGATCACCCGAACACCAGCCGATTCCTTCCGCAAATGCGGCGCCGGTTATCGGGCGGTCCCGGTGCGCAAAGAACGACCGGCCGGATTGCTCCGGCCGGTCGCGTGAGAAGACATCTGCGGCCGTGCCTCAGGTCACGGGCAGGGCACGTTGTAGACACCCAGCAGGATGTTGAGGTCGGTGAAGTCGCGCAGACCATCGCCGTTGATGTCGCCCGGGCATGAGGGGCCCAGCGGCGGACACGGCGGCGGAACGATCAGCGGGTACCACTTGAACTTGTAGAAGGCGCTCGCGCCGGGGTTCTGCTGGAACTGCGGGAACGGGATCGGGGGCTGACCCGGGAACAGCGGCTCGGCAAAGACCTGGCCGTCCTGACCCAGGAACAGTCCGATCGGCGCCATGGCGCCCGGGAACGGGCACAGGTTGCGCGGATCGAACCCGACCGGGATCTTGATTAGTTGAAACACATCGAAGACGACACCCGGCGGGATCTGGCCCGGACCGCCGAAGCCGAAGACCTGTGGCGGCGCGGTGCCGGGGATCGTGTCGCCGGCCGCGGCGTTGTAGGCGCCGTTGAACTGGCGGATCTGGGACACGATGTTGGGGTCATGGATCGGCTCGAAGGGGCCGTATCCCGGCGCGTTCTCGGGGAGGCCCTGCCATGGCAGGATGTCGGGATTGCCGAAGCTGAACCCGACGACCTGCACGTTCGGCGGGACGTTCGATGGGAACGCCGGCAGCGAGCAGAGGCACTGCTGGTTGGGGAAGAGCGGCATGGGGTTGCTCTGGTAGAGCGGCAGGCCGTCCTGCCGGAAGTAGCGCACGAGCAGGTACTCGCAGTCCGGCATGTCGGGCCGGACGAACCAGTCCACGATCACGCAGCAGACGATTGGCGGATCCGGCGGAGGCGGTGGCGGCTCCGGCGGAGTCCCGCAGGCAAAGACGGACGACGCGGTCAGCGACAAGGCGCAGGCCACGGCGCTCACGGCGGCCATGAGGCGATGCATCTGATTCTCCTTCCGTGTGACCGGACGGGCCGAGAGAGACCCGGCCGATCGAGACCCACGATTACGGGCTCCACCCACAAAGAAGGTCGCCGTCCGTCGGCGACCCCGGCCCGATAACGTCGAACGTACCCCCGATTCTGAGGAACGCAACACATATTCTGATCGGCTTATGTTTGGGTAGAGGCCCGTATCCCCTTGGGAGGCCGCGGCATCGAATCCCCGCTCCCGTGGGGCATCGCGCCCGACCCGAGGACATTCTTCTCCAAACCCAGGGATACTCCGGTGATCGTGACCCAGCCCCGCCGCCGCGCCACGTCCGCTTCGACCTCCCACACGCTTGCCGCGTCCGACCCGAGGGCCGGTCTCGAGCGTGAGTGGCTCCTGCCCGACGGGCTGGGCGGGTACTGCATGGGCACGGCCGCGGGCGCGAACACGCGCCGGTATCACGCGCTGCTGGTCAGCGCGATGACGGCGCCGACGGGTCGGGTCCTGGCGCTCTCGAACACGGTCGACACGATCATCGCGGCGGACGGCGGGCGCACGGAGCTTTCGACGTTCCGGTTCGGCGACGACGTGGTGCATCCCGACGGGCGGGCGCGGCTCGAGTCCTTCGAGCGGTCGGATCCCATGGCCGAGGACGCCGCGGAGGTGCGCTGGCGGTGGTCGTTCGGCGGCGCGAGGGTGACGAAGTCGGTTCGTCCGCTGTGGCGTCGGGGCGGCGTGCGGATCGAGTATCGCGCGTCGGGGCTTTCTCCCGGCGCGGCGCTCGATGTCCGGCCGCTGGTGGCGCTGCGCGACTTCCACGCGCTGCTGCGCCGACCGGCGGAGTTCGACACGCGCGTGCTGCGCGCGAAGGCGTCGAAGGGCGCGCCGGCGCATCTCGCGGTGACGCGCGACGGGTTCACGCTGCACCTGCTGCGCGATGCGGGCGAGTTCGTGCGCGAGCCGGACTGGTGGACGAACTTCCGCTACGACCGCGAGCGCGAGCGGCAGTACGACTGCGACGAGGACCTGTTCACCCCCGGAAGACTGGTTGTGCCTGCGGACGAGCGCGGCGAAGCCCGACTGACGATCATCGGCGTCGTGGCGCGCGTTGGGGCGACCATCGACGACGGCGCGGCGCTGTTCGGCGCGTCGGACGAGCGGCCGGCGCATCTGCGGCGTCTGGCGAAGCACGCGGGGGAGGGGGATGGGGCGATTGCGCTCCTGGCGCAGGCGGCGGACGACTTCGTCGTGCCGCGGACGGTCGATGGGAAGGAGCTCTCGACGATCATCGCGGGCTATCCGTGGTTCGCGGACTGGGGTCGCGATGCGATGATCTCGCTGCCGGGGATCCTGCTGACGACGGGGCGGTTCGATGAGGCGCGGGCGCTGCTCGAGGCGTTCGCGGGTCTGCGCCGGCGCGGCATGCTGCCGAACTGCTTTACCGACGGGGAATCGGCGCCGCACTACAACACGGTGGACGCGTCGATGTGGTTCCTGCACGCGGTGGGGGAGTTGGGTCGGCACACGAAGGTGGGCGATGCGTTGCTGGAGGCGGCGCTGGACATCATCGAGCGGTATGCGCACGGGACGGACTTCGACATTCGCGTCGATCCTTCCGACGGGCTGGTGATGGCGGGCGATGCGTCCACGCAGTTGACGTGGATGGATGCGCGCCGGGACGGCGTGGTGTTCACGCCGCGCAACGGCAAGTGCGTGGAGATCAACGCGCTGTGGGTGAGCGGGCTGCGGGCGATCGCGGAGCTGTTGACCAAGGGCCGGACGCGCGAGGCGGAGACGCTGCGTCATCGCGCGGACCTCGCGAGCGAGTCGCTGCGTCTGCTCTTCTGGCGGCCGCAGCTTGGTTGCTACTGCGACCGGCTGGCGCCGGATGGTCGGGGCGGATGGAATCCGATCGGCGAGGTGCGCCCGAACCAGCTCTTTGCGGCGGCGCTCGAGCGCACGGGGATCCCGATCGAGCATCGTCGGGCGATCGTGGCGAAGGCGAAGGAGACTCTTCTGACGCCGGGCGGCATGCGGACGCTCGCGCCGGGGTCGAACGGGTATCAGGCGCGCTACGAGGGCTCGATGTTCGAGCGGGATCGGGCGTACCACAACGGCACGGCGTGGCCGTGGCTGCTGGGCGCGTTTGTCGAAGCGACGCTGCGCGCGGGCGAATTTTCGGCGTCGTCGAAGCGCGAGGCGCGCGAGGCGATTGCGCCGCTCATCGGCGCCGTCGTTGACGGGACGAGTCTGTGCCTGGGGCAGGTGGCGGAGATCTTCGATGCGGAGGGTTCGCCGCAGCGAGCGGACGGCTGCCCGGCGCAGGCGTGGTCGGTCGCGGAGCTGCTGCGGGCGCTGACGCTGCTGAAGGCGTAGATCAGACGAGCGCGCCGGCGTAGTCCTGGAGCGCGGCGACGCCCCATTCACCGGCGCGGAGCGCTTCGATCGCGCGCACCGCGGCGAGGGCGCCGGTGGCGGTCGTGATCATGGGCACGTTCATGCGCACGGCGGTGGCGCGGATGCGTCCTTCGTCGGTCATCCAGCCGGTGCGGGTGGGCGTGTTGATGACCAGGTTGATCCGTCCGTCGGCGATGAGGTCGAGCACATTGGGGCGCGCGCCCTCGGCGATCTTCTGGAGGATGGTCGTGCGCACGGAGTGGCGGGCGAGGTGTTCGCCGGTGCCGCGCGACGTATAGACGCCGAAGCCCATGGAGCGCAGGGAGCGCGCGACCTCGACGATGCGCTGCTTGTCGGCGTCGCGGACGCTGATGAAGACGGCGCCCTCGGTGGGCAGCTCGATGCCGGCGCCGGACATCGCCTTGGCGAAGGCGACGGGGAGCGAGCGGTCCATGCCCATGACCTCGCCGGTCGAGCGCATCTCCGGGCCGAGCGCGACGTCCACGCCGGGGAACTTCGCGAAGGGGAACACCGGCGCCTTCACGGAGAAGTAGCCGACGTCGGGCAGCTCGGAGACGCCCTGCGATTCGAGCGTGCGCCCGAGCATGGCCTTGGCCGCGATCGACGGCCACGAGACGCCCTTGGCCTTGCTGACGAACGGCGCGGTGCGCGAGGCGCGCGGG
>JBGTSD010000039.1:0-25156 GCA_041940385.1 Phycisphaerales bacterium | reverse complement strand
GTTCCTCCGTTACCTGTCGGACAACTATGAGCAGGCGGCGAAGAAGGAGCTCGGGCGCGACTACCCAGACCCAAACGCTGTCGGCAATGGTGGTCGGTCATCGCTGTCGGTGTGGTACGACGAGAACCCCGACGATGTGGCCGCGTTCGAGAAGCAGATGCGGCTCAAGGCGCACTACGTCATCCGCCCGGTGCACCTCTGGACCAGCATCGCGCACATGGCCCGGACCCAGCATGGCGAGCTGCTCAACACCCTCCAGGCGGGGTTCAAGTACATCGAGAACGAGTCGTTCCAGAGCACCTTCTCGGGCCTGTTTTCGGAGATCAATCTCGGCTCGGACAAGCTTGGCAAGACCTATGCCGACCGCAACGCGAAGCTCTGCACCATCATCACCAAGATCGCCGAGGGCCTCGCCGAGTTCTCCACCAACAGTGACTCGCTGGGCGACGCCTACGAGTACCTGATCGGCCAGTTTGCCGCTGGGTCGGGGAAGAAGGCGGGCGAGTTCTACACGCCGCAGCGGATCTCGGACATCCTCTCGGCGATCGTCACGCTCGACAGCCAGGAGCCGAGGACGGGCACACGGAAGCACCTTGCCAGCGTGATGGACTTCGCGTGCGGATCGGGCTCGCTGCTGCTCAACGTGCGCAAGCGGATGGGGCCGCACGGGATCGGGAAGATCTACGGGCAGGAGAAGAACATCACGACCTACAACCTCGCGCGCATGAACATGCTGCTGCACGGGGTGAAGGACTCGGAGTTCGAAATCTTCCATGGCGATACGCTGACCAACGACTGGGAAATGCTCCGCGAGACCAACCCCGCGAAGAAGCAGTACTTCGACGCCGTGGTCGCCAACCCACCGTTCAGCTACCGATGGGAGCCGACTGAGGTGCTTGGCGAGGACATGCGCTTCAAGAACTATGGGCTGGCCCCGAAATCGGCCGCGGACTTCGCGTTTCTGCTGCACGGCTTCCACTACCTCAAGGACGACGGCGCGATGGCGATCATCCTGCCTCACGGAGTACTGTTCCGCGGCGGAGCCGAGGCGAAGATCCGCTCGAAGCTGCTCACAGACGGGCACATCGACACCATCATCGGATTGCCGGCGAATCTGTTCTATTCGACCGGCATCCCGGTCTGCATCCTCGTGCTGAAGAAGTGCAAGAAGCCCGACGACGTGCTGTTCATCAACGCGTCCGAGCATTTCGAGAAGGGCAAGCGGCAGAACTACCTGTCGGATGACCAGAGCGAGAAGATCATCGAGACGTACCGGGAGCGACCGGAGAAGATCGAGCGGTACGCCCGGCGGGTCGAGATGGAAGAGATCGAGGCGAACGACTTCAATTTGAACATTTCGCGCTACGTCAGCACCGCCAAGCCCGAGGAGGAGATTGACTTGGCCGCCACGCACCGTGAGTTGGTTCAGATTGAGACTGAGATTCGGGTGGCAAGGGCCAGGCACAACACGTTCTTGAACGAGCTGGGCCTGCCTCCACTTCCTGGCTGTGATTGATCGATGAAGGCGCTGGAGCGCGAGAACCGGGCGTGGACTGCCGACATTCCATAGGCGCTGGCATTGAACATAAAGGATGTTCGGGAGGTCCCGGCTGGAGTTGCCACGAGACGCAGCTTCATGCATCGACGCGCCACGACCGAATCGCTTCCTGGGCGCTGCGCCGCGGATGCGCGCCGAATGTCTGTAGACATTGACGCGACGCGCGTGCATACGCGCGGAGGCCGAGGAAAGGCACGATCTCCGGCCGAGCAACTCCTGAGCCTCATGCACCACCTTTCCGCCCGGACTGGCCCAGCGTCACTTCTGCCAGTGGCAGGCCGTCCACCTGTCGACGAGCAAGGAAGCTCGTCTGCCGCCCTTCGACCTCGGCGCCCACCGCGCGCGCCCCTTGGTTCCAGTGCGAGATTGGCGAGGCAGCAGCTACCCCGACCTGCAAGAAACCGTCGGACGCGGCCCGCAATGGGCTCGGGACGAATGAGCGCAAGAGCGAGGCGCACTCGACGGCATTTGCGATGTCGTCCCGCCCTGGCGCTCTCACGCATGATCGTCATCAACACCCAACGGCCCTGGAAGATCCAGGGCGAGCAGATAGAGCGGCCCCTGCCACAGAACCGAAGCCTGCGCCCGAGAGCGAGGAACCCTTGCTCCAGCAGAGCGGCGCCGTGCTCGATCCAGACTCGGCGTCCTGTTCGGCGTTCACTTCGTAAGCCTGACAGCGCCGTGATCCGGGCTCATGCTGGGCCCTGTCTCGGTGCGGACGGAAAGCGGAGGTCGAAAGCCCGGAAAGGATGGAACTCATGAACCCGACGGACTCGGAGCGAGCGGCCGCGCGGCGCCTGGCAGACGCGACTTTGGAGTACGCGATCGCCCGAGAGGACGGTCGTGCTTGGCGTCAAGGTGAACGGCGACGGCCCTTGGACGACGGGCGAGGTAGAGCCCCGCCGGCTCGGCAATGGCTCGCGCCGGACGGCTCAGGGCCCGTGCAGCTGCTATTGACCGCCAAGGAGGCGGCCGCGGCGCTCGGCATCAGCGAGAGGCTTTTGTGGTCACTGTCGGCGCCGCGTGGCCCGCTGCCAGTGGTTCGCCTGGGTGGCGCGGTGCGGTACCCCGTCGCGGAGCTCGAGAGAGCCATCCGCGGGATGGTGGAGCCTTGATAGAGGGGGGCGACTCCGCTCTGGGGACTCACCGAGCGGCCCTCACCATCGCGACGATTCCGATCCTCACAGCATCGGGCAGCTCGTGCCACGCGTTGTTCACCAGCGCCAGATCGGTGTCCAGATCGGTCGCGTGTTCCGGCGCTCGTTCCGGGCCTCGATCGCACGGCTCGGAATCGCCTTTATCTGCAGCGATTCTCTTCGATCGGCTCTTTGATTGTGAATCCGCTGCGTCTGCCAATTCCGCCACTCCGGCGAGCGCGGTCAAGGATATCGCGACAAGCGGCGCCGGGCGGCGCTCGTCTCGACCCATGGCGGGACGCTCCGTGCCCTCACGGTACGATCGCCGCATGCGCATCGCTGCGATCGCCTGCCTTTGCCTCGTTGTGCTCGGCGGCTGCGCACTGCCCGAGTCCGGCGGCCGATCGACTCGTCTGACCATCGCGTGGAACGGCGAGACCTTCGACGCTGTAATCGACGCGCCACCGCCAGCCCGCCGCCACGGCGCCGGCGTCCTGCTCATCGGCGGCGGATTCGGCAACGATCTCGAGTGGACGACAGCCGGCACGATCCAGCAGAA
This sequence comes from Phycisphaerales bacterium, assembly GCA_041940385.1. GTDB lineage: Bacteria > Planctomycetota > Phycisphaerae > Phycisphaerales > UBA1924 > JACVCK01. The sequence continues at coordinate 21,903 of JBGTSD010000039.1, read as the reverse complement.
CGGCGCCGAACCGGTGCAGCTCACAATCTCCGGCGGCTCGCACACCGATGCGCCGCAGCTCAGCCGCGCGTTCGTAGCGCAGGGCTTTGTCGTGATGCGATGGAGCACGATCTCGCGCGAAGATCCACTCGCCGAGCAGTGGCCAGCGCGAGCCACACCGCGAACGTTGACCGAGCTGACCTCACTGAGCAGCGCTGCGCTCGACGCCTTTCGCAGCAGCGGACTGGTCGATCCCGACCGGGTCCTCCTGCTGGGTCACAGTCTCGGCGCCGCTCGCGCCTGCTCCATCGCCGCGGCGGACACAGGGATCGCCGGCCTCATCCTGCTCGCGCCCGCGTACTTCACCCGCCCGGATCAACCGCCCGCATCGTTCGAAGAGCAAGGACTTCAGTACGGCGCCGAAGTGCTCCAGCATCGTCCGATCCCGACACTGGTGCTCGCCGGCGCGCTCGACACGTCTCGCGCCGTAAATGTCGCGTCGCTCGCCAAGCTTCGGGGCGCCGGGACGCCGCCAACGGTCTCCATCGAGATCTTCGAAGGGTTGGGGCACAACCTCGGGCCTGTGGACGGCGGCCGGACCGGTCCGATGGACGCCGACGTCGTCCGGTTCGCGGCGGATTGGGCCGCGAATCGCTTCGCACGGCCCTGAATAGCGTCCACCCCGCCTGTACTTCGCAGCCCTATGGCGCACTCTCCGCCCGGTCTTCGCGTCATGCACTGACCGGACGATGCAGACCCACCACAGGTTGGTCGGCCGCGGCGATCGCCGTCCGGAAACCGCCGCGCGCCCGACGCTCACGGAGACTCCGTCCATGCCCCGCATTATGACCCTCGGCGTCGCTTCCCTCGCGGCGTCCCTGGCGCACCTGGCGCCGAGTTCCTACGCGAACGACTGCCGCATCTCCGTCGCCGCCAGCCCCATGGTGCTGCGCGAAGGTCAGACGGCCCGCATCAGCGCGTTCGCCCACTTCCCGGCGACGTCCTATGCGTTCGCCGCGGCCGACTTCGACATCCTGTCGACCGCTCCCGCATGGTCGTCCGTCAGCAGCGGCGCCATCGTCGGGGACGACGTGCTGGGCATCTCGGTCGGCCAGAATCACAATCCATTCGGCGGCGCGCCGGCCAATCCGACGAACCCGCTCCGTATCTGGTCCGGCCAGTTCACCGCCGTGGGCGCCGCGCCCGCCCTCGTCATCATCCAATCGAACCCGACGGACTTCTGGACCTACCCCAGCGCCCAGACGGCGTCTTCTGCCCCCTGTATCGCGGCGCCCGGCGCCGCCGTCATCTTCGTCAACCCGCTGCCCCTCGGCCCCTTCGCGGCCGCGCCGGCGCCCGGAACATCGATCGAAGTCGTCGGCGACAGCTTCGTCGCCCAAGCCGATCCGCAGCAGGCGATTCTGATCGGAACTCTCCTGCCGGCCATTCAGAAGGTGCGCACCGGCATTGTGCCCGACGGCGCCCCGGACCATCTGACCATCGGCGTCCACGTCGGCGTTCCGTCGGCTCCGGTCTCCGAGATCGCGAATCCTTCGCCGGAGCCGCAGCCGCTCATCGAAGAGCACGCCTTCAACTTCATCAGGATCGATCAGTCGTACCAGCCCGCGGTCGATGCGCCCGGCGATGTCGTCGTCCGCTATCGGCTGAAGCTTCTCGATAGGGTCGTCGACGAGTTCGAGGTTCCACAGGGTGAGGCGCCGTTCATCGTTCACCGACTCGCCGACGCCGTGTCGCACGAACTCGTGCCCGCGGCGACCGGCGGGAAGCGCTCCAGCGGCGGTCCGAGTTACCTCCTCACCGTCGTCGACTTCCCCGGCGGAACCATCGCGAAGCTCGGAGATGGATCGGTGCGCTTCATCACTTCGGTCGAGGTCTCCACGACGCTCGCTGGAGGCGGGCCGCACGTCAGGGTGCTCTCGGGCGTCGCGTACTCGAGCGCCGGCGTCGATCGTCTCACGCTGTCGCCCCGCTGATCGTGCTCACGGGCGAGATCGTAACCATCGGCGGGCGGCCCTCGGGGCCGCCCGTCGGCTTGCCCAGTCCATGGAGCGCACTCCGATGATCAACAGTCATGTGCAGCCAACGACGCACACCATCCGGGAGACAGTCCTCGGGCGGAGAAGCTCCGCGCTCCATCGTCGCTCGCGCGTCCTCTCCCTCTCGCGGGGATCGGGCCTCGCCGTATACTCGTCCCGCCGCGGACCCGATGTGCCGTCCGCGCGTGGGAGGCCGGCGTTGTCGGAACCGGTCGGCGACATCACGCTCCTGCTTCGCTCCGCCAAGGGCGGCGACGCGCGCAGTCTGGATCGGCTGATGGAGGCGATCTACGACGACCTCCGCCGACTCGCGCTCTCTCATCTCCGCCGCGAACGCGCCGATCACACCCTGCAGCCGACCGCGCTCGTCCACGAGGCCTATCTCAAGCTCATCGACCAGCGCGCCACCGACTGGAACGACCGCCTCCACTTCTTCGCCGTCGCGACCCAGATCATCCGGCGCATCCTCATCGACCACGCGCGCGAGCGCAAGGCTCTGAAGCGCGGCGGCGCCTTCGATCGCGTCGGCCTCGATCCCTCCGGCCCCACCGCCCCGGAGTCCAGCGTGGACCTCCTCGCCCTCGACGAGGCGCTCACCGACCTCGCCGCGCTCGACGAGCGTCAGGCGAAGATCGTCGAGCTGCGCTACTTCGGCGGCTGCACCATCGACGAGATCGCGGAACTGCTCGACGTCGGCCGGCGCACCGTCGATCGCGACTGGATGGCCGCGAAGGCCTGGCTCTTCTGTCGACTGTCCGAGGACCCGGGCCCTGGCCATGGTGACTGACCGGACGCGCCGAGCCCACGAGATCTTCGTCGGCGCGCTCGATCGCGAGCCGTCGGATCGCGATCGATTCATCGACGACCAGTGCGCCGGCGATCCGGCGCTGCGATCATCCGTCGATCGGCTGATGCACGCCGTCGCCGACTCCACAGACTTCCTCGAAGAGCCGGCCCTTGATGCGCTGCCGCGATTCCCAGGACACGACCCGCTCGGCCCGAACGTCCCGGGCTATCGCATTATCCGCGTGCTCGGCGTGGGCGGGATGGCGACGGTGTACGAGGCCGAGCAGTCGCATCCACGACGGCGCGTCGCGCTCAAGGTGATGCATCGAACCCTCGCGCAAACCAGCGCCATGGGGCGCTTCCGCTTCGAGGTCGAGGTCCTCGCCCGCCTGCAGCACCCTGGCATCGCACAGATTTACGAGGCCGGCGCATTCGTCGACGAAGCCGGCCGCCAGGCGCCGTACTTCGCCATGGAGTACGTCGAGAACGCGCGCCCGTTCACGAGCTACTGCCGCGACGCGCGGCTCCCGCTCCGGGAACGACTCCAGATGTTCGCGCGTGTCTGCGACTCTGTGCAGTACGGCCACCAGCAGGGCGTCATCCATCGCGACCTCAAGCCGGGCAACATCCTCGTGGACAGCGCCGGTCGCCCGCGCATCATCGACTTTGGCATCGCGCGTTCCCTCGATCCCAGCCAGGGCCGCATCACGCTCGACGCCGATTCCGGACGCATCCTCGGCACGCTCAACGCCATGAGCCCCGAGCAGTGCGCCACGGGCGGGCACGTAGACACCCGCACCGACGTCTATTCGCTCGGCGTGATCCTCTACGAGCTCGTCACCGGCCGACTGCCGCACGATCTCTCCAGGGTCTCCATCCCCGAAGCCATCCAGGTCCTGCAGACCAAGGCGCCGGCGCGTCCTTCGACCGTCGAGCCCGACGCGCGCGGCGACCTCGAAGCCATCATCCTCAAAGCCATGGAGAAGGACCCGCGCCGCCGCTACGACGGCGCCGGCCATCTCGCCGACGACATCCGCCGACTCCTCGACTACCGCACGATCCAGGCGCGGCTCCCTTCCACGTGGCGACAGGCCACCCTCTTCGCCCGCCGGCACACCGTCGCCGTCGCCGCCGCCACGATCATCGCAATGACCGTGATCGTCGCGTCCATCCTGACCGGCGTCTTTGCGTACCGGAGCTGGAAGGAGTCTCAGCGAAGGATGCTCGCGGAGAACGCGGCGATCGTGGAGCGCGACGAAGCGCGCCGCAAGGCCTACGCCGCGAGCGTCGCCAGCGCCTTCCTCTCCTACCGCTCGGGAGAGCACGGGCGCGCGCGCGAGCGTCTCGACGAAGCCCCCGAATCGCTGCGCGGATGGGAATGGAGCCTCATCGCCGCATTCGCCGAGGGCAACGAGCTGATCATCCACGCGCACGAGGACATGGTCATCGGCATGGATCTCTCGCGCGAGTCGCGGCGGATCGTCAGCGTCGATCGGCGCGGGGAGCTGCGGGCGTGGGACGCGGACACGGGCGACCTCGTCGGTTCGAGCCCAGCGGTGAGCGCTGACCGCGCGCTCAGCGTCGCCGTCAGTCCCGATGGCGCCACCGCGTACGTCGGCTGCAACGATGGCGTCGTTGGTCGATGGCGGCTCGATACCGGAGACGCCTCGGTGCTCACCGTCCTCCCGGGTCCGGTCCGCTCGCTCGACGCTTCCCGCGGCCAGCTGCTCGCGGCGGCGTGCAACGACGATGTCGCGCGTCTCATCGACGTTGAGCACGGAGAGGTCTCCGTTGTCGGCCCGGCCCAGCCCGGCGGTGTGCATGGCGTGCGGCTCTCCACCGACGGATCGCGTCTGGCAACGTGGAACGACGAAGGACGCATTTGGGTCCGCGACACCCAGACATTCGCCCCGCTCCTCGACCTCGAACTCGGCGATCGCGCGGAAAGCGTCGACATCAGCGACGATCTTCGTGTCATTGCCGGCGGCGGCGGCCGCGGGCGACTCCGCGTGTGGAACGCCGCCGATGGTGAACTGACCCTCGACGCCGCGGCGCCGACCATCAGCACCATCCGCTCCCTCGCGATCTCCGCCGACGGATCGCGCGTGTTCACCGGACAGATCGACCGCGCGCTGCACGTGTGGAATGCACAGACCGGCGCCCGCGTCCCGATGCCGGGCCACGACGAGGCCATCGGCTCGCTCGAATTCGACGCGCCGACCAACCGACTCATCTCCGGTTCCTGGGACCGAACGATCCGGCTTTGGCCGCTCGGCAAGGACCGCGGCGTCAGCCCACTCACCATGCTCGAAGCGCACCAGGATCAGGTTCTTGCCGTTGCCTTCTCACCCGACGGCGCACTTCTCGCCAGCGCGGGGAGGGACAGGGGCATTCAACTCTGGGATCCCACGCTCAACGTACGGCTCGCCACGTGGGGCGCCGATGTCCAGGATACGTACGCGCTCGAATTCACATCCGATGGCGGCACGCTCGTCTCCGGATCTGCGGACGGCGCTGTCCGACTCTGGGATACCGGGTCCGGCGCACTTCTCGCGACCCACGCCCGATCCGCCGCCGCGATCTATACCGTGGCGCTCAGCCCGGACGGACGTCGCCTCGCCGCGGGCAACGAGGACGGCGAACTGCTCGTATGGAGCGTTCCCGACGGCGCTCTTCTCGGCGTGACCACCCTCTTCGACGCGCGCGTGCTCAGCGCTGCCTTCCATCCCGGCGGCCAGTGGATCGCCGCGACCTCTCGCAACGGCGATGCCGCGATCGTCGACGCCGATTCGATGTCGGTCCGACACCTATTGCGCGGCCACACGTCGGACGCGTTCGCGTGCGCGTTCTCCGCCGACGGCCAATCGCTGTACACCGGCTCGCGAGACCAGACCGTGCGCCGCTGGAGCGTCGCCAACGGAGAAGCGATCGGCGTGCTGGAAGCGCCGGGTCAGTTCATCACGACACTCGCATTGAGCCCGGACGGCGCCCGCATCGCCGCCGGTTCGTGGTACGCCGAGGTCATGATCTGGGATACCCGATCCCACGACATGGTCTTTTCATTCAAAGCAAATAACTCCGCCATCCGCGCCCTCGCCTTCTCGCCGACCGAGCCCCTGCTCGTCACCGCGGGACATGACGGAAAGATCGTCCTGTACAGCGCCGCCGGACGCGCCGCGGACGCCGCGCGTCGGGCGGCGGCCGTGGACTCACTCGCCGAGGCCCACCGCCGCATTCGTGAACACGCGGACATTGGGTCGCCCAACGTGCCGGTAGACCGCTGGGCGCGAGCAGCTCGCCTGCTGCAACTGCACGAACACTCCGTCTTCGAGTCCGCGACACCGCCCGAGTAGGCGTGCGAGGGCCCGACACGGCCCACCTGCATCCGGTTCGGCGACTCCGTCGAATGCCCATTTGGCGTCCGGATCTGTGCGCGTCTTCGCTTGTGCGACGACGTCGCAAGTTCGTTCGCCGCGGCGTCCGGCGATGACACTCGAAACAACCATTCTGCTCGTCCACCTCCTCGCCACGGTCTTCATAACCGGGCTTGTCTGGTTTGTGCAGGTTGTCCACTACCCGCTCTTCGCGGCCGTCGGCGAGGAAGGATTCGTCGCGTACGAGCGAGCCCACGTCGAACGCACCGGATGGGTGGTGGCGCCGGCGATGCTCGTTGAAGCGGCCGCGGCGATCTGGCTCGCGCTTGAAGCAGATGCGCTCGCGGTTGTCGGCCTGGCGCTCCTCGGCGTGGTGTGGGGCTCGACCTGGGGGATGCAGGTTCCGCTCCATCATCGGCTTTCCCGCGGATTCGACGCCGATGCCGCAAGACGGCTCGTGCACACGAACTGGATCCGCACCCTCGCCTGGTCGGGACGCTCTGCGATTGCCGCGGCGATGCTGCTGCAGGGGGCGTCCTCGTGACCGCCCGGAACGGACCCAAGGGAAGCGTCCGGGGCGACGTGGCGCGCCTCGTCATCCTCCTCGGTGACCAGCTTCAGCACGATGCGCCGCTGCTCGAGGACCTCGATCCCGACGAGGACGCGATCCTCATGATGGAGGTCGTCGAAGAATCGCGCCACGTGCCCAGCCACAAGGCCCGGACGGCGCTGTTCCTGAGCGCCATGCGCCATTTCGCGATCGATCTCGAAGACCGAGGCCTGCGCGTCCGGTACGTCCGGCTCGACGACGAGGACAACACCGGTTCATTCAGCGGCGAGATCCGCCGCGCCGTGAAGGATCTCCGCCCCGAGTCGATGCACTGCATTCAACCAGGCGAGCACCGTGTGCTGGAACTCATCGAGGCCGCGGCGGGCGACCTTGATCTGCCGCTGACCATTCACGAAGACACACACTTTCTGACCACGATCGACGAATTCCGGCGCCTCGCCAAGTCTCGCGGCGTGCTGATGGAGCACTTCTACCGCAAGCAGCGCAAACGTCTGCGTGTCCTGATGCGCAAGGACGGCGAGCCGGTGGGGGAGACGTGGAACTTCGACAAGAGCAACCGTGAGTCCTTCGGCAAGGACGGTCCGGACCCCAGCCCGCCCGTGCCCAGGCGCTTCAAGCCCGACGACGTGACCAAGGATGTCTTCCGCACGATCGAGAAGGAGCTTTCCGGACTTCCGGGCTCGCTCGAGGGCTTCGGCTGGCCGGTCACCCGCGATGAAGCGCTCGAAGCGCTCGAGGACTTCATCGAGAACCGCCTGCCGAACTTCGGACGCTTCCAGGACGCCATGTGGACCGGCGAGCGGACGCTGTGGCACTCGGTCATCTCGCCGGCGATCAACCAGAAGCTCCTCGACCCGCGCGAGGTCGTGCTCGCCACCCTCGACGCGTACAACAACGGCGACGCGCCGATCGAATCCGTCGAGGGGTTCATCCGCCAGATCATCGGTTGGCGCGAGTTCATCCGCGGCGTGTACTGGCGCGAGGGCGCCGAGTACGCCGAGCGCAATCACTTCGAACAGGAAGGGAACCTGCCCGAACTCTACTGGACCGGCGAGACCGACATGGTTTGCATGCGCGAGTGCGTCACGCAGGTGCTGGACACCGGGCACGGCCATCACATCCAGCGGCTCATGGTCACCGGCAACTTCGCGCTCCTCGCCGGAGTGCACCCCCGGGCGATCTCCGACTGGTACCTCGGCATGTACGTCGACGCTGTGGACTGGGTCACCCTGCCCAACACGCTCGGCATGGCGATGCACGCCGACGGCGGAATCGTCGGCAGCAAGCCCTACATCGCCACCGGCCAGTACATCCGACGGATGAGCAACTACTGCGAACAGTGCCCCTACGACCCCGCGAAACGCCATGGCGACGACGCCTGCCCCTTCACCGTGCTCTACTGGGATTTCCTGATCCGTAACGAGAGAACACTCTCCCGGAACAGCCGGATGAATCTCATGCTCGGCCACCTAAAGAAGATGAAGAAGGAAGAGCGCGTGCAGATCACCGTCTCGGCGTCGAAGCTGCGCGATTCGCTCGGCGTCAGCAAGGAAAAGGAGTCCGCTCGCTCATGAGAACGCTCGTCTGGCTCCGCTCCGACCTCCGCAGCCGCGACAACACGGCCCTGCATCATGCCGCGAAGGCGTCCGACCAGGGCGTCGTCTGCATCTACATCATCTCTCCCGAAGACTGGCGAGCCCACGACACCGCGTCTGTCCGCGTGGACTTCGTGCTGCGCACTCTCGAAGAGCTCTCCGACGCTCTGAACAAGCTGAACATCCCGCTGATCGTCGAGACCGCCGAAGCGAAGAAGGACATCCCGCGCATCCTGCTCGAGACGGCCAGGAAGCGCGAGTGCGCCGCCCTCCGGTTCAACATCGAATACGAAGTCAACGAATCGCGCCGCGACGCGAAGGTCACCGAGGCGTTCCTCGAAGCCGGCCTCGCCGTCCACGCCCACCACGACCAGACCGTCATCCCGCCCGGCGACATCCGCACCGGCGACGACGGCTTCTACTCCGTCTTCAGCCCGTTCAAGAAGAACTGGCTCCGCACGCTTGGCGATCGCGGCGCCCCCGACCCATTGCCCGCCCCCGACCGGCAGGACTCACTCAAGATCAAGTCTTCCAGCATCCCCGGGAAGGTGAAAGGATTCGAGTCCGACATATCGTCGGAGCTCTGGCCAGCAGGCGAGGAGGTCGCCCAGCGCGTGCTCGACACATTCTGCGACGACCGCATCGACGACTACAAGGACAGGCGCGACTTTCCCGCCGAACCGGCGACCAGCCGGCTTTCGCCCTACCTCGCCGTCGGCGCCATCTCGGCGCGCCAGTGCCTCGCCGCGGCCATGAAGGCCAACAAGGGGCGCGCGGACGGTGGCCGCCAGGGTCCGGCGCACTGGATCAGCGAGCTCGTCTGGCGCGAGTTCTACCGGCACATCATCGTCGGATATCCACGCGTCAGCATGGGCCGCGCGATGCGCACCGAAACCGACGAGATCGAGTGGTCCTACGACGAGGACGCCTTCGATCGCTGGCGCCGCGGCATGACCGGCTTCCCGATCGTCGACGCCGCGATGCGTCAGCTTCTCGAAGTCGGGTGGATGCACAACCGCATGCGCATGGTCGCCGCAATGTTCCTGACCAAGGACCTCCTTATCGACTGGCGCTGGGGCGAGCGCCACTTCATGCAGCACCTCATCGATGGCGATCTCGCGCAGAACAACGGCGGCTGGCAGTGGTCGGCCTCGACCGGCGCCGACGCGGCCCCGTACTTCCGCATCTTCAATCCCGTCAGCCAGAGCCGGAAGTTCGATCCCGACGGCGAGTTCATCCGCCGTTACGTCCCCGAGCTGGCCGACGTCGACGCCAAGGACATCCACGATCCGGAGCGCATCGCCTCGCTGCTCCGAGGCGAGCTGGACTACCCCGAACCCATGGTGGACCACGGCGACGCCCGCGAGCGCGCGATCAAGGCGTTCAAGGCCCAGTCCTGATCCTCGCTGGTTTTTCAGACCGGCCCGCATCCAATTCTCACCGACGGGCGAAGTCGCACGCGGAAGGCCTTTCGTCCCCTCAGGGCGGGCGACCAGGACGCCGCACGGCGGCCGCGGTTGGTCCGCGGTCGTCGCAGACGTCCGCCCTGAGGGTTTTTCATTCTGCGGGGCCGCCCAAGCCGGAACAGTCCTCTGCCGCGTTCGTCGATACCCTCCCGATCAGGAATCTTTGGAGGTGAAGTCGATGCGAACGCTCCTGCTGGTCCTCTCGCTGCTGTTTCCGGTCCTTGGCGCTGCTGCGCAGCTCGCGGCCAACCCTGCCGTTGATCCCGGACTCGAGTCCGCGTCGTTCCTCGCCACGCCGACCAAGGCCGATCTCGCGCAGGCCTATCAGCGCCTGGACCGCGAATTCGCCGCGACCCGCGCCGAGTCGGACGACCCGCGCCCCGAAGTCCACACGGGCTTCGACAACGCGACGCTCGCGTACTTCACCGGCAACATCGCCTCCGCGCTCGCGGCCATAGACCGTGAGACCGCGCTGCTGCGCGTCGGCAACGATCTCCTGCCGCAGCACGTCCTCTCACTCTCGCTGCAGGTCCGCATCGACCCGCCCGTCTGGCGCCCGGGTCTCGACGCCCCGCGCATCGCCGCCGCGCCCCTTTACGCGTTCCCGTTCGACAGGACCAACTACGCCATTCCCCTCGTCACCGTTGCGCTCCGAGACGCCGACGGGGCGGCCGTCGTCGAGCACGAGTTCGAGTTCGCCGACGATCCCCAGTGGCCGCAGTCAAACGACCTCTTCCCGGACGGCCTCCCCGCCGACCTGAAACCCGGGACGTACACGATCACCTCCCGCTGGTCCGAAGGACGCCCGCGCGAGTTCGAAGTTGGCCGCTGGCACGTCACGCCCCGTTCTCTCGATGCGCTTCGCGAGTCCAACGAGTCGCGCCTGAACCTTGTCGCGACGTCCGAGCCGGATCTCGCCGGCGCCGTCGCCCTTGTCCGCTCGCGCAACGCGCTCCTTACCGACAATCCCTCGCCGGACATCTTGGCCGAGTGGCTCGCGGACCCCAACGAGCTTGCCGAGCAGATCGCCGCGGAGATCGAAGCGCTCGAGCAGGGCCGCCATCCCTTCGCGGATCGCCCCGCGGATCGCTGGATGCGCGCCTCCCTCGCCGGCGCCGATTGCCCGATGCGTATCTACGAGCCGGCGTCTCTCGGTGATGGCCCCGCGCCCGTCGTCATCGCCATCCACGGCATGGGCGGCGACGAGAACATGCTCCTCGACGGCGCCTCCGATGGCGTCCTCCGCCGTCTCGCCGACGAGCACGGGTTCGTCGTCATCGCGCCCGAGTCCAGCGCGATGGCCTACCCCGCATCCTTCGACGCCCTGCTGGATGTCGTCGCCACCTGGAGGAACGTCGACCGCGACCGCGTGTACCTCGTTGGCCACTCCATGGGCGCCACGCTCGCCTCCGCGCTCGCCAAGTCGCGGCCGGGCGCCATCGCCGCGATCTGCATGATCGCCGGCGCCCCCGCGCTCCCGTCCGACGCCGGCGCCAGATTCCCGCCCGCGCTGTTGATCGGTGGAGAACTGGACTCCCTGGCGCGCGCCAGCGCCCTCGTCGACGCCGCGGCCAACGCCAAGGAAAAGGGCCTCGACGTCCGCGCCGAGACCCTTGCTGATCAGGGGCACACGTTGTTGCTCGGCGATGCGCTCACCCTCGCCGTCGAGTGGTTCTTCGCGCAGCGCTGACGCGCGATCACTCTTCCGAGTTCGCCTCGCCCGTCGCCTTCGCCAGCACCTGCAGACGCGCCTGCTGCGTCATGATGTTCCACCTCTGGTGGCAACCCTCGCAGCAGAACGCGATCCGCTTGCTCATGAATACCACGCTGGGGCCGTGCTCGTCCTCGATCGGGTCGCCGCCGATCGGGCACACGTCGTTCACGCGCGTCGCCGCAAGATGCTTCTCGACGTAGGCGTCTCGATCGGCCTCCGACCATTCCATGAACGGTTCGGAGCAGCCCGGGCAGCAGGTGCCGATCGCGTTGCCCTTGTACATGAACACGGGCGTGCCCAGGTCGATCGGCTCCTTGCCGATCGGGCACTCCGCGTTGATCGGCGCCGCGGGAACGTGCTTCTCGAGGAACTCGACCTTGGACGCCGTGCGCATCGACTCCCACTTCGAGGGGCACATCGCGCAGCAGAAGCCGATGTCCCAGCCCTCGTACGCCACGGTCGTCGCGTCCGCGTTCACCGGGTTGCCGGAGACCGGGCAGACATTGTTGACCGGAGCGCCTAGCGCGAGCGATGAGCACACGAGCGAGGCAAGGACGGACAGCAGTCGCATGGAGGGTTCTCCCAGGTTCGAGTGAGCGGATGGCGAGGTCGATTATAGGGCCGGGGCGCCCGTCGCCCGGCGCAACCGGCGTCGCCCGCAATGCCGCCGCACGATCGCGCCAACGCTGCGCCCCGACCTCCATCCTGCGCCCCGGAACGACGATCCCGATCGCCGGATGCAATGGCTGCTTCGGCATCGAGAGGGAGCGCGACCCGCGCTGCGTTGGCTGGCGACTGCTTGCGGCGTCGCGGCGGTGGTCGTCGCCCTGGGACTTCGCCTCGGCCCGGGCCCGGCACTGGCCGAGGACGCCGCGAGGGACCAGGCGTTCGCCGAGATCGAAGCCCTCGTCAATGGCCTCGGCATGCCATTCCGCGCGGCGCCATTCGGCCCGTTTGTTGTGATCTCCGACCTGCCCTCCGACGCCCTTGAGCTGCACGGCGCCACCCTTGTCGAGGCCGCCAGGGATTTCGACGTCGCGCTCGACCGTCTTGGAATCCAAGCCCCTCCCGCAACCGGCCCGCTGGTGGTCCTGATCTTCGCCGAGCACCGGGAGTTCCTCGAGTTCGCCGCCCGGCACGACGCCGTCGATGCCCACTGGATGGGTGGCTACTTCTCGCCCGGCGCCGAACGTATCGCCCTCTACGACGATCGTCGAAGCCCCGCGTTCGTCGCCGCCGCACGCGACTCGACCTGCTCTGCCAGCGTTCTTGAACAGGCCGAGGTCGCCACCCGCCTGAAGCTCCGCCACGAGGCCGCTCACCTGCTCGCCTTTGCGCGAGGCATCCAACCGGCGCACGGCGCCGAGCCCCTCTGGCTGGTTGAGGGATTCGCCGAGTCCTTCGCCCGCGGCGCCCTCTCCGGATCGCTGACCCCGCCGACGCCCGAGGCCCACGAAACCGACCCCGTTCGCGCGTTCTACGAGCGGAGCCGCGCGGCGGTGGACGCCATGGTCCTCGCCGACCCGCTGCGCCTCGGCGCGATGCTCCGCTCAGGCCGCGACATCGGCCCGTCCGGCGACATCGCGGCGGTGTCCACGGTGACTCCCAGTGCTAAACTGGACCCGACGCCGCCGTAGCTCAATTGGCAGAGCAGGGCTTTTGTAAAGCCCAGGTTGCAGGTTCAATTCCTGTCGGCGGCTTGCCCGCCGGCAGGATGTTCGCGACCTGGTTGAACACGGCTCACGGCGGGCTTAACCTTCGCCCTTGATCACAGGGGGGGGCGTGCCTGAGCGGCCAAAAGGGGCGGACTGTAAATCCGCTGGCGTATGCCTTCACAGGTTCGAATCCTGTCGCCCCCATTCTGACCCCCGAACGACCGGGGACCCGGTCCCCTCGACCGGGCCGGGGACGCGGGCGAAATGCCTCCGCGAGCGTCGCAATCCCTACTGTTTGTTGGCCCCAGCCAGGACGCGCCATGCGAAGAACCTCCCGCTCAGCTCAACGTCGTGCTTTCTCGATCGTCGAGCTTCTGGTCGTCGTCGGCATCATCGCCATTCTGATCGGCATCCTGCTGCCGACGCTCGGCTCCGCCCGGTCGCGCAGCCGCGCGCTCGCCTGCGGCGCGAATCTCAAGCAGCTCGGTACGGCCACGCAGCAACACCTGCTCGACAACCGCGAACACCTGCCGCAGATGCAGGTGGACGACGCCGGCTTTCGCGTGCCGATCGGCGACCCGATGGGCTCGACCATCGGCCCTCTGTTCGCCGGCAAGGTAGGTCTCGTCCAGGCCTTCGGCATCAACCGGTACGGCGCCGCATCGCGACCGCTGAATCCCTATCTCGGCGTTCGCAACGCGCCCACGGATCCTTCGGACAGCGACAGCGCCGAAGTCATTGCGCTGCGCCGCGAATTCCAGATCGACGCGCTGAACAGCCCCGTGGACCGCGGCGTGACCGGCCTCAGTCCCACCGAGATGGGCATGACCGTGGACGACGGCCCCGCGCTCTCGAGCATGTACGAGATGATGGGCACGAGCTACATCCTCAACGATCACGCCATCGGCGGCGACTCCTCCGGCGAGCCGACCGACGAGCGCCCCACGCTCGTGCCATGCAACGGCGGCCAGATGCCGCGCGTCCGCACGCCCGACAAGACGTGGCTGCTCGGCACCTACACGATGTACAACTACGACCAGGGGCGCGAGCTGGGGATGAACTGGTTCAGCCGCAACAAGGTCGAGGCCAATATCCTCTTCGCCGACCTGCACCTCGCCACGACCGTGCCCGTCGCCGGCCCGACCAGCACCGACCTGGCGCTGCCCTTCCCCGGGGGTCCTGACTGGGATCTCGGTTCCTCAGGCAACATCGGCCCCGAGGGAACGAACGTCACGCGCAACTACACCTTCCTCCCCGAGGAGCGGTGGTTCGAGCTCGACGAAGGCCAGCCCTGCCCGTGATCGCAGCTATCGCCGCAGATTCTCGCGGCTGATCATCAACGCCAGCGTCTGCGCGACAATGTCCTGATCGCGCGCCGAGAGGTCGTTGAAGAACGGCAGCGCGATCGTGCGTGAACTGACGCTCTCGGCGGTCGGGAAATCGCCCGGCTTGAAGCCGAACTGCCGGCGATAGAACGGCTGCAGGTGAATGCACGGGAAGTAGTTGGACGCGCCGATCTCGTGCCGGCGCATCCCCGCGATGATCCGGTCGCGCTCCTCCGACGTGTACTGGTCCGTCAGCCGCACGACGAACACGAACCACGACATGAGCGTGTCGGGCTCGATCGTCGGCAGGATCACGTCCGCGTGATCCATCAGGCGCACCATGTAGCGCCCCGCCACCTCGCGCCGCTTCGCGAGGATTGAATCGAGCCGGCGCATCTGCGCGAGCCCCAGCGCCCCGTTGATGTCCGAGAGCCGGAAGTTGAATCCGAGCCGGTCGTGCGCCAGCCACGAGCCCGCGCCGTGCCCGCCCTGGCTCGAAGGCCGGCCCTGGTTGCGCAGCGAGCGGCAGATGTCCGCCAGCCGGTCATCGTCCGTGACGATCATCCCGCCCTCGCCCGTCGTGATCTGCTTGTTGGGATAGAACCCGAACACGCCCACGCGCCCGAACGAGCCGATCCGCCGCTCCCGCCACGTCCCGCCCAGTCCCTCGCAGCAGTCCTCGATCAGCGGGATCTCGTGACGCGCCGCGATCGAGCGGTACGCGTCCATATGCGCCGGATTACCGAATGCTTCCACGCCGACGATGGCCTTGGTCTTCGGCGTGATCGCCGCCTCGACCAGGCCGGGGTCCATGTTCAGCGAGCGCGGGTCGATATCGACGAAGACCGGCTTGGCGCCGACGTAGAGGATGCAGTTGGCCGACGCGACGAACGAGAACGGCGTCGTGATGACCTCGTCCCCCGGACCGACGCCCAGCGCGATCATCGCCATGTGCAGCCCCGCCGTCCCGCTCGAGCACGCGATCGCATGCCGACGCCCGGCACTCTGCGCGATGGCCGCCTCGAACTCCTCTGTCACCGGCCCGAGCGCAAGGCGCCCCGAGCGCAGCACGGCGACAACGGCGTCGATCTCCGCCTCGGTGATGTCCGGGCGACTCAGGGGAATCTCGTGGCTCATGCGCGGGCTGGGTTCCTTGCAGTCAGCGGTGGGGGGCGACGGTCCGCAGGGAACATCGGCCCGAAACGCCGGATGAGGCAAGCAAATTCCGCTCAGGACGGGCTCGGCGCGAGAATCCGCGCCAACGCGGCCCGATCGTCCCCGGCGAGACGAAGCGCCAGCCATGCCGCCTGCACGCGACGCGCCGGGTGCAGCGCGCCCCGACCCGCGGCCACCGACCGAAGCGCATCGAGTAGGTCGCGCGCCGGCTCGCCCGTCGTCGCCCTTCCCCGGGCGATCGCGGCCAGAGCGCTGCTCTCGGCGTCCGACAGCGCGACCTCGCCGAGCCGGGCGCCGACCGCGCCGCCCCCCGGACGGATCGCACCGAGCAACATCGTGTGCTGCGTCCGGATATCGCCCTCGCTCGAGGCCTCGGAAATCAGCGCCAGGAACCGGTCCGGCGCCCGCTCGGCCAACTCCTCGGCAGCGCGAACGCCCTCCTCGCGGAACTCCCAGTTGGACGCGCTCTCTTCGGCCGATGTCGCGGCGATCACCGCCTCGAGCAACGGGATCGCGATGGCATCGTCAACGCCCTCTACGGCGTCCAGGAGCCAAGCCACCCCCAGGGCGTACCGAAGTTCGATCAACTCCATCGCCCCGTCGATGCGCCCCTCGCGAAGTCCGACCGCCGCGATCCCGAGACTGCGGATCAGCGGCTCTTCGGCCGTGGCCAGTCGATCAGCAATCGTCGCCGGCGAGCCGGGCGCGGCAAGGCCCAGCAGCGCCAGCCGCAGCCGATCGGCCAGTCCGGCCTCTGGCGACTCGAACGCGTCGAGCCACGCCCTTGCCGCGCGATCGGAGGCATTCGCGAGCAACGCCTGGACTGCCGCTGCGGAGACAAGCGCATCGTCCGATTTGGCCCTTTGCGCCGCAATCGCGAGCGAAGTCGCCTTCTCCAGCCGGAGCCGTGCGACATCATCGAGCAGCGTCAGCAGCCGCGCCCGGGCGGCGCCGGTCGAGTCTGCGAGAGTGGCCGCCAGCGTCGGCGGCATCTCCGTGGTGTCCGACGTCTGCATCCCGAGCAGTTCGCCCCGAGCAATCGTGAGCTGACTCAGCGCATCCGCGCCCGCCGTCGTCGCCGGGGCCGGCGGCGCGGGATCGCCCGCGCCGGCGAGGAAGAGCCGGAGGTACACATCCACCGCCGGATGAAGCCCGGTCCTTCCAAGCAGGTCCTTCGCCGCCGCGACGTCGAGCAGTTCCTGCCGCAGCGCCGCTTCGAGCACCACGAGCTGCTCCTCGGGAGTCGGAATCTTCGCGATCAGGAAGGGATCGAGTTTCGAGGGGCTCTCGAGCTCAGCGCGGCCGAGAGCGCCGTTACGCCGCATGATCGGCGTGGCGCCGGCCGCGAGCTGGCCGAACAGCGGCTTGAGGGCGGGATCCCGCAACTCGCGCAGCGCCGCGAGCGAACGCTCGCTGCGTTCGTCCCCCGCGATGATCTCGGCGCGGATCCGCTCGGCGAGCTGATCGGGCGAGCCGGCGTCCTGCGCCGATGCGCCGGCGCTCACGCCGAGGATCGCCGTGAACGCGAGCATGAGGATCGTCAGAGCCCGGGTCACTGGTCGCGATTCTAGCGCGAGGGCGCGATCGCCGGAACGGCAACGAGAAAGCGGAGGCGGCCGGCGGGTGGGCCAGGGCACGTCGGCCGCCCCCGTAAGTTCGGCCGTCGGGCGTCGCATCCTGACGCGCCCGACGGCCGGGAGGAGAGACCATCCCGTCCTTAGGACGTCCGGAGGAGCTGGCGTCGGACGGCGTCGACCGAGTCGGCCAGGCCGAGCCCGGAGTCACCGACCACGCGGTCGGGCTCGTTCTCGAGCTGCCCGCGGAATCGGGCGCACGCCGTGACGATCGTCGAGTGATTGGGTCGATGCAGGTCCCGGGCGATCTCCGGGAACGAGAGCGTCGTCAGTTCGCGCGCCAGGAAGCACACCATCGAGCGCGCCATCACGATCCGCTGGTGCCGGCCGGCGCCGAAGATGTCGGAGAGATCCACCCGCATCACGTCGGCCACGCCCTGCGCAATCTCGGCGACGGTCAGCGGCTTTCGGGCCCGCGGCGCCGCGGGCGCGCCCAGCGCCTTCTCCACCGCGATCACACCGACCGTCGATCGCGAAGGGCCAAGGTCGGGCGTGAGGCGCAGCAGCGCCTCGACGCGCGTGACCGCGCCCTCGAGCTCACGAACCGAGCCATCGTACCGATCCACGATCGCCTCGATGGCGCCGGGCTCGACGTGCAGCCCCCGGCGCTGGAAGAGCCGCGTGACGATCTCGATGCGCGCCTCGCGATCGGGCCGGTCGATGCGCACCACGAGGCCCGACATGAACCGCGAGACGAGGCGGTCGCCGAGCGACTTGATCTGTCGAGGGTGCTCGTCGGAGGCCAGCACCACGCGGGCGCCGGCGAGATCGAGCGCATCGAACGTGTGCAGGAACTCGTTCTGCGTGGCGTTCTTGTTGGCGAGGAAATGCACGTCGTCGATGCAGAGCAGGTCGAGGTCGCGGTGGCTGCGCCGGAAGTCGTCGATCTTGTTGGCCTGCACCGCGCTGACGAACGCGTTCGTGAACGCCTCGCCCGTCGTGTACCGGATCCGGGTGCGCCCGGCCTCCCGCGCCGCGTGCGCGATCGCCTGAAGAAGGTGGGTCTTGCCCAGGCCGCACTCGCCGTGCAGGAAGAGCGCCCGGATGGGGGCGTGCTCGTTGCCCTTGGTCATCGCGCGGGCCGAGTCGTACGCCAGGCGCGAGCCCGGGCCGACCACGAAGTCCTCGAATCGTCGCAGTGGCGGCAGGCGCCAGCGCCCCGAGGGACGCGTCGCCGGCGCCGGCTCGCGCCCGATCCGAGCAATCACGGGCGGAGGCGTCTCGACAGGCCGCGCGGCGGTCCGGACGGCGGCCTCGTTGACCGTCGCCGCGTGGGACGCGTCGTCGTCCACGAGCGTCGGATCCACGCGATACACGACGTCGGCGCCGTCGTCGCCGGAGATGGCGACGGCCGTGCCGTGCAGGTCATCGCCGAACCGTCGGCGAAGCCAGTCCGCCAGGAAGCCGTTGGGGGCCTCGACATGAAGGTCGCCGTCGCGCCAACTCAGGCGCGTCGCCTTCGAGAAATAGCGATTGCAGCGTTCACGCCCGATGCGCCGGGCGAGATGATCGAGCACGTCGGTGCACACCAGTCCGTTGGTTGCCACTGCTTGGGTCACGCGGATCCCCTTCCCCTCTTGTCGGCTGCGCGATGACATGGCGCAGCGGCCTCGCTGGAAGAGCCGAGTCCTTTCGAACTCGAACGAGAAAGCCCCCGGGGGCGCCGCGAAGACCGAATGGCGCCGCGCAGCGTGCATCATGCAAGCTCGGTGACCACCACTCGACGATCGGTGTTGCCGGCGACTTCCGCCGGGTCGGCTTTCTCGTTCGTGGGTCGATCCGTGACCGTGAAGAAATCTAAAGGTCGGATCGTTCGCGCTCAACCGTTGGAACGTCTGAACAGTGTCTTGACAATGACCCGATCCCTCTCGGCACAAGGACTTGCGCGTGCGCAAAAAGAGTTGTGCACCTCGCGCCGTGGATGGAGTGCAAAGGTCGTGGAAAGCACGGTGGAACCCCGTCGCCGACAAGCCCCGGCGTGGGTCTCCACGCTCGCTCCACCCGTTCCGGCCATGTGCATCACCCCGAAAGAGAAACTCCCGAGC
This sequence comes from Phycisphaerales bacterium, assembly GCA_041940385.1. Taxonomy (GTDB): domain Bacteria; phylum Planctomycetota; class Phycisphaerae; order Phycisphaerales; family UBA1924; genus JACVCK01. The sequence goes on along the minus strand of JBGTSD010000039.1, from coordinate 2,526 downwards.
GACCAGGAGAAGCCGCCCGGGAGTCTTTACCCCGTCCCGGAAGGCGCCACGCCTTCCGTTCGATCGCATCGTACCCCGCGCGCTCCGAGCCGACGACCACGCCGATCGCAACTTCTTGGTGAGTAATCGCTTACGTTCGGGACGCCCGCCCCCAGGCCGGCGACGACCCCCAAAAAACAGTTCGCCCCGTCGCGTCAGCTACGGGGCAAACTGGAGGAGGAGAGAACGATCAACACTCTGTACGACCGCCGCATGATGCGGGTTCGAATCCCCCTATTTCGATTCTGAGGCGAGCAGGGCCCGCTGGGCCAGTTGGTCCACGTCGGCCTGTTCCAGGCCGCTGTAGAGCCCCAGGACGGCCCCGTCGGGCCCGACGAGCACGAGCCGCGACGTGTGCAGGATGTTCTCCATGGTCGAACCGTCAGCGAGAGTGATGACATTCGCCGGATTCGGGTCCGGACCGAGCCCGAGCCCCAGGCCCTCTTCGCTCAACCGGCGCACCTCGTCCCACGAACCGGTGGCGAAGGTCCAGCGCTCGAGGTCGGCGCCGATCCGCTGCGCGTGCTCGCGCAGGCGCTGCGGCGTGTCGCGCTCCGGATCCACGCTCACACTCACGAATCGCACGCCTGTGCCCGCGAGCTCGTTCTGCAGATAGAGCATCTTCTGCGTCAGCGTCGGGCACACGAACGGGCAGTTCGTGAAGATGAAGTCGAGCACGGTGACGTGGCCGACGAACACCTCGCGGCCGATCGGACGCTCGTCCTGATTCGTCAGCGAGAACTGCGGAATACGGAGATCTTCGACCGCCTTGTCGGGCGTCAGCGCCATCCGGTGTCCACGCCGCTCGGCGCCGCGAATGAACGCGGGCGCAATCGCGCCCACCGCCGCGCCGATGATGGCGACGATGATGATCACGACGACCAGCGCGCGGCCGTGACGCGTCGTGCGATTTGCTTGATTCTCGTCAGGCATGAGCGTGCCTCGAAAGTGGTCGGCCGTGTCGCGCCGACATCGTGCCCCACGCCACGGCGCATCCCGCCGCCGCGAAGCCGATGGCGCCGGCCCACACGCCGACAGGAATGGATTCGTGCATCAACGACGATCGGATGACGTCCGTCACCCAGCGGAGGGGATTCACTGCCATCGCGGCCGCCAGCGCTGCATGCGCCGTGTCCGCCGGAAAGAACGCGCCGCTGAGCAGCCACATCGGCATCAGCACGAGGTTCATCACCCCGTGGAACCCTTCGGTCGAGTCGATGCGCCACGCAAGCGCCAGACTCAGCCCGCCGACGCCCAGCGAGCCGAGACAGCAGCCCGCGATCGCGCCGAACCAGCCGAGGGCGTCCGGTCGGGCACCGAGCAGAGGCGCGGCCAGCAAAACCAGCCCCGCCTGCGCGGTCGCCAGCGTCGCGACCGCGAGCACCTTCGCGCCGACGATGCTCCAGCGCGACGCCGGGCTGACCAGCGCGCTCTGCAGGAACCCGTCGTGCCGGTCCTGGATCAGCGAAATGGCGCCGAAGATCGCGCCGAACGTCACGATCATCGTCGCGACCCCCGGAACCAGGAAGAGCGCGTAGTCCTCGACGGCGCCGGGATTGACTGCATCCGCGAAGCCGCCGGCGAGGAACGCCCAGAGCAGCGCCGCCGTGCCGATCGTCGCGACCAGCCGGCTCGGCTGCCGGAAGAAGCGACGCCACTCGCGAAACCAGAGCGCCACGAGCGCCGTCATGACGCCGCGCCCTCCGCGTCGAGCGAACGACCTGTCCGAGCCAGGTAGACATCGCCCAGCGTCGGTGGTGAGACCCAGAACGGCTCGCCGCTCCGAGCGAGCGCCGCGGCGCCCGCGGCGAGCGCATCCGGATCACCCCGCCCGATCACGCCGTCCTTGGCCGATTCAACCGCGAGCCCGGCGGCGCGAAGGCCATCCGCCGCATCGGCCGACGCCCGCATCGCGGCGCTTCCCAGGCCGCTGCGCAGCGCATCGGGAGCGCCGTCCGCGACCACGCGGCCCTCCGCGAGCATGACGACTCGATCGGCGCGCGATGCCTCGTCCATCAGGTGCGTGCTCATCACGATGGTCGTCGCGTGGCGCCGGCGGAGGTCCTCCAGCAGATCGAGGAAGCCCGATCGCGCCTGGTGATCCAGCCCGGTGGTGGGCTCGTCGACCAGCAGCAGCCGCGGCCTCGGGAGCACGGCGCGCGCTAGATCCGCGCGCCGCTTCAGTCCGCCCGAGAGCGTGCGCACGCGATCATTCAACCGATCGTCGAGGTCGAACGACTTCGCCGCGGCGCGCACCGCGTCGTCGAGCGAGTTTCCCTGCATGCCGTGCATGGCGCCGAAGAGTTCGAGATTCTCGCGAACCGTCAGCAGCGCATCGAGCGCCGGTTGCTGGAACACGAGCCCGAGCGATCGCCGGACTTCTCGCGCCTGCCGCGACGGGTTCATGCCCAGCACGGAAACATCGCCGGACGTCGGCGCCTCGACGCCCGCGATCAGGCGCAGCAGCGTGGACTTGCCGGCCCCGTT
>JBGTSD010000038.1:0-25360 GCA_041940385.1 Phycisphaerales bacterium | reverse complement strand
AGAAGATCGTTCTGAACCTGCTGTCGAACGCGTTCAAGTTCACGTTCGAGGGGGAGATCGAGGTTCGGCTGGAGTCGGTGGATGGGAGGGCGCGGCTGACGGTGCGCGACACGGGCGTGGGGATTCCGGAGGGCGAGCTGCCGCGGGTGTTCGAGCGGTTCCATCGCGTGAAGGAGACGCGTGGGCGGACGCACGAGGGGACGGGCATCGGCCTGGCGCTGGTGCAGGAGCTGGTGCGTCTGCACGGCGGCGCGGTGTCGGTGGAGAGCACGGTGGGCGTAGGGACGCGGTTCACGGTGCAGATCCCGATGGGCAAGGCGCACCTGCCGGCGGACCGGATTCTGGCGGCGCGCTCGATGGCGTCGACGTCGGTGCGGGGGGATGCGTTCGCGGAGGAGGCGCTGCGCTGGTTGCCGGACAACGGCGCGATTCCCAAGGACGTGATCGATCTGCCGGACGAGGATTCGCGCGCGTTCACGAGCGCGGTGGGCGGGCGTGTGGTGTGGGCGGACGACAACGCGGACATGCGCGAGTATGTCGCGCGGCTGCTGCGTCAGAGCGGGTTCGACGTGGTGGCGGTGCGCGACGGGCGGGAGGCGATGGAGGCGGTTCGGGCGGCGCGGCCTGACCTGGTGCTGTCGGACGTGATGATGCCGCGGCTGGACGGGTTCGGATTGCTGCGCGAGCTGCGCGCTGATCCTTCGACGGCGGGGATTCCGGTGCTGCTGCTGTCGGCGCGCGCGGGCGAGGAGGCGCGGGTCGAGGGCATGCAGGCGGGCGCGGACGATTACCTGGTGAAGCCGTTCAGCGCGAAGGAGCTGGTGGCGCGGGTGGAGGCACACCTGAAGATGGCGGCGTTCCGCCGGCACGCGGATCGGGCGGTGCGGGAGAGCGAGCGGCTGCTCAACCGGATCGTGACGAGCGCGCCGGTGGCGATCGCGGTGCTGAAGGGTCCGGAGCTCGAGTACGTGTCGGCGAACCCGGCGTGCCAGGCGGCGCGCGGGCCGGACGTGCCGCTGATCGGCCGGACGTATCGGGAGATGTTCCCGGATGCGGCGGCGCGGGGCGCGGAGGAGGCGTTCCTCGAGGTGATGCGGACGGGCCGGGCGTGGAGGATCACGGACTTCGAGACGGAGATTCCGGGGCGCGAGGGGATGACCTGGTGGGAGGGCGAGGCGCTGCCGCTGCCGAACGAGCAGGGCGAGATCGACGCGGTGCTGGTGCTGGCGTGGGAGATCACGGAGCGGAAGCGCGCGGAGTCGGCGCAGTCGTGGAATGCGCGGCGGCACGCGGTGCTGTCGCAGACGGCGGCGCGGCTGCTCGAGTCGTCGGATCCGCAGAGCGTCGTCGAGGATCTGTGCCGCGGCGTGCTGGAGCTTCTGGACTGCCACGCGTTCTTCAACTACCTGCGGGACGACGCGACCGACCGGCTGCATCTGAACGCGTGCGCGGGGGTTCCGCCGGAGGAGGCGGAGCGGATCGCGTGGCTGGACTACGGGCAGGCGGTGTGCGGGTGCGTGGCGCGGGATCGGCGCCGGATCATCGCGGAGGAGATCTCCACCACGGACGACTCGCGGACTGATTTGGTGAAGTCGTACGGCATCCAGGCGTACTGCTGCCATCCGATCATGATGCAGGGCCAGCTCATCGGCACGCTGTCGTTCGGCACGCGCAGCCGCGCGAAATTCACCGAGGAAGAAGTCGAGGTGATGCGCGGCGTGACGGACCTGGTGGCGATGGCGATGCACCGGATCCGGATCGAGCGGGCGGTGCGCGAGTCGGAGGAGCGGTTCCGCTCGCTGGTGTCGGTGATCACGGACGTGCCGTGGACTTCGGACGCGGAGGGCGCGTTCGTGGTCCCTCAGCCGGCGTGGTCGGCGTACACGGGACAGAGCTGGGACGAGCTGCGGGGCCATGGCTGGAGCGAGGCGCTGCATCCGGAGGATCGCGAGCGCGTCCTCGCGGCATGGGAGGCCTCGCGCCGGACGAAAGCGCCGATGGAGTTCCGGGGCCGGCTGTGGCACGCGCCGTCGGGAACGCACCGGCACGTGGTCGCGCGCGCGACGCCGCTGCTGGACGGCGACGGCTCGGTGCGCGAGTGGGTCGGGAGCTGCACGGACGTGGACGAGCAGGTGCGGGCGCAGGAGCGGCTGGAGCGCGCGGTGGCGGAGCGCACGGCGGAGCTGGAGACGACGCATCAGCGCCTGCGGATGAGCGAGCGGATGGCGTCGCTCGGCACGCTGTCGGCGGGTCTCGGGCACGACATGGGGAACCTGCTGCTGCCGCTGCGCGTGCGGCTGGAGTCGCTGGCGCGGGCGGCGCTTTCGGATCAGGCGCGCGAGGACCTGCAGGCGATCCGGACTTCGGCGGACTATCTGCAGAAGCTTGCGAACAGTCTGCGGCTGCTGGCGCTCGACCCGGCGCGCGGGACGGTCAGGGAGCCGACGGTGCTCTCGGAGTGGTGGACCGATGCGCAGAGCGTGATGCGGAGCGTGCTGCCGCGGTGCTTCAGCGTGGAGGCGGACCTAGAGAGCGAGTGCGTCGTCAACATTTCGAAGGCGGCGCTCACGCAGGTGGTGTTCAACCTCGTGCAGAACGCCGGGGACGCGATGAAGGAGCGCGGATGGGGGCGGGTGACGGTGCGGGCGCGGTGCGCGGGCGAGGTCGTGGAGCTGTCGATCACCGACGACGGGCCGGGCATGTCGGCGGAGGTCCAGGCGCGGTGCATGGAGCCGTTCTTCACGACCAAGAGCCGCGGCATTTCGACGGGGCTCGGGCTGGTGTTGGTGTACGGGCTGGTGGGCGATGCGGGCGGGCGTGTCGAGGTGCGTTCGGCGCCGGGCGAGGGCACGTCGTTCATCCTGCATCTTCCCGCGGCGTCGAAGGCGATCGAGCATCGGAACGGGCATGCTCCGACCAAGCGGGCGGTGGTGCATCTCCAGGATCAGCGGCTACGGGCGATCGTGGCGGGCGAGTTCAAGGCGATGTCGATCCACGTTGCGTCGCTGGACGAGCGGGCGCATGACGCGGAGGTCTATGTGCTCGACAGCGCCGGACGGCTCTCCGAGGTTCCCGCGGATGCGAAGGTGGTGCTGGTGGGCGAGGGGAACGGGCGGATGCCGGCGAACGTGATCGCGCTGGGCGAACGACCGTCGTTCCGCGCGCTGCGCGATGCGCTGCGGGAGATCGCGGGGGACGGAGCTGCGAACGGGCATGCGTGAGCGATCGGCGCGCGAACGCGGCGAGCGCTGGAGCGCTCGCCGCGGGTTGAAGCGCCTTGATGTGCGACCGGATCAGTTCACGCGTTCGATCTCGCTGACGCGCCAGGACTTGTCGAAGAAGGGTTCGAGCGGGCTGTAGAGGCGGAGGATGACGAACCAGCCCTTTTCAGGGTCGGTCTGGATCCAGTTGCCGCGGGGGACGTTGTTCGGCTGCGTGGGGCTGAAGTAGATGGTGGTGGAGCCGTCGGGGCTCGGTTCGGCGGCGGGCGAGGGGTAGCTCTGGCTGCCGGCGCGCGGGTAGCGCTGGGGCGTGTCGAGCATGGAGCGGGTCATGTTGTCGTAGAGGGTGAAGGACCAGAAGTTCTTCTCGGGGATGCCCTTGGGGAGGGTGACCTTGTAGGTCTCGGCGCCGTCGAAGGGTTCGCCGTTGCCGTCGGCCATGGCGAGGAGGTACTGCGAGCCGATGCCGGTGAGGCGCATGGCCATGGCGGGCGTGATGCCGGTGACGCCGTAGAAGAACGCGGTGCGGGCGTCCATCGTGCGATAGCCGGTGTCGGGATTGACTTTGACCGAGCCGTCGCGGGCGATCTCGGGGATGGGGGTTTCGAATTCGTAGCCGCTGATGAAGAGGAAGTTGAACCAGGAGGAGTCGGGATAGAAGTACCAGCTTGGATCGCGCGGGCTCAGGAAAAGGGCGCGCGACGTCGCGTTGGCGACGGCGAGCGCTTCGTTCATGATCTTCTTCATGCGCGCATCGGGATTGAAGGGCTTGCCCTTGACGATGCCGATGGCGGCGATGGGGCCCATGAGCTCGGCGTCGAGCGCCGTGGCGGGCTCGCTCTGGACGATTTCGTTCAGCACTTCGAAGAACGTCCAGTCATTGGGCGGGAGGGTGTTCATGACCTTGCCCGTGCCCTCGTGGAAGACGGTGGTGGGCGGCGAGGTCACGCGGCCGAGGCGCGCTTCGCCTTCGAGGTAGCTGGCGATGGGCGTGCCGACGCCGCCTTCTTCGTAGGGATAGACCTTGGTGTGCTCGCGGATGGTCTCCACGACGGGGCGCGGATCGGCGCCGTTCTCGAGGAAGCTGCGTCCGAACCAGACGATGCAGTTGGTGCGCGCGTGGGCGACGTAGAAGCCGCCTTCGGGGAGCGTGCCCTTGTAGTCGGGCGGGACGATGAGGTAGCGCCCGCCCTCGCCGCGGTCCGGGCCGGGGAGTCCGAGGTCGATGACCCAGCGGAACCAGGCGTCCTGCACGACGCCGAGGAACTTCGGCGGGGCCTCGAGCACGACGGGGCCGTTGGTGAGGTCGAGGTAGCCCATGATGTAGACGGTGTCGGCGTTGGCGGTGAGGAAGAGGGACTTGGCGTCCATGAGTTCAGAGAAGATGACGACTTCGTTGGCGTTGACGCCGATGTCCTGCATGCCCGTGCGAAAGGCGCGGATGCTGACGCCGCTCATTGTGTCGAGGAATGCGCGGTTGGCGTACATGAAGTCGAGGTGGTCGTAGAGTTTCGCGGCGGATTCCTTGGTGGGGACGCCGTCCTTGAACTCGATGGTTCCGAGCCGCGTCTCGACGCGCTCCGGCGTGGTGACGGACGGCGGGATCGGAGATTGCGCGATGGCGCCGGACGACGCGGCGAGGGCCGACGCCACTGCGGCGGCACGCAGTGATGCGAGCATCTTCATCATTCGATTGCCTTTCGTTGTTCTCTCGTTGACCACCCCGCCGAGCGATCGGCGCGGCATCCCGGACGCACCGGAATATCCGTGGTCATCGTGGCGGATGATTGGAACGGTGTCAATTGCACTGTGTGAGATGTTGACGTTGATAGGACGGCGTGGCGCGTCAGGCGAAGCCGGCGATGCGCTCGATGACCCACGCCATGGCGATGGCGCCGATGGCGTAGGGCAGAACGCGCGTGGTCCACCCGGGGCTACGCGGCCAGGCGAGCGCGACGAGACGCGCGCCGAGCAGCGCGCCGGCGACGAAGATGAGCTGGCCGAGTTCGACGCCGACGTTGAAGAAGACGAGCGCGAGGGGGATGGCGTGCTGCGGCAGTCCGACGTCGGAGAGCGCGCCGGCGAAGCCCAGGCCGTGGAGCAGGCCGAAGGAGAATGCGACGATCCACGGGCGCTGCTGACTGAGGCCGGGTCGGCCTTGCTGTGCGCGGAGGATCTCGGAGGCGACGAAGACGATCGAGAGCGCGATGATCGCTTCGACGGGCGGTCCGGGGACGTGGACGACGCCGAGGGTGGCGAGGACGAGGGTGATGGAGTGCGCGATGGTGAAGGCGGTGATGGTTTCGACGAGTCGGCGCCAGCCGCGGACGAGGATGACGAGCGCGAGGACGAAGAGGAGGTGATCGACGCCGAGGAGGATGTGCTCGACGCCGAGGATGAGGTAGGTGGTGGCGAGTCGGAGCGCGCTCGGGGTCGCTTCGACGAGGAGCGCGGGATTGTCGGGGGTGAGGCGCGCGACCTGGGTGGCGCCGCTCTGACGCTCGATGCGCACGAGGACGTCGGTCATGGTGGCGGTGAGGCCGTCGATGTGGATGGTTTCGTCGACGAGCGCGCTCGGGTGGCGGATGGTCCACTGCTGGATGCAGGCGCCGCCGACGAAGCGGGTGCGCGGGCCGGCGATGAGCTCGGCGCTCGCGGGGAGACGGACATCGAGCGCGAGGCGGAGGTCGTCGGCGCGGGCGGGGGTGCGCCAGGTGATCTCGAGGACGTCGTCCGAGGTCTGGACGATCTCGAGGTAGGCGGGGCGGACCTCGTGGGCGTGCGCACGGGGGGCGAGCGCGGCAAGGATGAGCAGGACGAGCGCGAGCGCGCGGGTCATGGCTGTTCGCTCGCGCTGGGCTCGGGCCACTGAACGTCGACGTCGTAGGACGCGACGAGGCGGTCGTAGAACTCGTCGAGGAGTCGCTGGCGCTGCGCCGAGTCCCATTCGCTGCGGACAAGGTCACGGGCTTCGTCGAGCGTGGGAACGCGGCCGCGGTCGCGCTGGTCGATGATGACGGCGTGGAGGCCGTAGGCGGAGGACACGGGGCCGACCCACGCGCCGGGCTCGAGCGTGGCGAGGCGAGCGGCGAAGTCGTCGCCGAAGAGGGACGCGATGTCGGTCGGCGAGGCGTTGGAGTAGGCGGGCTCGAGGAGGGTGCGATCGCCGAGGGTGAGGGGATCGGCGCCGGCTTGCAGTTGCGCGAGGGCGGCGCTCAGGTCTTCGTCGCGCGCATCGGAGCTGAAGTAGACGTGGCGGAAGGACAGGCGCGGGTCGATGCGGAACTCGTCGGCGTGGGCTTCGAGGTACGCGGCGAGGACCTCCTCGGTGGGTTCCTGCTGCGCGGCGAGGTCGGCGGTCAGAAACTCGAGCTTCTGGCGGAGGCGGCGGCGGATGATGGAGTCGTCGTCGTCGAGGCCCATGGCGAGGGCCTGGCGGACGGCGGCTTCTTCGCAGACGTGCTCGTGCACGAGGTCTTCGAGCTCGGCGCGCGTGGGCGGGCGCTGCCAGGTGCGCGAGAAGATGGTGGCGAGGTGCTCGAGCTTGCCGGCGGTGACGACGATCTCGTCTTGGCGTGGCGCTTCATCGCCGTCGGCGAGGATCGCGAACGCGACGAAGATCGCGGCGCCGAGCGCGAGGAAGTGGACGAGCGGTTCGCGAAGGAGCGGGCGGCGCATTCAGGGCGTGTACCAGATGGGGCTGGTGTAGGCGCGCTCCTGGATGGTGAGGCGCGCGTCGGGGAGGGGCTTCACGCCGAAGCGGACGGCGTCGTAGGCGGTCCAGCGCGGCGTGGGGATCTCGAGGACGCGCGCGTAGTAGAAGGCGTGCTCGGACGCGTCGAAGTCGGGATCGGTCCAGACGGCGATCAGTTCGGGGTCGCCGATGGTGTTGGTCCATGTGGCGGTGTCGAGATCGACGGTGCTGCCGACGGCGGGGACTTTGCCGTCGCCGCCGACGCGGCGCGATTCGGCGTCACCCCAGACGACGTCGTAGACCTGCTCGTGGAGCTGGCCGCTGGAGTCGAGCCAGCCCTTGATGATCTGGATGCGGTCGAGGTTGGCGCCGATGGGGTCCTTGAGCGCGGCGACGAGGAAGGTGGGCGCCTTGCCGGCCGGCGCGGCGCGGAGGTCGCCGCCCATGGGCACGCCCTTGGCGTAGCCGACGGAGGCGGGGAGGCGGTGGCCGGCGTCTTCGGCGACGAAGTCCCAGCCGCCGAAGAAGCGGACGATCATGCGCGTGCCGGTGGTGGCGTAGGTCTCGCGGCGCTCCATGGCGTCGAAGAGCGCTTCGCGGGTGTTCTCGGTCGCCCAGACGGCGGCGTATCCGGCGGCGCAGACTTCCCAGTCCATGACCTTGACGCCGGTCTCCTTGTTGTCAATGAAGGTGGCGTGGGCGCGCTCGGGGCTCGGCTCCTGCGGCGTGGTTTTGCCGAAGAAGTTGTCTTCCTCCATGGCGGCGAGGCCGGTGTGGGCGTCGCTGCTGCCGATCAGGCCGAACTTATAAGGATTGGCGCCGAGTTCGTGCTCGAGCTGGAGGCCGATCTTGAGGCCGGAGCGCGCGTACTCGGACGGGAGCATGTCGGGCGTCTTGGCGACGCTGCCGTCGAGGTTGCCCTTGTCCCAGGTTTCGAAGTCGGCGAATTCGTCGTTGGGCGAGAGCGCGGGATGCGCTTCGCCGTCGCCCTTGGTCTGGGTGACTTCGTAGAGGCGCTCCCACTTGGCGCGGGTCTCGGCGTAGTCGCGGTCGAGCTTCTTCCCGAAGGCCTCGACGATGGGGAACATCTGGCCGTTGGAGAGGTTGCCGTTGTGCGCGATGGCGAGGACGTCGCCGCCGGTCTTCTCTTCGTAGGCGGCCATCCACTTCCAGAGTTCGACGGGGTTGTCGCTGCCGTAGGGCGGATAGACGGTGAAGGGCTCGACGCGCGAGGCCTTGTCGGCGTTGTCGCGGAAGATGATGTTGCGGTGGAGGTTGTTGCCGCCGGTGTTGGACGTCCACTCGAAGCCGATGAAGGCGGTGAAGCGTCCGGGCTCGTTGTAGGCCTCGGCGGCCTTGATCGTTTCCTGCCACGCGCCCTTGTAGCCGGTGGTCCCCGGGAAGTACATGAGGTCCTTGGGAAACTTGTTGTGAGAGAAGGCGACGATGATCTCGATGGCGGCGTCGGCGCCCTTGCCGCTCTGGATCATGTCGTACCACTTGCGGCCGGTGGGATCGGCGAGCAGGTCGGGTCGACCGGCGAAGAGGTCGGGGAAGAAGCCCATGTTGTCGGAGTGGTCGGCGACGACGAGGAAGTCGAGCGGGCGGGAGAGCTTGACGGGCTGGCCGCTGGAGGCGTTGACCTGTTCGCCGCGGGCGAAGCGGTAGGCGTCGCGGGGCGAGAGGCGTGCGCCGAACGCGCCGGCGTCCATGGAGAAGGACGTGTGCAGGTGGGTGTCGCCGAAGAAGGGGCGCGTGGGATAGCTGCGGTTGGCGTAGGGCGAGTAGACGGGTTTCGCGGCGTGGGCCTTGTCGGCGGTGTCTTTGTCGAGCGGACCGGTGTCCTGCGCGAGGGCGAGAGCGGCGAAGGTGAGGGCCGCGGCGGTGGAGAGGTACGCGATCGAACGCCTGCGCATGCAATGCTCCTTGCGAGCAGGTGATGACGGAACGGGGCCGGCTCCCGGCGAGTGCGGCACAGTACCAAACGCGAGATGGCATCGCGTCAGCGCTCTTGCGCAGGTTTTGTAAAGGGCTGTCGGGGGGTGAGATTGGGTCGGGCGCGTTGCGGGCGCGGGATCTGGAGGGCCGAACGGGTCCGGCGTGCGCTCACTCGTAGACGCGCTGGATGCGCGGGAGGTTCATTGCCTTGCGCCACGCGGCGACCTGCGCGATGTGGTAGGCGGTGTGCGCGACGAGGACGTGGAGCACGGCGTGGCGGAGGGTGGGGAAGACGGGGAGGAGGGATTCGTCGGGGAAGGGGGTGTCGAGCTGCGAGTCGCTCAGGCCCTGCGCGGCCGCGGTGATGCGCGCTTGCGCCTCGCGGAGCATGTCGAGCAATTGCGCTCTCGACTCATAGCGGGACGCGTCGGCGACGGGAGCGCTGCCCGTGCCGTAGCGCGCGTGCCAGTCGGTCGGAAGCCAGGCGGGTGCGCCGATCGCGAGGGAGAGTTGTTCGCAGGTGGAGATGAGGTGACCGATGACCCAGGTCGGATGATTGACGGCGGCGCCGGCTTGCGCGGTCATGGAGGACGGCGCGACATCGGCGACCTGTTCGCGGAGGAAGTCGAGGGAGTAGGCGAAGCTGTGGAGGGTGGGAGCGAGCGACATGGGGCGGGCTCGGCGCGGGGGTGCGAGTGGGTTTGGACGCGTGGGACGCGGTCTCTGCTGATGGGTTCCCCCGAATGGTCTTGACTGTGGGAGGAGGGCGCCTACTTGATTGGGTCCGGAGTTGCCGGGGAAAGAGGTGATTGATGTCGATGGTGACTGCGCCGGTTGTCGCTCCCACGTGCCGCGATCGTGCGGCGTTGATCGTCGGGAGTTTGCGGATCACGTGCCTGATGACGTCGGAGGAGACGGGGGGCGCGTACAGCTTGTTCGAGATCGTGACGCCGGCGAGGGACGGTGGTCCTCCGCCGCACACGCACACGATGGAGGACGAGGCGTTCTACGTGCTCGAGGGCGAGCTGACGGTGACCATCGACGGCCGTGAGCTGCGGGGCGGTCCGGGGTCGTGGATGTTCGCGCCGCGGCATCGGCCGCACGGATTCCGCAACGACGGCGATGTGCCGTGCCGGATGCTGATGATGGCGTCGCCGGGCGGCTTCGAGAAGTTCTTCGAGGCATGCGGCGTGCCGGAGACGTCGGCGCCGGCCGATGGGCCGACCGAGGCGCAGATCCGAAAGATTCTGGAAGAGATGCCGCGGTACGGGATGACGGCGCACGTCTGAGCGCTCAGCGCTTTCGGGCGAGGAGCAGTCGTTCGGCGAGGTCGGAGACGATCCAGTCTTCGGCGATGGCGCCGCGTTCGATCCGCGAGACGGCGACTTCGCGCCAGACGACGCGCCGATGGGTGGCGGAAAAGCCGGCGTACTCGCCTTTGTGGGTGGCGCGGAGGGTGCGCTGCCAGGCGATGCGATCGGCGCGGCTGGTGAGGATCTCGACGTCGACGGAGATCTTCGGGAATGCGGCGTGGAGCATCTTGAGGAAGCGGCGCACGCCGGCGTGGCCCTTGAGGTTGCGCCCGGTGAGGTGCGCGAGGTAGTCCGCCGCGAAGAACTCGGCGACGGCGCTGTGGTCGGCGTCGACGAGGAGGGCGGCGTTGGCCTCGCGGATGATGGCTTCGGTGGAGCGGGGCATGATGTGATCCGGGGTGGGATGACGGGGTTCACCGGCCTTCGAGGTCCGGATGTCGCTGACGCATTATGGCCTGCAGGCGGGCTTTTTGCGGCTTCAGAGCGGCTGGCGAAGGAGTCTGCGGCAGCTTTTGCGCTCTCCCGGATATGGGGAGACTTCATTGCACCGCCCGAGAAGATGGGGTATTTTATGGGTCGTGGATGGAGAGAATGACCCAGGGCGACCCAACTCGTGTGGAGAGACCGCAATGAGACCCCACATTGTCATCGGTGCGATCGCGGGCGTTGCGCTCGCGTCGTCTTTTGCCGGGGCGGGGACCATCCCGTACGGCACGTATCGTCTGGCGAATCACCCTGACGGGAACATCGCGCCGCCGCCGTATGGCCTGCGGCTCGATGGCCTGTACAACGCCACAGCGCAGACGGATCGCTTTACGTTCGACTTCAATCATGCGATGTCGGACATGGTGATCAACATCGCGCAGGTGGGACTGAACGATGTGATCACGATCTCCGGCGATTCGTGGGGCGGGCGCGACATCGGTGGGTCGCACGCCAACGACGTCTACCTGGGCGTGTACCAGATCTACTTCCAGTACACGGTCGGTGTGGGCATCGCGACGCCTGACGATGATCGTCGCGTGACCGGTCCGGGCGTGCAGAACTTCGGCACCATCACGGGCCCGGGCCTGCTCGGGACGAAGAACCTGGCGGACATCGCGTCGGGCGGAACGACGTTCCGTCTTGGCGATGAAGGCCACGACAACGGCCATCGCGGGTTCGACGGCATTTCCGGTTGGGGCTGGCTGGGCATTCAACAGTCCAATGGTCAGTACGTGCGTTCGCCGGAGGGCGGCGCGGACGACTGGCTGTTCACGGTGATCATCCCGATGCCGACGCCGGGTCTGCTTGCGGTGGCCGGCCTTGGCGGCCTGGCGCTGGTGCGCCGGCGGCGGATGGCCTGAGCGAATCATGGGAGTGAGATGACTGAGAGCCGGCCCGATTTCGGGCCGGTTTTTTTTCGAATGCGCCGGCGTTGATTGACGGGCTCGCGAGAGGTCAGGATGCTGCCGCCATGACATCTCATGACGGTCTCGTGGCGGGCGGCGAGGGGAGCGTTCGACCGGTCTCGCCGGGCGCGCGGCACGAGCTGATCGACATCGTGCGCGGGTTCGCGCTCTACGGCGTGCTGCTGGCGAACCTCGTGTGGACGACGCAGTGGGTCGTGAACACGTGGGACCACGCTCCCCCACCGCCGACGGCGCTGCTCGACGGCGTAGCGGGGTTCCTGGTGGTGATGTTCGTCGATTACAAGTTCTACACGCTGTTCTCGGCGCTGTTCGGGCTCGGGTTCGCGGTGCAGCTCTCGCGGATGACGACGGGCGGGGGCGCGACGCTGGGGACGTACTCGCGCCGGCTGATGATTCTGTTCGTGCTCGGCATGCTGCACGCGCTGCTGGTGTGGTTCGGCGACATCCTGCACGTGTACGCGCTGCTGGGGTTCACGCTGCTGCTCTTTCGGAATGCGAGCGATCGCGTGGTGCTGTGGTGCGCGCTCGGGGTGGCGGCGCTGACCGCGCTGATGCCGACGATGGGTTGGCTGCTGCACGGCCCGGAATTGGAGCCGACGGAGGCGGCGCGGGCCATGGACGAGGCGAAGTCGGCGCGGCGGTACGCGGCGATGTCGGAGGGGACGTACGCGGACGTGGTGGCGCTGAACTGGGACGTGGTGAAGGGCGACTACGTCAGCGGCGAGGGGATCGTGTACTGGTATCTCAGCGTGTTCTGGAAGATGCTGATCGGATTCTGGGTCGGCCGCCGGGCGACGCTGCAGAACGCCGCGGCGAATCGGGCGATGTTCCGACGCATCCTGCCGTGGGCGCTCGGCGCCGGGCTCGCGGGGAACCTGCTCTTTGCGACGACGGCGATGTTCTTCGATCTGTGGCTGCCGGAGGAACAGAGCTGGCTGGCGCTCTTGTGGATCCCGGTCTCGATCGGGATTCCGGCGCTCTCGGCGGCGTATGTATGCGTGCTCGCGCTGCTGTTCCTGCATCCGAAGGGCCGCGCGACGGTGCAATGGCTGGCGCCGATCGGGCGAACGGCGCTGTCGAACTATCTCACGCAGAGCGCGCTTCTGATCGTCGTCTGGTACGGCGTCGGCTTCGGGCTGGTGGGCCGGGCGGGCACGGGCGTGTGCGTCGCGTTGAGTGTGGTGATCTTCGGTGTGCAGGCGTGGCTGTCCGCGGCGTGGCTGAAGCGCTACCGGTTCGGCCCGGCGGAGTGGGCGTGGCGGAGTTTGACGTACGGGCGCGCGCAGCCGATGCGCATGAACGTCGCTTCATCAACCGTCGACGCGTGACGCTTCGTGCGGCGGAGCGATCGGAATGTTGCTCGCGGCGCTCGATCGATGCAGTCATCGATGGTACATTGGCGTCGTCCGGCTCATGCCGCACACGTGGGCCACGGGAGATGGACTGCCTTCGGGCGGGCCGCAGAGCAACGGGAGCAGAATCGATGAAGAAGCAGGCCACGCGCGGGCTGGCGGTGTGCATTGTGGGCGCGTCGACGTGCTCAGCGATGGGTGCGCCGTACGAGCTGCTGGTGACCGGGACGGTGAACCCGTTCGGAGGACTGCCGGCGATGTCCGTGGTCAACCGCATCGTGTACGACACGGATTCGGTTCCGTCGACCACGGTGACGCAGAACGTGACAACATCCGTCTATCCGGTTGACACTTACGACCTGTTCTTTGACGGAGTCACGGCCGGCCGGAGGATTCGGACGATCGTCATCGAGAACACTGTGCCTGGCGTATTCGGCAATCCGGACAGCTTCCTGGCCGCCGCCGACCTGGACGCGTCCATTGCGGGCCTGACGGTGACGCGGTTCGCACTCTACGCGTTCGATTATGGGTTGGAAGCGATCGACGACACGGAACTCCCGACGGACGCGAGGTACTTCGATCAGTTCACGGGCGGCGGCGGCGGGTTGATCGCGCAGATCGACTTCACGGATGGGCAGAACAACTACGCCACTGGGATTAATGACATGGTGGTGACGATCACACTGATTCCATCGCCGGGCGCGGCGGCGGTTTTCGGAGCTGCCGGACTGTTGGCGTTTCGCCGTCGGCGTTGATGTTCGCACGCGGTCGAACATCGCCGGAGCGCAAGGTTGGCGAGCTTTCTTGCCGCGCACCGCGCTCCGGCGTCAGAGCCAGTTTGTTCATGAGCGGTCCGAGCGCTCGACTTCGCTCTCGAGCTTGAGGACGGTCTGACCGTCCTCCTGCCGGATGACGAGCGCGGGATCGTCGGCGGATCCGTTCCGGGTCAGCTTCGTGCCGTCGATCGTTCTCTGGACCGTAGACTCGTGACGCTCCGCCACCTTGCCGTTGGCGTAGCCATCCCCCCACTTCCATCGAACGACCGTTCCCTCGCGAATCATGGATGAACTCCTTTCATGGAGGCGTTCGTCGCGGCGGCGGCATGGATTCGGCGCGGCGGTCAGCGGTCCACACGCAGGAGCGGCGCGAGGGGATTGGGCGCGCCGATGACGCTATCGCGGATGATCTCGGCGGCGATCTGGCTGAAGACGAAGCCATTGCCGCCGTAGCCGAGCGCGAAGAGCGTGTGCGGCCAGTTGGGGTGAGCGCCGATGAGCGGGAGGCCGTCCTCGGTTTCGGCAAAGGCGCCGGCCCAGGCGAAATCGATATCAGCGTCGATCTGGGGCGCGAGATCGTGGAGCTTTCGCTGAAGGGCTTTGGCTTTCGAAGGGAGGAGGGCGTCGCGCGCTTCCGGATTGGTGAAGTCCTCGTCCTCGCCGCCGACGAGCACGCGGCCGTCGGCGGTGGTCCGGGCGTAGAGGTAGGGGCGCGCCGATTCCCAGATCATCGCGCGGTGCGGCCACGGCGGCTCGGCGAGTCGATTGGTCGCGATGGCGTAGGTGCTCTTGAGCGCGGCGCGGCGGGCGACGAGGGAGAACTGTTCGGGCGTTTCGTAGCCCGTGGCCAGCACGACCCAGCGGGCGTCGATTGTCGCGTTCGTGGTCTGGATGCGCAATGGTTGATCGGAGGCCGCGGCGCCGGCGAGGTCGACCTGCTCGCAGGCGTGGAGGCGCACGCCTCGTGCGACGGCGGCGCGGAGGAGCGCGTTGGTCATCCGCACGGGATTGAGCTGTCGCGCGTGTTCGGTGAGGATGGCGGCGGGGCGATGGAGATTGAAGCGCTTGGCGAGTTCGCGGCTGTCGAGGTACGCCGCGGCGACGCCGGCTTCGAGGCGCGCCTGGGTTTCGCGTGCGAGTTCGGGGGCGTCTTCGGGGCGTGACGCGAGGTACACGCAGGGGCAGGCGCTGAGTTCGCAGTCGTCGTCGAGCGTGGAGATCAGGCGGGCGATGTCGTCGATGGCGTCGTGACAGGCGCGATATGCCGCGGCGGCGACGTTTCGTCCGCGCTTCCCGGCGAGTTGCAGGAACGTGGTGTCGAGTTCGGCGACGATGAGCGCGGTGCTGGCGGGCGTGCTGCCGGCGGCGGGCGGTCGGCGGTCGATGACGACGACATCGAGGCCTTCCTTGGCGAGCCGGAGCGCGCACATCGCGCCGGAGATCCCGGCGCCGACGACGAGCACGTCGCATTGCACCGAGCCGGAGATGGGCGGCGACTCGGGCGGAGGGGGCGCCGTGTGCGGCCAGTACAGTTGGCCAGACTTGAGGTCCATGGCTGCGAATCAGCGGAAGGGTGTGTGCTCGAGCGCCGGAGAGTACGCGAGCGCGCCGCCGGCGCCGTACGCCTCCAGCACGGTGTGCGTCCGGGTCGTTTCCACGGGCTTGCTCTCGCGTCGAACGATGTCGAGCGCCAGGTCGGGGCTGAGGGCGACGAGGGTGTCGATGAAGCGGTAGTGACGCGGAACGTAGAGCGCGGCGCCGGGCTTGCCGACGCGCGCGAGCACGGCTCGCGCCACCTGCTCGGGCGGGATGGCGCGGTGGTGGACTTTTTTCCAGAGGCGGCGTGTGTCGCTGTGGCTGAAGAACGGAGTCGCGACGATGCCCGGGTAGACGGCGGTGACGCGCACGCCGCGGGGCTCGAGCTCGCAGGCAAGCACTTCGGTCAGAGATCGAAGGGCGCCCTTTGATGCGGCGTAGCCGGCGTGTCCCCAGGGGCCGATGCGTGCGGAGCAGGAGCAGATGTTGAAGACGTGGGCGAGGTGGTCGCGTGCGGCGAGGTCGAGCAAGCCGGGGAGCGCGGCGTGCAGCACGGCGACGGGCGCCTCGTAGTTGACGCGCATGAGCCGAGCGTGGTGTGCGGGGGTGTGCGCATCGAAGGTCGCGTAGGCGCCGAACCCGGCGGCGTTCACGACGATGCTCGCGGGGCCTTCGAGCTCGAGGAGCGCGGTGATCGCGGGCTCCACGTCGTCGATCTCGGCGAGGTCGAGCGGGACGATGGGATGGAGGTCGGGATTGGGAAGACTCGAGGCGACTTCGTGCAGGAGCGCGACGCGTCGCGCGATGAGCGCGACCCGGTAGCCGGCGTGGCCGAGGGATGTCGCGATGCAGCGTCCGATGCCGGAGGACGCTCCGGTGACGATGGCGAGTGGGCGTGGGTGGGTCGTCATGGGGATCGCGTGCGTTGGCGTTCGGGGAAGCGTGAGGAAGGCTCGTCAGGAAGATGGGCGGCGGGTGTGTGGCGGGGATGAAGGGAAGATGAAAGCGGGTTGGGCGGGGCGTCAGGGCGGACCGTACGCTGTCGCCATGAAGTGGCTGCGGTTCGGCAATCGTGTGCGGTATGTGCTCGAGCGGCTGATGATCCGCGGGCCGCACTATCAGTTGCTGCTGGTGGCGATCGCGATCGGCTTGATCTCGCTGATCGGCGGCGTGGTGGTGATGGTGGGATCGGGCGGGTTTGACTCGGTCGGCTCGGCGACGTGGTGGGCGTTCCTGCGGTTGTCCGATCCGGGGTACCTGGGCGATGACGTGGGCATGCTGCGGCGGGTGGTGTCGACGGCGTTGACGGTGCTCGGGTACGTGGTGTTCCTTGGTCTGCTCATCGCGATCCTGACGCGATGGCTGCTCGATCTGATGCGTCGTCTCGAGCGCGGGGTGACGCCGGTGGCGCTGAACAACCACATCGTCATCATTGGATGGACCGCGCGGACGGCGTCGCTGGCGGCGGAGCTGCTCGGCTCGGAATCTCGCGTGAAGCGGTTCCTGGCGCGGCGCGGCGCGCGCAAGCTGCACATCGCCATTCTGGCGGAGGAAGTCGGGCCGGAGCAGATGCAGGAGCTGCGCGATCGCGCGGGGGAGGACTGGGACTCGCGGCAGGTAACGCTGCGATCGGGATCGAGTCTGCGCCCGGATCACATCGAGCGGATCGACTTCGTGAACTCGGCGGTGGCGCTCATTCCGGCGCAGGACGGCCCGGGGGACTCGATCGAGCTGGTGGATTCGCGAACCATCAAGACGCTGCTGTCGCTGGGCGGGCGGCTGTCGGCGATGGAGGGGCGGTCGCTGCCGGTGGCGGTGGCGGAGCTGCGCGATGCGCGGAAGATCCCGATTGCGCTGCGGGCGTACGAGGGGCCGATCGAGGTGATCGCGAGCGATGCGCTGGCGGCGCGGCTGATCGTGCAGAACGTGAGGCATCCCGGGCTCTCGCACGTGACGAACGAGATGCTGACGCTGTCGGAGGGGACGGAGGTCTACATCCGTGATGCGGGGCCGTTTGCGGGCCGGCGCATCGAGGAGGCGCTGGATGGTTTTCCCGATGGGATTCTGCTGGGCGTGGTGCGCGGTCGTCATGGCTCGTACACGGCACGACTGAATCCACCGCCGGGATTCGTAATCGATGCAGAGGACCGGCTGGTGGTGATGGCGGACACGTACGACGAGACGGCGGCGTCGGAAGAGGATGTGGCGCCGGTCAAGCGGGGCGTCGCGCATGTCGAGCGGGCGAGCGAGGACGCGGGCGTGCGTCGGCTGCTGGTGCTCGGATGGAGCCACAAGACGCCGGCGCTGATCGCGGAGTTCGGCACGTACGCGGGGGAGCGATTCGAACTGGACGTGGTGTCGGTGGTGAGCGCCGAGGAGCGACGGCGCCAGGTCGAGCGGTACGCGGGGACGCTCGAGCGGGTGGAGGTGCGTCAGATCGAGGCGGATTACAACTTCCTGCCGGAGCTGCGCGCGCTGGCGCCCTGGCAGTACGAACAGATCGTTCTGATGGGAAGCGGGCGGGCCGTGTCAGAGGAGGATGCGGATGCGCGGACGCTGCAGGGGTACCTGCTGCTGCAGCAGTTGTTTGCGGAGCATGGCGCGGCGCCGCGGGTGCTCATCGAGCTGCTGGAGCCGGAGAACTCGGAGCTGCTGTCGGGGCGCGCGGGGGAGGTGCTGATCAGCCCGATGATTCTGGGCCACGTGCTGGCGCAGGTGGCGCTGCGGCGTGAGCTGCGCGCGGTGTTCGAGGAGCTGTTCACGGCGAGCGGCGCGGAGATCACGTTCCGCGGCGCCGATCGGTACGGGGTCGCGGGCCGCGAGGCGACGTTCGCGGAGGTGCAGCGAGCGGCGTGGGCGCGCGGGGAGATCGCGATCGGGCTGTGGGCGCGCTCGCGGGGCGCGCCGGTGCTGAATCCGGGCGCGGCGTCGCGCTGGGTGCTTGATGCGGCGGACGAGATCGTGACGATCGAGACCTGCGGGTGACGGCGGGTCAATCGATCGGCGGCTCGAGCGGCTGGCCGCAGCGCTTGCAGTAGATGGCGTCGACGTCGTGCCCTTCGGCCATGCAGGAGGGGCACGCGCGGGTGGTGACCGTGCGCTTGGCGGCGCCGGCCATCTCGGCGGTGAGGATGCCGGTGGGCACGATGATGAGCGAGTAGCCGACGAGGACGAGGGCGGCGGTGACGGCCTTGCCGAGCGCGGTGATGGGCGTGATGTCGCCGTAGCCGACGGTGGTCATGGTGATGACGGCCCAGTACATGGCGCTGGGCATGGAGTCGAAGGGGGCGTTGCCGGCGTTGCCCTCGACGATGTGCATGATCGCGCTGGCGATGAGGACGACGATGAGGACGGTGGTGAGGAAGACGGCGATCTTGTGGCGGCTCTGGACGAGCGCGCGGCGGAGCGCGGTGGCTTCGGAGAGGTAGCGCGCGAGCTTGAAGACGCGGAAGATGCGGAGGAGGCGCAGGGTGCGCACGACGAGCAGGCGCTCGCCTCCGGGGACGAGGAGTCCGATGAAGGCGGGGAGGATGGCGAGGAGGTCGATGATGCCGAAGAACGACGTCGCGTAGCGCAGGGGGCGGCGCACGACGAGGAGGCGGAGGATGTACTCGGCGGTGAAGAGCGCGGTGAATATCCACTCGAGGACGAGGAACGTGGTCCGCCACGGATCGACGCGCGCGCCGGGGAGCGTGCTCAGCACGACGACGCCGACGGAGACGATGATGGCGCCGATGAGCGCGACGTCGAAGGCCTTTCCGGCGGGCGTATCGGCCTCGAAGATGATCTCGTGGAGCCGATCTCGCCAGGTCGGCGCGCCGGCCTGATCGGCAAAGGCGGGGGATCGGGTCTGCTTCGCCACGCGTTCAGCGTAGCGGATCGGCGTCGAATTCGTGGTTCCTGCTGCGGAAACGGGGGCCTGTGGCGCGACAGCGGTCGGGGCGAATCCGGCCGCGGGGAGCGGACGAAAACCGAGTCATGCACAACGCAGAACCCATCCCGCTGGAGCGACTCATGGAGGCGGTCGACGCCATCTACCAGGCGCTCGACGAAATGGGTCGAGCGTCGTTTGACGACTATCCCTCGCGGCTCATGGGACGATCCGACCAGCCGCGCGCCTTCTGCGAATTCACGCCCTTCGAGATTCGAGAAGCCGAGCGATTTCTCGAGCGATGCGGGCTGATGCGGGCTCGGTGATCAAGCGATGTTTGATGAAGGAGAACGATGATGGCTGAAACGATGCAGACGAAGAACTGGCCCGACCTGGCGATCGGTCTGTACGACCGTCTGACGGGACGCAACGCGGAGATTACGTACGAGTTCGCTGACCTGAGCGTACAGGTTCCGAGCGGGACGGGCGCCAAGGCCGAGCACGCCGAGTGGAAGCTGACGGGCGCGATGAATATCCGCACCCGCGACACGAGCGGCTCCCCAAACTGATGTGGGCTGGCCGCGTGTCAGGGACGGCGAGCGGCCGGCCGTTTGAACTTCTGACGGAAGGCAAGTCGGCGACCATCACCTTTTCCTCACTCCGTGATGTTTGGGCGGTTCGGCGTTCGGCCAGGACGCTCTTGCGCATCATGAGATGCTCGGCACGATTCGGCGGCGTCCACGTGCGCGTTCGGGCCGGACGATGGCCGATGGGTGGAGTCCTTCCTCGCTGGTCGCTCGCTTCGACGTAGTATCACGCGGTGTCTTCGATGCCTGAAGCCACGGACACATCTTTGCTGATCGCCGTCACGGGGGCGACGGGATATGTCGGCGGACGACTGGTGTCGTCGCTCCTCGAGGCGGGTCATCGCGTGCGGTGCGTCGTGCGCGAGCCCCGCAAGCTGGACGAGCGGCCGTGGAGAATGGATCCGCGGGTCGAGGTCGCGAAGGACGATCTGTCGGACGAAGCAGCGCTGATCGAGAATCTGCGCGGATGTGATGCGGCGTACTACCTCGTGCACTCGATGCGCGCCAGTGGAAAGGCTTACGCGGAGCGGGACCGGCGTCTCGCGGGCACATTCGCACGGGCGGCGAAGTCGGCGGAGGTCGAGCGGATCATCTATCTCGGCGGCCTCGGCGAGATGGGCGACGGGCTCAGCGAGCACCTCGAGTCACGGCGTGAGGTCGAAACGGTGCTGTCGTCGACCGGTGTGCCCGTGACCGTCTTTCGCGCGGCGATGATCATGGGGTCCGGGTCGGCGTCCTTCGAGATTCTGCGCTATCTCGTCGAGCGTCTGCCGGTGATGGTGACGCCATCGTGGGTGAAGACGGAATCGCAACCGGTGGCGATCGGCGATGTGCTGCATTGGCTGGTGCGGTGCCTTGATGTGCCGGAGACGACCGGACGGACGCTGGAGATCGGCGGTCCGGACGTGCTTGCGTATCGCGACCTGATGACGATCATGGCGGAGGAGCTTGAGCTCTCGCGGCGGATCGTGATCCCGCTGCCGGTGCTGACGCCGCGGCTGAGTTCGGGCTGGATCAGCTTGGTGACGCCGGTGTCGTACCGGATTGCGCGGCCGCTTGCGGATGGGCTGCGGAATCGCGTCGTGGTCACGGACGACGCGGCACAGCGGCTGATGCCGCACGAGGCGATGGGCGTGCGCGAGGCGATTCGTGCGGCGCTCTCGGAGGTTCGTTCGAACGACGTGCAGACGCGCTGGTCGGTGGCGGGGCGTGTGCCTGGCGATCCGGACTGGGCGGGTGGCACGGTGTTCACGGACGAGCGCTCAATCGATGTCGGCGCGCCGGCGAGCGAGGTGTTCCGCGCTGTCTGCCGCGTGGGCGGCGGGCACGGTTGGTACGCCGGTGATCTGCTCTGGCGGCTTCGGGGCTGGATGGATACGGCGCTGGGCGGCCCGGGCTTGCGCCGGGGACGGCGGCATCCTGAACGCGTGGAATTCGGTGAATCGCTGGACTTCTGGCGCGTGATCGGGATCGATCGGAACAAATTCCTGCTGCTGCTCGCGGAGATGCGTCTTCCGGGCCAGGCGACGCTGCGCTTCTCGCTGGACGAGCGCGAGGGAAACGCCACGCGTCTGACGATGACGGCGAAGTTCCGGCCCAAGGGGATTCTCGGGATCCTCTACTGGTACTCCGTGTTGCCGCTGCACAACTTCGTGTTCGGCGGGATGCTCAAGGGCATTCGACGCGCGGCGGAGTCCGGCGCGGCCCAGGGCGGAACGCCGGCGCACGCGTAGCGATGGTTTCTGGGCCAACGGAGCCGGTCGCGCGCGACCTATTCATTGGACTCGCGGAGGAGGCGCCGGACATCATCGAGTGAGTCGGCCTCGGCGGCGGGCTTGTCCTCGCGCCGGCGCGCGATGCGCGGGAAGCGGAGCGCGAGCCCTGCCTTGCGTTGCGGCGAGCGCTGGACGGAGTCGCAGGCGAGCTCGAAGACCTGCGTGGGCTCGACGGCGCGGACGGGGCCGAAGCGCTCGGTCGTGTGTCGTCGGATCCATCGATCGAGGCGCCGGATCTCTTCGTCGCTCAGGCCGGAGTACGCCTTGGCGATGGGAATGAGCGCGCGATGCTCGCCGTCGCCGGTCCAGACGGCGAAGGTGTAGTCGGTGAGGAGGTTCGCGCGGCGTCCGTGGCCGGGCTGGGCGTACACCAGCACGGCGTCGAGCGAGAGCGCATCGATCTTCCATTTCCACCAGTCGCCGCGACGACGGCCGACTTGATAGACCGATCCGCGGCGTTTGAGCATGAGTCCCTCGACGGCGCGCTCGCGTGATGCGGCGCGGAGCTGGGCGAGCGCGGACCAGGAGTCGGCGTTGAGCAACTCGGACATGAGAATGACGCGGCTGGATGGGTCGAGCAACCGTTCGAGGCGTTCGCGGCGGGACTCGATGGGTTCGGTGCGGCGATCGGCGCCGTCGGTCTCGAGCGCGTCGTACGCCACGAACGCGACGGGCGCCTCGCGCAGGATTCTCGGTCCGAGGGTGCGACGACCGAGCCGCCGCTGGAGCGCGCCGAAGGGCAGGGGTCTTCCTTCGCGCCACGCGAGGATCTCGCCGTCGAGGACGATGCCGTCGGGGAGGCGCGCTGCGGCAGTGACGATCTCGGGGAAGGACTCGGTGACGTTCTCGTCGCCGCGGGACCAGAGGAAGATGTCACCGGCGCGTCGGATCAACTGGGCGCGGATGCCGTCCCACTTCCATTCGGCAAACCAGTCGCGCGCCTCGCCGAGCTCTGCGTGGAGCCACGCGGTGTCGAGATCGCCGGCGGGAACCTCGAGGGGCGAGGCGAGGAAGAACGGGTAGGGCCGCGAGCGTTCGAAGTCTCCGGCGCCGGGCGCGAGGAGTCGACGATAGGCGTCGGGCGTGGCGCGCCAGTCGCCCATGAGTCGGTGCGCCACGTCGGCGGGGTCCAGGTCGGCGCGCTGGGCGAGCGCGCGGATGACGAGCGTGCGTGAGACGCCGACGCGCAGGGCGCCGGTAAGCAGCTTGGTGAAGAGGAAAACGCCGGCGCCGTCGAGCGTCCGCCACCAGCCGGTGACTCGTTCGCGCTGCTCGACCGGATCCAGGGCGCGCAGGGGAAGTATGCGAGTTTCGATCCACTCCGAGAGCGGGACGTCCATGCCGTCACTCGCGGACCGGTCGGCCTGCGAGGCATCGACGAGGAGCGCGATGGTCTCGGCGAGGTCGCCCACGACGGCGTAGGACTCGTCGAAGAGCCATTCCTCGATGCCCGCGACCTCACGCGCCCATTCGCGCAAGCGTGTGGTCGTGACGATCCGGCTGAGCTTGCCGCCGATGAGGATGTGGACGGCCCACGCGGCGTCGGCGTCGGGGGCTCCGGCGAAGTAGTCGCGCAGTGCGGCGACCTTGGCGTCGGTGGAGGTCGTGCGGTCGAGGCGCTCGAAGAGGTTGGCGAAGCGGCGCATGGCTACTCGCCGTCCTCGGGGTCGTATTGCGTCGGGGCGACGAAGGCGTCGAGGCCACGCTCACTCAGGTGGCGCGCGAGGGAGCTCGTGTAGCCGTGCGTGCAGAGGATGCGCTGCGCGCCCGTGTCGTGGATGGTTTGGAGAAGGTCGGGCCAGTCGGCGTGGTCGGAGAGGACGAAGCCGCGGTCGTATCCACGCCGGCGCCGGATGCCGCGGATCCGCATCCAGCCGGAAACGAAGCCGATGTCGACGTTCTTCGCGGGGCCGAATCGGCGCATCCAGGGCGAACCGGCGGCGGATGGGGGCGCGAGGACGAGCTTGCCTCGGTACGGATTGAGCTTCGAGCGAGTCGCCGTGGCGGTCACGTGAAAGGTGGTTGGAAGCTCAACGCCGGCGGCGCGGTAGTCGTCGATCAGGGGCGCAAGGGCGCCGTGCACGAAGATGGGTTCGCCGACGGCGCCGGCGCGATGGAGCTCGGCGAGGAGACGCTGCGCCTTGCCGAGCGCGTAGCACAGGAGCACGCTGACCTTGCCCTGCTCGCGGTTGCTCCCCCACCACCGCACGATCTCGTCGATCACGACGGTTGGGCTGTCCCAGCGGTACACGGGCAATGCGAACGTCGCCTCGGTGACGAACTGGTGACAGGGGATGACTTCGAAGGGGGCGCAGGAGGGGTCCGCGGCGCGCTTGTAGTCGCCCGCGGCGACGGCGACGCGCTCGCCGTCCTCGATGCGCACCTGCGCCGATCCGAGGCAGTGGCCCGCCGGATGGAGCGAGATGCGGACGGCGCCGAGATCGAGCGGTTCGCCGTAGTCGATCGGGGTGATGTGCGCGTCGGGGCCGAGCCGGCGGCGGAGGATGTCGGCGCCGGGCGCGGCGGCGATGTACCGACCGCTGCCCGGCCGCGCGTGGTCGGAGTGGGCGTGGGTGATGACGGCGATGGGCGCGGGCGCCCAGGGATCGATGTGGAACTCGCCGCGCGGGCAGACGAGGCCGCGCTCATCCGATCGAATGAGGTCGTGGTTGGAGTCGGGGTCGGTCATGCGCCGCCTGTGCATGGAGATCGTAGGCGGCGCGGGCGCGGATTCGGGGCGTTGTCAGCGCGTCGCGGCCGCCTCGTGCATGCCGAGCTTGGAGAGATCGACGCCGAGCTTTTCGGCGACGCGCCGGCCGTAGTCCTCATCGGCGCGGAAGAAGTGGCAGAGCTGGAGCATCTGGACTTCCTTGCGGGCCTGCGAGAGGACGCCGGCGATGCGCGTGGTGAGTCGATCGCGGTGCGCGTCGTCGAAGAGGCGGTAGAGGTTGCCGGGTTGGGTGAAGTCGTCGTGGTCCTTGGTGGAGTCGTAGCGATCGACGACGGCCTGGCCGAGGTCCCACGCGGGATCGCTGTAGGACTCGTCGGGCATGGGCGCGCCGGCGCGGGTGTTGGGCCAGTAGTTGGGCGCGCCGCCGTAGGTCTCGGCGGTGGCGCCCTGGCCGTCGCGCATGTAGTGCATGACCGGGCAGCGCGGCTTGTTCACGGGGATCTGGTGGTGATTGACGCCCAAGCGATGCAGGTGGGTATCGGCGTAGGACATGAGGCGCGCCTGGAGCATCTTGTCGGGGCTGGCGCCGATGCCGGGAACGAGCGCGGAGGGCTTGAACGCGGCCTGCTCGACCTCGGCGTGATAGTTCTCGGGGTTGCGGTTGAGCTCGAGCTTGCCGACCTCGATGAGCGGGAACTCGGCGTGCGGCCAGACCTTGGTGAGATCGAACGGGTTCCAGCGGAACTGCTCGGCCTGCTTCTGGGTCATGACCTGAATCTTGAGCGTCCAGGAGGGATAGTCACGGCGCTCGATGGCGTTGAAGAGATCGCGCTGATGGCTTTCTCGATCTTCGGCGATGGTCTGCGCGGCCTTGTCGTCCATCCAGTTGCGGATGCCCTGGTTGCACTTGAAGTGGAACTTGCACCAGACGCGCTCGCCGTCCTTGTTGATGAGGGAGTAGGTGTGGCTGCTGAAGCCGTGGAGGTGGCGGTAAGAGGCGGGGATGCCGCGGTCGGAGAAGAGGATGGTGACCTGGTGGAGCGACTCGGGGCATTGGGACCAGAAGTCCCACTGCATGTCCATGTCGCGGAGGTTGGTCTTGGGGTCGCGCTTCTGGGTGTGGATGAAGTTCTGGAACTTGTAGGGATCGCGGACGAAGAAGACCGGCGTGTTGTTGCCGACCAGATCCCAGTTGCCTTCGTCGGTGTAGAACT
>JBGTSD010000037.1:0-25873 GCA_041940385.1 Phycisphaerales bacterium | reverse complement strand
TTGACCTCGGCGTGTGCCCGGCGGTGGTGGCGCCGTGGCTGGTCAAGAAGATCGGCGCCGGCCAGGCGCGCCGGGTGCTGCTCGAGGGCGGGCTGATGTCCGGTCAGCGCGCGTGGGAGCTCGGGCTGGTCACCGAGTGCGTGCCGGTGGAGAAGCTCGATGAGACGGTGCGCGCGATGGCGGAGCGGCTGGCGTCCGGCGGGGGCAGGGCGGTGCGCGCGACCAAGGCGTGGCTGAACGAGGTGGATGGGTCGCTTGACGCGGCGATGGTGCGGCGCGGCGCGATGATCTCGGCCGAGGTCGTGGGCGGCGAGGAAGCGCAGCGGTCGCTGCGGGCCCGGTTCGCGGGGGGTTGAAAGGGCCGATTCCGCGGCGTGACGGGGTGAGTTGGGGGGATCGATCCTCTATACTGCGGCGGCGTCCTGCAGGGACCCGGTGGGCGGGCTGCGGGCGGAGGGCGATGCGTCGGGTGTGCGTCGCCGGGATTTCACAAACACCGAACATCGGGGCCGCGCCCCGGTGCTGTGGAGCATGCCATGACCAGTCCGCTGCGGTTCGAGCGCGAGGAGAAGGGAGACGCAGCCGGGGTCGTGACGGTCTGGCTGGAGCAGCCGGGCCGTCCGGTGGTGGTGCTGGATCGAGCGCTGTTCGAGCGGCTGGACGCGACGATGGACGCGATCGGCTCCGGGGCGAAGGGCCTGGTGCTGGCGTCGAAGGCGGAGCGCGCGTGGGTGGCGGGCGCGGACCTGAAGGAGATCAACGGGCTCGGCGACGACGACCTCCAGGAGTACCTGGAGCTTGGCGCCCGGGTCATGGGACGTATCGCGCACATGCACTGCCCGACGGTTGCGGCCATTCACGGCGCGACGCTCGGCGGCGGACTCGAACTGGCGATGCACTGCGATGCACTCGTGGCGTGCCTCAAGCCGGGCTCGAAGGCGTACCCGATCGGTCTGCCCGAGGCGGGGCTGGGCATCTGCCCGGGCTGGGGCGGGTCGAACCTGCTGCCGGCGAGGATGGACCCGGCGCACGCGATCCTGATGACCGCGTCGGGCCGAACGATCGACGTCACCCAGGCGCGCGAGGCGTCGCTGGTGGACGAGCTGGTCGAGACGCCCGAGGCGATGATGGCGGAGGCGAAGGAGCTCGCGGCGACGCTGATGAAGGAAGGCCCCGAGCGCGAGCCGCGCAACATCCACGAGCCGGAGTGGCGCGAGAAGGTGCGCGACGGTCTGCAGCGGATCACGCCGGAGCTGCCGGAGACCAAGGCGGCGAAGGCGGTGAAGCTGGCGGTGCAGACGGGGCTGGACCTGGGGTGGGAGGCGGCGATCGCGGCCGAACGTCATCTGCTGATGCACCTTCGTCGAACCGACGAGGGCAAGGCGGGGATTCAGGCGTTTCTGTCGAAGAGCGCGAAGTAGGGCCGGGCGGCCAATGATGGGCTGGGGGAGATTCGTGCGGCATGCCGCGTGATGGCGGGCCACTTGCCCGTCGCACCGGGACTTGGAGCACCAGACCGATGGCGGAACTGAACAAGGCGCTGAAGAACGTTTCCGAGCAGGACCGCAGGATGATCGCGGACGCCGAGGCGATGCTCGGCCCGGATCCCTCGTCGATGGGGTTCATCAAGAACCTCTTCTGGGGGAACTTCCGCGAGGACCTGATGTTCCCGTACCCGACCGTGGATGCGGAGGAAACGGCGCGCTGTGACCAGTTGCTGGCGGCGCTGGGCGAGTATCTCGACAACGAGCATCCCTCGGTGCTGATCGACCAGGAGCAGGAGATCCCCCGCTGGGTGATCGACCGGCTCTTTGAACTCGGCGTCATGGGCATGACGATCCCGCGCGAGTTCGGCGGGCTGGGCCTGGGCATCACCTCGTACAACCGCGTGCTGGACCGCATCGGTCAGGCGTGCGGCTCGACGGCGGTGCTGGTCTCGGCGCACCAGTCGATCGGCTGCAAGGCGATCATGCTCTTCGGCAACGAGGAGCAGAAGAAGCGCTGGCTGCCGCGGCTCGCGAAGGACTGGGTCTCGGCGTTCTGCCTGTCGGAGCCGAACGTCGGCTGCGACGCGGGCGGCCAGGAGACGCGCTGCGAGCTGTCGGCGGACGGTTCGCACTACATCCTGAACGGCGAGAAGAAGTGGGCGACGAGCGGCGCGATCTCGGGCCTCTTCACCGTCATGGCCAAGCAGAAGATGACCGACCCCAAGACCGGCAAGGTCTCGGAGAAGGTGACGGCGCTGGTGTGCACGCCGGACATGGACGGCGTGGACATCTTCCAGAAGAACCGCAGCAAGTGCGGCATCCGCGGGACGTGGCAGGCGCGCATCCGCTTCCACGACGTGCGCGTGCCGCGCGAGAACCTGCTGCACTCCGAGGGTCGCGGCCTGAACGTCGCGCTCACGTGCCTGAACTACGGCCGGTGCACGCTGTCGGCGGGCATGCTGGGCGGGGCGCGGACGGCGATGGATCAGTCGATCAAGTGGTCGCAGACGCGTCACCAGTTCCAGCGTTCGCTGTCGTCGTTCGAGCTGGTCCGCGAGAAGGTCGCGCACATGGCGGCGCTGACCTACGCGATGGACGCGATGCTGTACTACACGACGGGCATCCTCGATCGCCACGACGAGGACATCATGCTCGAGACGGCGATCTGCAAGGTGTTCTGCTCCGAGATGGGCTGGCGCACCGTGAACGACGCCGTGCAGATCATGGGCGGCGAGTCGTACATGACGGAGAACGAGGTCGAGCGCATCTTCCGCGACTCGCGCATCAACCTCATCGTCGAGGGCGCGAACGAGGTCATGCAGAAGTTCGTCTTCGGCTACGGCGGCAAGCAGCTCGCCGAGCAGATGCTGACGATCCGCTCCAAGCTCACGTGGGACGGCGAGCAGGGCCTGGGCGGGAACATCGGACGCATCGCGAAGAACATGACCAACGGGCAGCTCCTGGCGAAGGCCGTGCCGCTGGCGCTCGAGCTCTTCATGGGCATTAAGCCCGCGCCGCCGCGGATCACGCGCCTGCACCCGTTGCTGAGCCGCCACGGCGAGCGTGTGGCGCTGCTGACGCGCGACCTGTCGCACTCGTTCAAGGCGATGAGCAAGAAGCACGAGGAGGCGATCCTGAACCGCGACTGCGTGCAGGCGCGGGTCGCCGACAACGCGATGTGGATCCACGCCATGTCCTGCGTGCTGAGCAAGCTGGACCGGGACATTCGCCAGCACAACGGGGCCGAGGGCGACGCGGAGTTCAAGCGCGATCGCACCGCCGCGGAGCACTTCCTCGATCTCGCCGAGCTGGCGATCCGCGAGAACATGCGGGCGCTGACGGAGAACGCGGACGAGAGCATGCTGAAGGCGGCGGACG
The DNA here is from genome assembly GCA_041940385.1 of Phycisphaerales bacterium. GTDB lineage: Bacteria > Planctomycetota > Phycisphaerae > Phycisphaerales > UBA1924 > JACVCK01. The sequence continues at coordinate 22,508 of JBGTSD010000037.1, read as the reverse complement.
CGGCTCTCGCGCACAACGACACGCTTCCGAACGCGCAGTTCGTCATCCCCGAGCGCAGCCCCACCGCCAAGGGCACGGGGCGCAAGCCGACGCAGGAAGGCGTGAAGCAGTTCCCCGGCGAGGGCTGGCGCGCCGAGACGGCGGATCACACCGCCGACGCGGGCGCGGGGAGCCGTCACTGATGGCCAAGCGTCGGACCACGAGGAAGAAGGCGTCGCGCTCGTCGCGCGGCGGAACGGCAGCGTCGCGCCGCAAGGGCGCGACACGCACATCGGGCAGCCAGGAGAAGTCGATGCCGGTGAAGACCGTCTGGGAAGGGAAGATCGAGTATCTGCAGATCCTCGATGAGAACGGCCGGCTCGATGAGAAGCTCGGCAAGGGCATCCTGCGCGACGAGGACGTCGTGCGGCTCTACGAGCACATGAGTCTCTGCCGCCACTACGACGAGGTCGCGTTCAAGCTCCAGCGCTCCGGGCGCATGGGCACCTATCCGCAGAACATCGGCCAGGAAGCCGGCCCGACGGGCGCGGGCTTCGCGCTGCGCAAGGGCGTGGACTGGCTCGTGCCCTGCTACCGCGAGAACTCCGCGCTCTTCCTCCACGGCCTGCCGATGGAGCACATCCTCCTGCACTGGATGGGCGACGAGCGAGGAAACCAGATCCCCGACGGCGTGAACATCCTGCCGATCTCGATCCCCATCGGCACGCACATGCTCCACGCCGCGGGCATCGCCTGGGCGGCGAAGCTGCGCGGCGAGGACCGCGTGGTTGCGACGTTCTTCGGCGACGGCGCCACGAGCGAGGGCGACTTCCACGAGGCGATGAACTTCGCCACGACGCTCAAGGTCCCCTGCATCTTCTTCTGCCAGAACAACTCCTGGGCGATCTCGGTGCCGACGGAGAAGCAGTTCGCGTGCGAGACGCTGGCGCAGCGGGCGTTCGCGTACGGCGCCTACGGCCAGCAGATCGACGGCAACGACCTCTTCGCGTCGGTCAAGGCGACGCGCGACGCGATGGAGCGGGCCAAGATGGGCAAGGTGACGTTCATCGAGGCGATCACCTACCGCCTCGGCGACCACACCACGGCCGACGACGCCCGGCGCTACCGCGACGCGGCGGAGCTCGAAAAGTGGAAGGCGCGCGATCCGCTGATCCGCCTGCGCAAGTACATGGCGTCGCGCGGCGTGTGGAACGACGAGAAGCAGGCGGCGCTCGAGGCCCGCGCCAAGGAGCGCGTGTCGGAGATCGTCAAGAACGCCGAGGGCATCGAGAAGCCCACGCGCGACGACATCTTCGACCACACCTTCGCCGGCCCGCTGCCCGAGCAGCTTCAGGTGCAGAAGCGCACCATGAAGACCCACGGCCTCGGCCAGTTCCCGGAGCAGGAGACCCTCGCGCAGCGCTAAGACCGGAGCGGCCCGATGCTGGTGAAGCTGACCGACATCAAGGGACGCGAGATCTGGGTCAACCCCGTGTACGTGAAGGCGGTGACCCAGAGCAAGCGGGGCGTGACCGAGGTCTTCATCAACTTCGGCAGCCAGTGGAGCTCGAACCACTCCATCAAGGTCCGGGCGAACGTGGACGAGGTGGCGGAGATGATCAGCGCGGCGATGCCGATCTCGATGTTCGAGGCGGCGGCGGCCGCGAGCGATCAGGAGCGGATGCAGGACCAGGCGCGACAAGCGGCCGCGGCGACGGCGACCGCCGGCTAGTTCAAAGACGAACCCGACCCAACGAACTCAACAGCGATCGATCGACGGGAGACCCATGGCGAATCTCACACTGGTGCAGGCGATCAACCTGGCTCTGGCGCAGGAGATGGAGGCGGACGAGCGCGTCGTCATCCTCGGCGAGGACGTCGGCAAGAACGGCGGCGTATTCCGCGTGACCGAGGGTCTGCAGGCGCGCTTCGGCGAGGATCGCGTGGTGGACTCGCCGCTGGCCGAGTCGGGCATCATCGGCTCGGCGATCGGCCTCGCGATGGCGGGGATGCGCCCGGTGCCGGAGATCCAGTTCGAGGGCTTCCTCGGGCCGGCGTACGACCAGATCGTGAACCACGCGGCGCGGTACCGCACCCGCAGCCGCGGCGCCGTGACGATCCCGCTCACGGTGCGCGTGCCCGTCGGCGGCGGCATCCACGCGCCGGAGCTGCACAGCGATTCGCCCGAAGCGATTTACGCGCACCACCCGGGCCTGAAGGTCGTGATGCCCAGCAGCCCGTACGACGCGAAGGGCCTGCTCATCAGCGCGATCCGCGATCCGGACCCGGTGATGTTCTTCGAGCCCAAGCGCGTGTACCGATCGTTCCGCGAAGAGGTCCCGGAGGACGAGTACACGATCGAGATCGGCAAGGGCAAGGTCGTCGAGGAGGGGTCGGACCTGACGGTCGTGACGTGGGGCGCGCCGGTGTACCAGTGCCTCGAGGCGATGGACAAGCTGCCGGAGGACCTGTCGGTCGAGCTGATCGACCTGCGCTCGATCTATCCGTACGACGAGGACATCATCCTCGAGAGCGTGGAGAAGACCGGGCGGTGCGTGGTGGTGCACGAGTCGCCGAAGACCTGCGGCTTCGGGGCGGAGATCGCGGCAATGGTCCAGGAGCGGGCGTTCCTGCACCTGAAGGCCCCGGTGCAGCGTGTCGCCGGGTTCGACACGGTGATGCCGTACTACAAGCTGGAGCTCGAGTACCTCCCCGAGTCTCCGCGGATCCTGGACGGGATCATGGCGTGCGCGACGTACTGATCACGGAGCCGATGGATGTCCATTCCGCCGGACATTCAGAGCCTGCTCGACGCCAAGGAGTTTCCTTCGGCGTGGGAGAAAATCTGGGACGCCCGGGTCGCTGCGTTGGAGCGCCACTTCGGACCCGTTGGCAGTTCGGTCTATCACGGGGAGCCGCCGATCTGGGAGGAGGGCGGGACGGCTGATGTCGTCTGGTTCCAGCCAGCGCCCGATCGCTTTGTCTATGTGACGGCCGATCTGACGGGACCTGTATTCGACGCGCAGGTTCCGGCCTACTTCGGCCGGTACGAGCTGGCGATCGTCACCCGCGAGCCGAACGACTGGGCGCCCTCGCTGCTCGGTGTCCTGTCCGCATACACCCTGATGGCCGCGCTGGAGCCGGGGAACACAGCTGATATCGGCAACTTTCTGCGATCGCGCTTCCCTCGATCGAGGATGAAGGTCGTGTATTGCTGTCAGCCGGAAGCGCTGCCTAAGGAGTTCGAGTTCATGGGCGCCACGTACGGGCTCATCACCGTCGTCGGGTTGACGCCTCAGGAGTTTTCGCTCCGCCGCAAGCTCGGCGTCGATGCGCTGGAGGGCGCGCTCACAGCCGCGGGCGTGCTTCCGTACACGGATCCCGCCCGCCCCCCGGTTAGCCTTCCGGACGCTCCTCGAAGGCGGTGGTTCGGGCGGCGCTGAGCCTTGGCCTAAGCAGCTTGGGCAAGCGGCCGGGCTCTGGTCCAGGCGCTTGGGAGCGGTGTGCCGGGCGATCCGTACCTCTCGCGTTTGCACCGAGCAACTACGCAAAGGGCCGCCCTCACGGGCGGCCCTCTTCATTCCTGCGTTTGTGGAGGCAATCCGCTCAGGCGCGCCGCCGGCGCAGGCCGACGAGGCCGGCCATGCCGAGCAGCCCGGCGCTCGCGGGCGCGGGGACGATGGAGATCGTCAACGACTGGTAGGCGTACTCGGCGCCGGCGTTGCCGAAGCGGCCGATCGTCCAGAGGTACGACGAGATGCCGCTGAGGTTGTACGAGCCGACCGCGTCGACGATGTCGAGCGAGCTCAGCACGGTGTTCGAGGTGTACGTGGCGAGGAAGTCCAGGTCGTGCGCCTGGGTCAGGCCGGGGATGTGCACGCCGACGGGCTGGGGCACATCGATGTTGCGCGAGAGGAAGAAGCCGTCGACCGCGGGGTCGTTGTCGCGCAGGACGAAGTACGCGGGGCCGAACGGCTGGGGGTTGTCGATGGTGACGGGCTGTCCGCCGACCGTCATGGTGAACGAGGTCAGGATGACCTCGTAGCCGCGGGTCGGGAAGTTGGGGCTGTTGACGAAGTTGCTCGAGTCCACCTGGAAGCCCATGTGGACGGGCGCGCCGGAGGGGATGCCGGCCTGGTTGCCCTGAATGACGTTGAAGTCGACGACGCCGTGGACATCGACCTGCACGAGCGTTCCGGCGGTGGCGCCGGCGGCGAACGCCGCGAGCGCGGCGACTGCGATGATGGGTGACGTGCGCATCTTCTGTTGCTCCTCCAAGGTTTTGATGATCGCGCGGCGTCGGGCCGTGCGCCCCGGAACGCTCAGGATGACGAGGTTTTCGCGGGTTTCAAGCCCCCAATGTCGGGATCGCGCTGTCACAGATTGTCACAACGCATTGGGCGCGTTGTGTGACGCGTGTTCGCAATCTGTACTTATGAAAAAAATCTACTCGAACGCCGGGGTCAGGCCCGGCCCGGGGCGCACGAGCGTGACCTTGGTGTACGCCACACGGAATCCCGCGCGCTGCGCGTTGCGCTCGGTCGGGCCGCCGGCGAGCGACGAGATCGTCGCGTTCTTCGCGCCCGCCTGCGCAGCGCGATGCAGCCGCCACGCCACGATCGCCGCCTGCACGCCCTTGCGACGGTGCGCCGGGACGACGGACACGCCGAAGAGCGCGGCGATGTCGCCCGCGACCTCCATCGCGCCGGCGCCGACGCACTCCTCGCCGATCATCGCGCGGATGGCCGTCGAGCGCGAGTGGCTCGCGACCCGGCGCGACGAGTCCAGCAGCGACTCCGGCGGCGACATGCCCTCCGGCAGGAACCCGCTGATCGCGGTGCGCGCGAAGGAGTCCACGGCGCCCGCGTCGTTCGGGTCCACCGCTTCGATGCGCAGTTCCGGCGGCGCGGGAAAGATCGACTCGACGCGCTCGCGCGGATCCAGCGGCCGGTAGAGGACCGTCTCGAATCGGCGCAGCACGAAGCGCTCCGCGGCGAGCGCGCTCAGGAGCGTCTCGTGCACGAACGGACAGATGTCGAGGCGCGGCTCGGCGCCGATCTCCTCGTACCACGCCGCCATCGCGCGCACCTCGTCGCGCTCGACGGGGCCGGCGAGGCCCGCGGCGTAGACGGTGTTGAACCAGGCGCCCGGCTCGCCGCGCGGCGCGACGCCGCCCAGGAACGGGCGCGACTCGTCGACGATCTCGCTGACGCCGAGCGCGACGCGCCCTTCCTCGGCGATGGCGAGCTCACGGAAATCCACGAGAGTCGAGGTGATCGGCATCGACGAAATGCTCCGAGAAGTCGCTTGGGCAGGAGGCCGTTCGTACGAACGGACTGCGAATCGTCGCCCGGGCATCAAGTTCTATTGACGATCCCCCGGGGAGGATGAGACGATCTTTCCGCTCGATCCCCCGGGTGTCCACCCGGCGAGCGCGTCACGGCGCGGTGTGCGCCGTTTAGTGGAGGAAGAAACATGTCCAGGATTGTTGCAGCGGTCGCTGCGTCGGCGTGCCTGTCCGGCGCGGCCGCGGCGGGTCAGGCGTACGTGATGATGCCGGACTCGACGAACGCGCGGGTTGTGCTCTTCAACCCGTTCGATGGCTCGCTCGTGAACTCCAACTACTTCGGTTTCACCAGCGGCGGCACGTCGGTGCACGCGCTCCAGGTCGGCCAGGAGATCTGGATCTCCCAGCAGCTCGGCGATCGCATCGATCGCTTCGACCTCTTCGGAACCGCGATGGGCACGATCACCGGCGGCATGGACAACATCCGCGGCATGCAGCTCGTCGGCGACAAGGTCTACGTCACCAACGGCGGCACCGCCAACGGCGCGCCCGGCTCCAGCACCGTGCTGACCTTCGACACCTCGGGCACGAACACCGGATTCTTCAACACCGCCGGCCTCGCGCCGAGCCCCTTCCATGTCCTCGGACACCAGGGCGGGCTGCTGGTCTCTTCGAGCAGCGGCAACAACGACGTGCACTACTTCGACCTCAGCGGCGGCTCCATCGGGCCGTTCCATAACTCCACCTCGCTGAACTTCGGCGAGCAGATGGACCACGACGTGACCGGCAACGTCCTCGTCGCCGGGTTCTCCACGAACAACGTCGTCACGCTCAACGCCAACACCGGCGCTCTGATCTCGTCCTTCGCCGCGTCCGGCGCTCGCGGCGTGTATCAGCTCGGCAACGGCAACGTCATGTGGACCAACGGCTCGGGCGCCTGGGTCTTCGATGTCGGCTCCGGCACAAGCTCGCTGGTCTACGCGGGCGGCGGCCGGTTCCTCGACGACCTGGTCATCCCCGCGCCGGGCAGCGCCGCGCTCGTCGGCCTCGCCGGTCTTGCGGGCGTCCGTCGTCGCCGCGCCTGATCGTCGGTCGACCGTTTCGAACCTCCAGACGCCCCGGCCCGAGCGCCGGGGCGTTTTTCCTTTTGGCGGGACCTAGGCCACGGCCGGCGACGAGGGCTCCGCGCGGCGCGCGAAACGCGGGATCAGCATGGGCACGCGACGGCGGTACTCGGCGTACTCGGCGCCGTGATACTCGACGAGGTTGCGCTCCTCGAGACGGATGGCGACGAGGATGTAGAGCGTGGTCGTCGCGGCGAAGAGCAGGTGCGCGCCGGTCATCGTCGGCGTGAACCAGAAGACGCACAGCCAGCCGACGTAGAGCGGGTGACGCACGACGCGGTAGGGCCAGGGCGTCGCGAAACGCAGGTAGGTGTACGGCCGGCCCTTGAGGTACAGCCAGCCCTGGCGCAGGCCGAAGAGGTCGAAGTGGTTGATCAGGAATGTCGCCACCAGCACCAGCGCCCAGCCAATCGCGAACATCGCGTAGAGCGCCGCGCGGCCGGCGGGGTTCTGCACGTCCCAGATCACCATGCCCATCGGCTGCCAGAAGATGAACATCAGGATGAGCGCGACGTTCGTGGCGATCACGTAGGTGGCGCGCTCGACCGGCGTGGGGACGAACTTCGTCCACCAGCGCTTGAACGTCGGGCGGGCCATGACCGAGTGCTGGAGCGCGAAGAGCGTGAGCAGGCTGACGTTGATCAGCGCCGCCTGCCACAGCGGCGACGTGCGCGGCCCGTCGAGGCGGGTCGGCGTGAGGAAGTTGCCGATCCAGCCCACGGCGTAGAGGAACACGCCCAGGAACATCACGTACGCCGCAACGCAGTAGGCGAACGCGAGCAGGCGAACCGGGAACGAGGCCCGAGGGACTGGGCCGGCGGGGGCATGACGGGACGACGGCGCGGCGGCCGCGCTGGATGCGGTCTGCATGGGTGGGCTCCGTATCAGATGTCAGACGGGGCCCGGCGCGGTCGTGGAGCCGGGTGACGAATGCGGCCGATCACGAGTCCGGGCCGCGGGGACGCCAATGCTGCAAGCAGCGTACGTTTCGATTTCGCCGCGGAAAGTGGACTCTCGGTCAACCTCGCGTGCACTGAGGGTGCAGCAGGCGTCCCGCGTCCCAATCGGCGGAATCGGCGGCCCCGGCGCGATACACTGGCTCGCCGCCCGAGGTGGGGCGGACGGACCCTCGACCGGACATTCTCCGTACTTCTGACGCAAGCCTTCCAGGGAGATGGACCCGCTATGGCCCACGCGAAGTCTTCCGATCCGAACATCTTCATCCTCCCGGACCTGGGCGAAGGCGTGCACGAAGCCGAGCTGATCTCGTGGAAGGTCAAGCCCGGCGACTCCGTGGAGGAGCATCAGACGGTTGCGGAGATGGAGACGGACAAGGCGCTTGTCGAGGTGCCCAGCCCGCGCTCGGGCGTGATCAAGGAGCTCTTCGGCAACCCTGGCGACATCATGAAGGTCGGCGAACCGGCGTGGACCTACGAAGGCGGCGGCGGCGCGTCCTCGGGCCCCGCGCAGAAGCAGGCCCCGGCGACGCAGCAGCCGCAGCGCACGGTCGCGGCGCCGACGCCGGAGGAGTCCGAGGACGCGGGGACGGTTGTCGGCACGATGTCCGGCGCGCTCGCGGGCGTTGGCGGAGGCGGGGGCAAGGCGCTCGCCACCCCGGCGGTGCGTCGCCTGGCGCGCGACATGGGCGTCGATATCGACGGCGTCGCCGGGTCCGGCATCGGTGGCCGCGTGACGGAGAAGGACGTGCGCAGCGCGGCCGGCGGTGGCCGCCCGGCGCCGCAGCGTTCGGAGCCCGCGCCGGCGCGCCGGGTCGTCGAGCGCGAGGTCGTCGAGACCGTCTCGCACAGCAACGGCCCCTCGACGCTGGCGACCACGGTTCCCGATCGCACGCCGGTGCGGATGAGCGCGCCCAACGAGCTGACGCGCATCCCGTTCCGGGGCGTGCGCAAGACCATCGCGACGCGTCTCCGTCAGTCGATCGACACCGCGGTCCATTTCAACGTCATGGACGAGGCGGACGTGACCGCGCTCGACGGCGTGCGCAAGCGCACCGCCGCGGCCTCGGGCGAGAAGCTCTCGTTCCTCCCCTTCGTGATCGCTGCGACCTGCCGCGCGCTCAAGGCGTTCCCCTCGCTCAACGCGACGGTGGACGACGAGGCGGCGGAGATCCTGCGGCATCGCTCGATCCACATCGGCGTCGCCGCGGACACCGACCACGGCCTGACGGTGCCGGTGCTGGCGGACGCGGACGCCCTCGGCGTGCTGCAGATCTCTCGTCAGGTCGAAGAGCTCGCGCGGATGACGCGCGATCGCTCGATCCCGCGCGACCTGCTCATGGGTTCGACGTTCACGATCAGCAACGTGGGTTCCTACGCGGGGCGCTTCGCGACGCCGGTGATCAACTACCCGGAGGTCGCGATCCTCGGCGTCGGTCGTGTGCGCGAGGGCGTGGTCGTGAAGGACGGCGCCATTCGGATCGCGAAGGTCATGCCGCTGAGTCTCGCGGCGGACCATCGCGTCGTGGACGGCGCCGAGGCGGCGCGTTGCCTGCAGCACATCATCGACCTGCTCCAGAGCCCCGAGGGCCTGGTGACGCCGGCGCGGGGCTGATCGGGCGGGTTTTCGGCTGGTTCGCCGGGATTTGCGCTCCGTTCGGGTTGCGGGTTCCCCTGATGCGCGCGATGCTTGGGGCGAGCGCTCTGCTGCGCGATTCCCGGCCCTTGGGGGCCCACCTCTGCCGCGGGAGGATCCGGTCATGGCTCACGCATCGCTGTCTCTCTCTGCTCTCGTCGCGGCGCTCGCGGCCGGCGCTTCGCTCGCGCGCGGCGTGGACCTGTACGTCCCCTCGATCCTCAACGGCGCCGGCACATGGACCAATGCGCCGATCGACGGCAAGGTGGCGTACACGCTGGGGTACACCATCTGCAACGGCGGCACGACGGCGTCGATGTGGAGCCCGAACGCGCCGCAGCATCCGATCTCGACCAGCAATCTCTTCGTCGTGCGCGACGGGATGATCCGGCAGATCGGCATGTCGTGGGTGTACAACGAGTTCTTCCCGCTGCAGAGCCACTGCAACTTCTGCAACGCCGCGCCGACGGGCTCGCTCGGTCCGGGCTGCCTGACGTCCACCACGGCCGGCGTCACCGGCCACCAATTCAATCTGCGCCGGCGCTCGGAGGTCAATCCGTGGACGGCGCTCTTCCCGGTTCCCGGCGACACGTCGGGCGATACATCGCACATCGGGCAGCGCCTGCAGGTGGAGGCGGCGGAGATTGACCCCGCGCATCCCTGGTACTTCGCCGAGCTCCAGCTCATCTCGCCGGACGAGACGACGATGGACGCCAAGCTGTTCAACAGCGCCTATCGGCGCGTCGCCTTCGCCGGGCCGCAGCTCACGATGATGCCGACGGACACAACGATCGAGGACGCCGCGATCTTTGCCTGGGCGCAGGTCGATCCCTCGGTCCGCGTCGAGCGCATCGACGTGCCGGACGATGGCTCGATCTACGTCGCGTCCAAGGCGAAGAACATCGGCGGCGGCATGTGGCGCTACACCTACGCCGTGCAGAACATCAACAGCGACCGCGCCGTGCGCTCCTTCGCAGTCGTGATGGGCGCCGACCCCGACCCGGACAACGTGACGTTCCACGACGTCGATTACCACTCCGGTGAGCCGTACGACAACACCGACTGGACCATCCTCGAGGGCAACGCGACGATCTTCTGGTACAGCCCGGAGACGTTCGACGAGAACCCGAACACCAACGCGCTGCGCTGGGGAACGATGTACACCTTCCAATTCGAGTCCGCGGCCCTGCCGCACGACAGCAGCGTGACGCTCGGCCTCTTCAAGCCCGGCACGCCGGACGCCGTGGACGCGCCCGCGACGACCCCGTCGTCCGTGTTCTGCCCCACCGACATCAACGGCGACGGCGCCACCGACTTCTCCGATCTGAATCTGCTGCTCGGCGCCTACGGCGTCGCGGCGCCGGAGCAGGCGACCGACGTCGACGGCGACGGCGAGACCGGCTTCGGCGATCTGAACCTCCTGCTGGGCGGCTACGGCCAGTCCTGCTGAATCGAATCCACCTCTCGGAGACGCTCCCATGACACTCCGCCCCATGACCGCACTCGCGCTCGCCGCGCTCGCCGGCGCCGCCACCGCCGGCTCGCCCGACCTCGTCATCGGCGACATGTCCGGCGTCTCGAAGTGGACGCCCACGCCCGGGCCGGGCAATGTGCAGGCGTACTCCTTCGGGATCTCAACCTGCAACATCGGCGACGAGAACGCCGCGTGGAACAGCAACGCACAGCACCCGGCGTTCGGGCAGAATCTGCATCGCATCGCCAACGGGCGCATCGAACAGATCGGGATGAGCCTCGCCTGGCACGGCGTGAGCGCGATCTCGCAGAATCTCTGCGGCACGTGCAATCCATCCGGGGACATCACGCTCCTTGGTCCGGGCTGCTCGAGCCCCAACTCCTCCAGTTCCCTCGGCTCACAGGCCTTCCTCGCGCCTCGCTCCGGCGTCAACGCGTCCACCGGCGTGCTCACCTGGCCACTGCCGGGGAACGCCTGCGGCGGCGACCCGACCGCGATCTGCGAACGGCTCCAGGTCGCCGAGGCCGATCTGTCCGTGCCGAACGCGATCTACATCGGTGAAACGGTGGTCGTGCAGTTCCAGGACGCCGCAGGCGGCGCGACGGCGAACAACGCCTCGTGGCGGCGGTTCGCTGTGAATCCAGCGTTCAATCTCGCCGCGCAGGGCGCGCTCTCCCAGGGTTCGGCCGTCGAGGCGTGGAAGGCGCTCAATCACAACGGCGCGCCGGACGCGGGCATTCTGGTGACGGAGGTCGTCGTGCCGGGCGACGGCGTGCTGCACGTCGGATCGGACGCCGAGCCGATCGGCAACGGCCGCTGGCGATACACGATCGTGGTCGAGAACATCTCCTCCGATCGCGCCGTCGGCGAGCTCACGCTCTCGATGGGCGCCGATCCGAACCCCATGGGGTTCACCTTCCACGATGCCGACTATCACTCGGGTGAGATCTACGACAACGCCGAGTGGGTCCTGCTCCTGGGCGATGCGTCCTTCCGCTGGCGCAGCCCGGCGACGTTCGCGCAGAATCCGAACACCAACGCGATCCGCTGGGGCACGCTCTACACGTTCTCGTTCACGTCCGTCGCCGGACCCGTCAACGGGCTCGTGGGGCTGACGCTCTTCAAGCCCGGAACGCCGCAGGGCATCGGCGCCGCGGCGATCGTGCCCGGCTTCGAGCTGACGTACTGCCCCGGCGATGTGAACAACGACGGCATCGTGAACTTCCACGATCTCAACGTGATGCTCGGGACCTACGGCCAGCAGGGCGTGGACCTCAACGCGGATGTGGACGCCGACGGCGAGATCGGCTTCCCCGACCTGAACCTGCTGCTCGGCATGTTCGGTCAGTCCTGCTAGGCCCGGCGCGGCGCGGTATGAACGTGCCGTGCGCCGAAGCGTTCTTCTCCAGATCGAGCAACTGCCGCAGGACCCGGCCAGCGGCGCCGCGCGCTCGATGCGGACGATCGCCGAGTTTCTCGCGGCGTCCGACCACTACGACGTCCGCGCCGTCGCGACGACCGCCACCGAGCGCGCCGAACAGGTGGATGTCGTCGCCCTCCTGCGCGTGCTCGGCTGCGAGCCGCAGATCGGCCCCGACGGCGCGCTGCGTTTCGAGAGCCGCGCCGTGCGCTACGCGCTCCTCGACGATCACGACCCCGGCGTGTTCGACCGCTTCGTCGATCAGGAGACCGCCGGCGACGCGCCGGACATCGTCTTCACCTTCGGCAGTCTGCCCCACCAGGTCGAGCGCCGGCGCCGGCTGCGCGAGCGCGGCTCGCTCGTCGCCTTCGGCCTGCGCAACCTCGAGTACGGGCACCCGCTCGCCTTCGAAGCCGTGGACGGCGTCCTTGTGTGCAGCCCCTTCGCGCAGCGCTGGTACGAGGAGCGCATTGGCCTGCGCTCGACGCCGATCATCGCGCCGCTCGACTGGGACGACGTCGTGGCGCCGCAGCGCGAGCCGCACTTCCTCACATTCGTGAACCCCTCCAACGTCAAGGGCGCCATGCTCGTCGCGCGCCTCGCCGAGATGCTCGGCCAGCGCCGGCCGGACATCCCGATCCTCGTCGTCGAAGCGCGGACCGGCGCGGCGAACCTCGTCGAGGCCGGCCTGCGCGCCGACCCGCCGTTCGACCTGCGCCGGCACGCATCCATCGCCGTCTCCCCGGGCGTCGCACGCCCGCGCGACTTCTTCGCCGCGACGCGCGTCGTTGTCGCGCCCAGCGTCTGGGATGAGCCCGGCGGGCGCATCGGCGCCGAGGCAATGGCGAATGGGGTCCCGATCCTCGTCTCCGATCGCGGCGGTCTGCCCCAGACCGTCCGTGGCGGCGGATTCGTCCTGCCCCTGCCGCCCGAGTTGACCGTCGACACCCCCGCTCCCGTCTCCGAATCCGTCGCGGCGCCGTGGATGTCGCTCGTGGAGCGGCTCTTTGACGATGAGAGCTTCTACCGGCAGACGTCCGACGCCTGCCGCGAGGCCGGGCGGCGCTTCCGGCCGGAAGCCGTCGCGGGCGAGTATCTGCGGTTCTTCGACGGCCTCGAGCGGTCCCCGACGGGCTTTCCGGCGGGAATCACGCCGGCGCGCTGACAGGGAAGGCCCGCCGGCGCGTCTCTGCGAGGGAGGACGATTCCCCAGGCGTCCGGGGCGAGGAGGCAGCCATGAAGCGACGGACGGCGCGAGGCGCCGCGAGCAAGGGTCTGGTGCTGGCGATGATCTTCGGCATCGCGGGCGGCGGCCTGGCAGCGTGGGCGGTGATGTCCACGGGCCGGGAAAAGCGCCCGATCGGCCCGCCGAGGGTCGAACCGGTCGGCGGCCCGCAGCGCGATGGTCCAGGCCCGAACGGGCCCGGGATCGAGCGCGAGGTCGCTGGGCCGCGAAACGATCCGCCGCCCGCCGATCCCGCAACCTTCGCGCCGGTGCAGTCGGATGGCGACGTCGAGGCGCTGCTCTCCGAGATGCGCGCGGCGGTGTCCTCGCTCGCCGGCGCCGATCAGAGTCTCGCATCCATGGGCGCCGAGGCGCAGGGCAAGCTCGCCGAGCACTACGCGCTCGCGATGTCGCCCTATCTCCGCGGCGACGCCGACGCCATCGCGACGGTCGCTCGCCAGCTCGGCGCGCCCGCGTCGACGCCATCGGACGAATCGCCGAATCCGCCGGAGCGCCCCGCCGGCCGCTCGCCGCTGATGGCGCTCCTCAAGCACGCCTCCATCGACGTCAGCAAGGCCAAGGTGTTGCCCTACGACCCGAAGCGCGGCGAGATGCCGATGGAGGGCGAACGCGACAACGGCGGACGCACCGCGGTAATCGGCATGCGCACCTCCGGCGTCTACCCCGAGATCGACGACTTCGAGAGGAAGAAGATGCGCGCCGTCGAGGTCCGGGCGCCGCTGCTCGTGCAGGGCGAGAAGCCGACGGAGCCGCCGACGATGATCGGCGCCATCATGGTCTGGAACCCGACGGCGCGCTCGTGGCAGCCGCTCCAGATCAACATCATGTCCAGCGACGACCAGGCGCTGCGCTCGATGATGGGGCGCGCCATGCGGGGCAACTGACCTCCCCCTTCGACACACGCAGAGGAGCGAGCGATATGGACATGAAGACTCGAACGAGGGGATTCTCGCTGATCGAACTGATGGTCGCGATCGGCATCATCGGGGTGCTGATCTCGATCATCCTGCCGACGCTCTCCGGTGCACGAGTGGCCGCGAGTCGCGTGCAGGCGCTGGCCAACGCGCGCACGACGACCTCGTCGTTCCACGCCTACGCCGAGGAATTCCAGAGCTATCCGTTCCTCAAGCCCGGCCAGGTGGGGCCGGGGCTCGACCGCCCCGCGCCCGGCGACGCGATCATGGTGCGCTGGTGGCCGGACGGCGTGGTGATCGCGGTCGATCCGCACTGGCTGCTCGCGGGCATCTGGCCGGGTCTCGTCTCGACCGTCGCGCCGTGGAAGGAGCACTACGCGACGTGGCTCTCGCCCGGGCGCGACACCGAGCTGCCGAACATTCCCTTCGAGGACCCCGACGCCGTCACGCCGGAGCAGGCGATCTCGTACCGCTACTCCAACTCGTTCATCGCGCGCCCGGCGCTGTGGCGCGAGGGCGCGACGGCGAACCAGGACCTGCTCCACGGCGTGCGCCAGAGCGAGGTGGCGTTCCCGTCGAACAAGGCGCTGCTCTGGGACGCGGAGATCGCATACGTGCGCAAGGCGCCGCCGGTCGTCGGCGGGCACTACCAGATGCGCACCGCTGTCGCGTTCGCCGACGGGCACGCCGACCTGCACGATCCCACCGCCGCAACCCCGGCCGCACCCAACCCTATGAAGGATCTGGAGCTGATCATGACGCTCCACGACACGCCGGAGGGCGCGCTGGGACGGGACTTCTAAGTCTCTCGTCCCGCGGCCGCCAAGCTTCATCCCGCCCCCCTCTGTACGCACGCGTTCGGGCCGTTCATCGGCCCGAACGCGTGCGTCGTTTCATGCCCCGGCGCCGGGAGTACCATGACGCCCCCACTGTCCGCTTCAGGCCCATTCGGAGGCAGATCGCACCATGTCATGGCTCTCGGTGAAGAATGCGTTCCAGGCGTCGCCCGGCACGAAGACGACGCTCAAGGGCTGGGTCCGCACCCGGCGCGACTCCAAGGCCGGCCTGTCGTTCATCAACCTCAGCGACGGCTCCTGCTTCAACCCCATGCAGGTCGTCGCGCCGAATGACCTCGCCAACTACGAGAGCGACATCCTGAAGCTCACCGCCGGCTGCGCCATCGAGGCCGACGGCGAGATCGTCGAGAGCCAGGGCAAGGGCCAGACCGTCGAGCTCAAGGCCGGCGCTATCCGCGTCGTCGGCTGGGTCGATGATCCCGACACCTACCCGATCGCGCAGAAGCGGCACACGTTCGAGTACCTGCGCGAGGTCGCACACCTGCGGCCGCGGACCAACACCATCGGCGCCGTCGCGCGCGTCCGCCACACGCTCGCCATGGCCGTGCACCGCTTCTTCCATGAGCGCGGCTACTTCTGGATCCACACGCCGATCATCACGGGCTCGGACTGCGAGGGCGCGGGCCAGATGTTCCGCGTCAGCACGCTCGACCTCGTCAACATCCCGAAGACCAAGGACGGCGCGGTCGATTTCTCCAAGGACTTCTTTGGCAAGGAATCGCACCTGACCGTCTCCGGCCAGCTCAACGTCGAGACGTTCTGCTGCGCGCTCTCCAAGGTCTACACCTTCGGCCCGACTTTCCGCGCCGAGAACAGCAACACCAGCCGCCACCTCGCCGAGTTCTGGATGATCGAGCCCGAGATCGCCTTCTGCGACCTCGCCGGCGACGCGGACGTGGCCGAGGCGTTCCTGAAGTACCTCTTCAAGGCCGTGCTCGAGGAGAATCCCGACGACATGGCGTTCTTCAATGAGCACATCGACAAGACGGTGCTCGAGACGATCACGCACCTGGTCGAGACGCCCTTCGAGCGCATGACGTACACCGACGCCGTGAAGATGCTCGAGAAGTCCGGCGAGAAGTTCGAGTATCCGGTGAAGTGGGGCCTCGATCTGCAGAGCGAGCACGAGCGCTGCCTGACCGAGAAGCTCGTCAAGAAGCCGGTGATCCTGATGAACTACCCCAAGGACATCAAGGCCTTCTACATGCGGCTCAACGACGACGAGAAGACCGTCGCCGCGATGGACGTGCTGGCGCCGAAGATCGGCGAGATCATCGGCGGCTCGCAGCGCGAGGAGCGCCTCGACGTCCTCGACCGTCGCCTCGACGAGATGAAGCTCAACAAGCAGGACTACTGGTGGTACCGCGACCTTCGCCGCTACGGCACGGTCCCCCACGCGGGCTTTGGCCTGGGCTTCGAGCGCGTGATCCAGTTCGTGACGGGCATGGCGAACATCCGCGACGTCATCCCCTTCCCGCGGACGCCGGGCAATTCGGAGTTCTGATCGATTGAGCCGCAGTGCGGCGGCATGACGTAGCCCCGGGCGCGAGCCCGGGGTACGGGTGCGACAGTTACATTGAGCCGCAGAGCGGCGGCACAAGTCACAGACCGACCTCATGCCGCCCCTCCCGGGGCTCGCGATCCGATGCGAGTCCTGACCCACGGCTCAAGCCGTGGGCTACTCAAGATCGCCGCACCGCGGCTCCGATCCGCGGAATCCGACATAATGCACGCGCGCCTCCAACTGTCGACGGGTTGATCTTCATTCGATCTCGTGACACGAACCTTCCTTGCCTGCTCGTGCATTGTCACAATCCCGGTAGATGACCCCCCTCCCCGACCGCCTCCGCAATCTCTTCGCCGCGCGACGTGCGTGCGTGCGCATCGTCACCCATGACGAGCCCGACGCGCGCGACGCCGCCATGCAGGCCGCGATGGCGCTCGAGCTCGAGCCCTGGACCTGGTCCGCGACGCGCGGCCTGCGCATCGGGCACGTCGCGGGCGACCCCGTGCCCGACACCGTCAAGGCCGCGGGCGCCCTGCACTACGCGCTCCTCCACGCGGCGGACAAGGTCCTCCTCATCACGCTCGACCTCGCCGACCACCTGACCGACCCCATCGCCTGCCGCGCGCTGCGCGAACTCATCGAGGCCTTCGACCACCGCCTCGGCGCGCCCAACCGCGCGCACATCGCGATGATCGACCATCGCGAAGACGTCCCCGGCCCGATCGGCGCGGCGTCCACGCTCATCCGCCCCACCCTGCCCGACGACGACGAGATCGAGCTCATCCTCAAGCGCACCCTGCGCGACATGCACCGCGAGGCGCCCATCGACGCGCAGGTCGCCCCCGCCGTGTTTCGCGCCGCCGTCGAGAACCTGCGCGGCCTCTCGCGCCGACAGATCCGCAACCTCGTCGCCGAGGCCGTCGCCATCGACCGCGTCTTCAGCGCCGAGGACCTCGACGTCATCGTCCGCGGCAAGCGCGAACTCCTCGCCGGGCTCGGCGTCCTCTCGCCCGTCGAGACACCCGCCTCGCTCGACGACATCGGCGGGCTCGCGCGCCTGAAGAAGTGGGTGCGCGCCCGCGAACGCTCGTTCACGCCCTTCGCCAGCGATTCGGGCATCACCCCGCCACGCGGAGCGCTGCTGCTCGGTGTTCAGGGCTCGGGCAAGAGTCTTGCGGCCAAGGCGATCGCCGCGGCGTGGAAGCGCCCGCTCCTGCGCCTCGATCCCGGCGCGCTCTACGACCGCTACGTCGGCGAGAGCGAGCGCCGCCTGCGCGAAGCGCTGCTCCAGGCCGAGGCGATGGCGCCCGCCGTGCTCTGGATCGACGAGATCGAGAAGGGCTTCGCGTCCGCCGCGAGCCGCAGCGTGGACGGCGGCCTGTCGCAGCGCATGTTCGGTGCGCTCCTGACGTGGATGCAAGAGCATCGCGCGTCGGTCTTCATCGTCGCCACGGCCAACGACATCGACGCTCTCCCGCCCGAGCTGCTGCGCAAGGGCCGCTTCGACGAGATCTTCTTCGTAGACCTCCCCACTGCCGAAGCGCGCCGGCGCATCTTCGAGATCCACCTCCGCAAGCGCCGGCAGGTGCCGTCGCGCTTCGACCTCGATGCGCTCGTCGCGGCGACCGACGGCTACAGCGGCGCCGAGATCGAGCAGGGCATCCTCGCGGCGATGCAGGAGGCGTTCGCCATCGGCGACACGCTCGACACGCCGCGTCTGCTGAGCCAGCTCGGCGCCTCGCCGCCGCTGAGCGTCCAGCAGCACGAGCGCGTCAGCGCGTTCCGCGCCTGGGCCCGCAGCCGCTACGCACCCGCCGATTGACGGAGAGACCCGATGGGACGCATCACCTTCGCCGCGTTCAAACCCAAGCCGGGCAAGGAACAGGAGCTGCTCGCGGTCATCGCCGACCGCCTCCCGCTCCTGCGGCGCCTGGGCCTCGCGACGGATCGGCCCAACATCACCTGCCGCGCCCACAACGGCGTGATCGTGGACGTCTCCGAGTGGGCGAGCGAGGAAGCGGTCGAGAAGGCCCACAACACCCCCGAGGTCCTCGCCCTCTGGATGCGCTTCGACGCCTGTTGCGAGTTCGTCAAGCTGGACTCGCTGGCCGAGGTGCACGAGATGTTCGCGACGTTTGAGGCGGTCACCGTTCCGCGCGGGCATTGATGATTGCAAGCGCTCAGCCGCAGAGCGGCGGCAGGTCGTAGCCCACGGCGCCAGCCGTGGGTCGCTGTCGCGTTCGGTTCAAGCTACGACGTAGCGCCACCGCTGTTCGATCGTGTGCCGCCGCTCTGCGGCTCTCCATGCTCACGCACGCGAACCCCGGGCTGGCGCCCGGGGCTACGAACTGCCGCCGCTTTGCGGCTCACGGATTAGAACTCCCACGTTCACCACCCCGGCTCCCGCTCCGGCGTCACCGTGTACACCCACCCGCGCCCCTCGCGTCGGACCTCCACCTCAATCGCCTCGCCCACCCGCGGCGCCGGTCCATTCCTCAGAAAGTCCCGCATCCCCTGGTCGGCGCGATAGTCGCCGATGCGCACGAGGATGTCGCCGGCGCGCAACCCCGCGCGCTCGGCCGGGCCGCCGGGCTCGAGCGCATCGATCACCAGCTCGCCGGTGTTGCCCACCTCGAGCGGACGCAGGCCGATCCAGCCGAACGTGTCCCTGTCGAGCAGGATGACGAACTCCGCATCCACGCTGTACCGCGTGCGCACGCGCGTCTCCGCGTAGCCGCTGTCGTAATACCCGCCCCAGCCGTACCACGTCGACACGTACCGGCAACTCCCGCGCGGGCCGTAGACGTACCCGTACGAATACCGCGGCCCCCAGTACGACCCCGGCACGTATCGCGTGTACTCCTCCTCGCGCGCCGAGCGATCCAGCACCAGCACCGCGTCGGCCCCCACCCGGCGCGCATGCCACTGCAGCGCGCCGTCCACCCACGCCGGCGCGTTCACCGTCGAGAACTCGATCCGGCCGATCGCCACGTACGGCCGGCCGAATGGGATCTCGTCCACGATCGGCACGACCGCCTCCTCGGGCAGCGGCGCCCGCGCGTGCGCCGAGACCGGCTCGTACAGCCCCAGCGTGGACTCGTACCCCGGCGAACACGCGCCCAGCGCCAGCGCGGCCGCCGCCGGCCCGATCCACGCGAGCACACGACCTCGAAACGTCGATGAACGAAGCATCCGGGACACTCGTAGACTCCGGCTCAGGAGGTTCGTCGGCATGGATCGAAAGCCCATCGTGGGTGTGACGTGCGAGGTGGACGATCGTTCGTTCACCAGCCGCCGCGCATACGCCGAGGCCATTCTTCGCGCCGGGGGCGTCCCGATCCTCCTCTGCCCCCCCGCCGACAGCTCGCTCGCCGAATCCGTCGCCCGCGCCCACGCCGCGGCGGTGGACGCCGTCGTCTTCACCGGCGGCGACGACCCGCGCATGGAGTCCTACGGCCAGGCGACACATCCCCAGGCCAAGGTGATGCACAGCGCGCGCCAGGCCTACGAGGAAGCCCTCCTGCGCATTCTCGACGAGCCCGACCATCGCGACACGCCCGTCCTCGGCGTCTGCATGGGCATGCAGATGATGGGCCTGCACGCCGGCGCCAACCTCGAGCAGCACCTCCCCGACGTCCTCCCCTCCGCCGGCGCGCACGCCAAGGACAACCTCCACCGCGTCGAGCCCGCCATCGCCCACGACGTCATCCGCGCCGGCGGCGCCGCGCCCTCGTGGCACCACCAGGCGCTCAGCAATCCCGGGCGCCTGCGCGTCGTCGCGAAGAGCGACGACGGCGTCATCGAGGCGGTGGACGACCCCGCGCGCCCGTTCTATCTCGGCGTGCAGTGGCACCCCGAACGGGCGCCGCAGCGGGGCGATCCGCTCGGCGACGGGCTCTTCGAAGCCCTGATCGCCCGCGCTGCGCAGCGTCGTGCCCGTGCCCCTATGGTGCGCTCGTGAACCTTTTCACTCGACCGCCGCAGCGCCCGCTCATCGCGCCCTCGATCCTCTCCGCGGACTTCGGCAACATGGCCGCCGAGTGCCGCAGCGTGCTCGAGGCCGGCGCGGACCTCCTGCACCTGGACGTGATGGACGGTCACTTCGTCCCGAACCTGACGATGGGCCCGGACATGTGCATAGGCGTCCGCAAGGCGTTCCCCGACGTCCTGCTCGACGTGCACCTCATGGTCACCGACCCCGCGCAGTACATCGAGCCCTTCGCCAAGTCCGGCGCGAGTCACCTGACCTTCCACATCGAGGTCGCGCCGACCAAGGGCGCCATCCACGAACTCTCCGCGCGCATCCGCGCCCGCGGCATGACCGCCGGCATCGCCATCAACCCCCCCACGCCCCTCGATCGCCTCACCAGCGCGCTCGATCCCAACGACGTGGACCTCGTCCTCGTCATGAGCGTGAACCCGGGCTTCAGCGGCCAGGCGTTCATCGACGAGACCCTCGACAAGACCCGCGCCCTGCGCAAGCTCCTCGGCCCGGGCAAGCGCATCCAGATGGACGGCGGCGTCAAACCGGCCAACTCCAGCGCGGTGACCGAGGCCGGGTGCGATGTCCTCGTCGCGGCGTCGGCCGTCTTCGGCGTGCCGAACGATCGCCGCGCCGGGGTCATCAAGCAGTTGCGGGGGTCGTGAGACCTGAACCTATATATAGGGCCAAGGTCAGATAACCCGAAATTCACCCGAACAAATCTGGCCTCCACCGGGTCACGGGAGTGGTGACGGGGTTGGAGGACTGCTATCGTCTTCGCCGATTCGGGATCAGGGGTCAGCCCCTCCGCGGCGGAGCCGCCTGACTGACCTCGTCCTTGCGGATCGGTCCTGCCCAATGACCAAAGCCGGAAACCTGACATTGACGCTCGTTCGTTCGGGCGCGACGGAGTGGGACGACGCCGGGCGCCTCCAGGGCTCGACGGACCTGCCCATGAGCGAATCCGGGCGCGAAGCTCTGGTCGCCTCCCTCGACACTTCCCTGAACGGACAGGCCAAGGCCCTCACGCTCATCCTCCATGCCCCCGACGAGGCCAGCCGCCAGACGGCGCAGGCCATCGTCGAGCGCGGCGGGGCGCGTCGGCGCGAAGTCGAAGACCTCCAGGACATGGACCTCGGCCTCTGGGCCGGGCTCCGCGAGTCCGAACTCATCGAGCGACACCCGACCCTCCTCCGCGCTTGGCGCGAGGATCCGGGCTCCCTCACCCCGCCCGACGGCGAGAACCTCGTCGACGCCGAGGAACGCATCATCACCGCCCTCAGCCGCGCCGTCTCCAAGGCCGGCAAGGGGCCGGTCGCGATCGTGCTTCGTCCACTGGCGTTCGCGATCGTCCGCTGCTGGCTCCAGGAGCGCCCGCTCGCCGAGCTGTGGCGCGTCACCGAGGACGCCCCCACCATCGAAACCCTCGAGGTCGATCGGTCCCGGCTGGACTCGGTGCGTACAGGAGTTCGCGCCGGCGCATAATGCGCCCGCCTCTTCCGGCCACCCGAAAGGCACGCAGACATGACCCAGGTCGGTGTTCGCACATGGATCGACGTCAAGCAGCCGGGCGCCAACCCCATCCCGGAGGGCCTCTGGCTCCGCTGCCCCGCGCAGGACTGCGGGCAGATGATCTACCGCAAGCAGATGGAGGCCAACCTCCACGTCTGCCCCGAGTGCGGCCACCACTTCCGCATCGGCGCCGATGAGCGCGTCCGCCAGCTCTGCGACCCGGACTCCTTCGAGCCGATGTTCACCAACCTCCGCTGCGCCGACCCGCTCGAATTCGTCGATCGCAAGCCCTACATCGCGCGCATCGTCGACGAGCAGAAGCGCACCGGGCAGAACGAGGGCGTCAAAGCGGGCCGCGGCTTCATCAAGGGCCGCCCCGTCGCGCTCTGCTGCCTCGACCTGACCTTCATGATGGGCTCGATGGGCAGCGTGGTGGGCGAGACGATCACGCGCACGATCGAGCACGCGACGGCGGAGAACCTGCCGCTGGTCATCGTGTCGTGCTCCGGCGGCGCCCGGATGCAGGAGTCCGGCCTGTCGCTGATGCAGATGGCGAAGACGTCCGCCGCGCTCGCGCGGTTCGACGACGCAGGCGGTCTCTACATCAGCGTGCT